>NZ_AKVH01000097.1:0-144015 GCF_000278565.1 Pseudomonas sp. Ag1
TTCTGGATGAACGCGGCGCTCTCAGGTTTTTCGCGAGCAAGCCCGCTCCCACAGAAAAGCAGCTCTGCTTTCGCTCTGGTTTTTGATGGGGCAGAGCGCTTTGGTTACTGTGCCGCTTTTGCAAAGTGACTCGCTGCAAGAGCGAAACCATAAGCCGCCGTTACCGAAGAAACCGATATACACACCAAAAGCGTCAGAGCTGAAACCGCCCCCGCTCATGCTCATACAACGGCCGCACCAGCGCGAATTCATGGTCAATCTCATCCACCAACTGCGCCAAATCCGCAACCACAGGCTTGGCGGACTTATCCTCGAGCAACTGACAAAGCTCAGCCAACCGCACCGCCCCAAGATTACCGCTACTCCCCTTGAAGCTATGCGCAATCCGCCCAAGCGCCTTGGCATCATCCCGAGCCCGGCGCAACGCCTCTACCCGCTTTTGCGAGTCATCGAGAAAAGTGTCGAGCAGCTTCGGATACTCGCCCTCCATGACCTCCTGCAAGCCAGTCAGCACATCGGGGTCCAGATGAATCTCTGCCACTTGTTCGCTCCTTGATCAAGAATCGGCGGATTATGCCAGAGCCTTCCATGAAAACTCCACGCACACACACCGCCCGCCGTCAGACCAGCCTACATCGCTGCTCAACTGGCGCACCAGGCTCAATCCCCTACCAGACAGACGGTCAACATCCAGCGGCCTGGCCAGCACCTTATCCACATCAAACCCGGCCCCACTGTCCTCGATCCGCAGCGTCAGACCCCCCCCCTCCCCGGTCGGCACCACATCCAAGTGCACCCGCACATACCCGCTATCCAACCGCGCCAGCCGCTCATTACGCTCGCGGTAATACGCAGCAAACCCCTGTGCATCCCGCTTGAGCCGCGAATCCAGCCCCAGCACACCATGTTCAAGCGCATTGGAATACAACTCTGCCATCACGCTGTACAACGCCCCGCTCTGCTCCCGCAGCCCATGAATCTCCAACAGCAACTGCAACAAATACGGCAAAGGGTTGTAGGACTTGAGCGTCTCGGCACGAAACTCAAAACTTACCGACCAATCCAGCGGCGACGACTGCCCACTGTCGGAATACACCACCGACGACGAACGCAACGGCTCATCCGCCTGCAGGCTGATCTCCACCATGCTGATGTCATCGCGCACCTCACCGCGAAAACCCGCCAGGGCCTGTTCGATCTCCTCGAACAACCGGTCCGGCTCGCGATTGGCCGCAAACACCTGCTGCAACCGCTCGGCGCCAAACAACTGTTCATGGGCATCGGCAGTATCCAGCACACCATCCGACAGCAAAAACACACGGTCACCCAGCGCCATCGGCCAGACTTCAGTGCGGTCATCAAACGCCTCGGCCGCCAGCACGCCCAAAGGCAAATGCCGCGACACCAGCGGCGTGCGCTTGCCGGTGGTGACGTCATGCACGTAGCCGTCGGGCATGCCGCCGTTCCACACCTCCACCACCCGTCGCTGGGCGCTGAGGCACAGCAAGGTGGCACAACAGAACATGTCCACCGGCAGGATACGCTTGAGCTTGGCGTTCATCTCCCGCAGGGTTTGCGCCAATCCGTAGCCCTTGGCAGTCATGCCGTAGAACACTTCCGCCAGGGGCATGGCGCCGACCGCCGCCGGTAAACCGTGGCCGGTAAAGTCCCCCAGCAGCACATGCATATCGCCCGACGGCGTGTACGCGGCCAGCAGCAAATCGCCGTTGAACAGCGCGTAGGGCGACTGCACATAACGAATATTCGGCGCGGCGTTGATGCAGCCCGAGTGGGCCACCTTGTCGAACACCGCCTTGGCCACTCGCTGCTCCTGCAGCAGGTAGTCGTGGTGCCGGGCGATCAGGTCGCGTTGCTGCAACACCGTGGCCTGCAAGCGACGCAGGCGATCCATGGCATTGATCTTTGCCGCCAGGATCACCTGGTTATAGGGTTTGGCCAGGAAGTCGTCACCCCCGGCATCCAGGCACTGGGCCAGGGCTTCGCTCTCGCGCAGGGAGGTGAGGAAGATGATCGGCACCAGCGCCTCCCCCGCCCGCTGCTTGATCTGCCGGGCCGCCTCGAAGCCGTCCATCACCGGCATCAGGGCGTCCATCAACACCAACTGCGGCCGTTCACGGGTAAACACATCGACCGCTTCCTGGCCGTTGCTGGCGGTCAGCACCTGGTGGCCCTGGCGGCGCACGATGGTCGACAGCAACAACAGGTCGGCGGCGCTGTCTTCGGCGATCAACACCGTCAGCGCCTCGAGGACCGGGGCCAGGACGCTCAAGTGAGGTCGAACAGTTTGTCGAAGTTGGAAATGGCCAGGATCTTGCGCACATCGGAGTTGGCGTTGACCACCTGCACTTCGGCATTGTCGCCTCCGGCATGGTCACGCAACAGCAGGAGCATGCCCAGGGCCGAGCTGTCCATGTAGGTGGTTTCCTTCAAGTCCACCACGTAGATCTCGGGCACCTTGTAGAACCGCTCGTAGGCATCACGAAAGGCCTGGTGGCTACCGAAATCGAATCGCCCCCTGACGGTGATCGTCAACTTCGTCCCGTCCAGGGACACTTCTGATTCGACTGACATACGACTGCTTCCTTGTCATTGGCAATGTGCAACAAGGTGTAGCAGGTGATAGGGAAGTGGGCAAATCCGTGTAGGAGCGAGGGCGTGGTTAATAGGGGTTTTGGCGGGGAAGTCGCTGGGACAATTCATCCAGCAATTTCTGCTCGCGCTTGTCTTCCAGTGCACGGGCTTCGTCGATGTAGCGCTGCACCAGTTTGCGCAGGCCTTCGACCCGGGCATAGGCCTGTTGCCAGCTGTCGCGGGCCTTGTCGACGTTGGCCTGGTGCCAGGCCAGGCTCTGGCGCTGCTGGCCGACGGCGGTTTCCAACTGGTTGAGAAAGCCCTGGTAGCCCATCAGCCACTGCCCGGAGACGCCCTTGCTGCCACGCTCGATCCACTGCTGCTGATACTCGCCGCGAAAGCGCTCCAGGTCCCCCAGCTTGCTTTCCGCCAGGCGAACCTGGCCCTGGAAGTACCCCAGGCGCTGGACGGCGGTCTTTTCAGCTTTTTCGGCCATGTCCACTACCGGGGCAAGGCGCGCGGCGCGAGTGTTGGCCATGGTTTATCCGCCCGGCGCCGGCGCAAAGATGGTGCCCAGGTGTGCCTCGCTTTCACCCATGCTGATCTTGTCGTTGAGGCCCTGGCGCAGGTACGTCACCAGTTGCGGTTGCAGGGCAATCGCCAGGTCGGTCTCGCGATCGCCGCCGGCCACATAGGCGCCGACGCTGATCAGGTCGCGGCTCTGTTGATAACGCGACCACAGTTGCTTGAACTGCTGCGCGCGCATCATGTGCTCCGGGGTGACCACCGACGGCATCACCCGGCTGATGGAGGCTTCGATGTCGATGGCCGGGTAGTGCCCTTCTTCGGCCAGGCGCCGGGACAGCACGATGTGCCCGTCGAGCACGCCCCGCGCCGAGTCGGCAATCGGGTCCTGCTGGTCATCGCCCTCGGAGAGTACGGTGTAGAACGCAGTGATCGAACCACCACCGGCTTCGGCGTTACCGGCACGCTCCACCAGCTTGGGCAGCTTGGCGAACACTGACGGCGGATAGCCCTTGGTGGCCGGCGGCTCGCCGATGGCCAGGGCGATTTCCCGCTGGGCCTGGGCGAAACGGGTCAGGGAGTCCATCAGCAGCAGGACGTTCTTGCCGTTGTCGCGAAAATATTCGGCGATGCGCGTGCAGTACATCGCGGCGCGCAGGCGCATCAGCGGCGCGTCATCCGCCGGTGAGGCCACCACGACCGAACGCTTGAGGCCTTCTTCGCCGAGGCTGTGCTCGATGAATTCCTTCACCTCGCGGCCCCGCTCGCCGATCAGTCCGACCACGATGATGTCGGCCTCGGTAAAGCGCGTCATCATCCCCAGCAACACCGACTTACCGACGCCGGTACCGGCAAACAGGCCCAGGCGCTGGCCGCGGCCCACCGTCAATAAACCGTTGATGCTGCGAATGCCCACGTCCAGCGGCACGCTGATGGGGTTGCGCTTGAGCGGGTTGATGGTCGGGCCGTCCATCGGCACCCAGTCTTCGGCCTTCATCCCGCCCTTGCCGTCGAGGGCGCGCCCGGCGCCATCCAGCACGCGGCCGAGCATGCTCATGCCCATCGGCAGGCGGCCGGTGTCGGCCAGCGGCACCACGCGAGCGCCGGGGGCAATGCCGGCAACGCTGCCGACGGGCATCAGGAATACTTTGCTGCCGGAGAACCCCATCACTTCGGCTTCGACCTGCACCGGGTGGTAGCTGTCGTCGTTGATCACCATGCAGCGGCTGCCCATGGCGGCGCGCAGGCCTTCGGCTTCCAGGGTCAGGCCGACCATGCGCAGCAGGCGGCCCTCCAGGATCGGCTGGCCGGGCAACTCGGTGACTTCGGCATAGCCACCCAGGCGCTTGGCGAAGCTGGTGCGATCAAGGCGCATCGGGGGTGTCCAGCTCGACGCTCAAGTCCGGCTCTGCCGGGTGCAGCGCCTGCTCGTGCAACTGATCGAACAGCTTGGCCATGATCTGCGTGATGCGCGTCTCCACCGTGGCATCGATGCGGCTGTGCTCGGTCTCGACCCGGCAACCACCGGGCAGCAGCGCAGCGTCTTCGACGATGCGCCAGGTTTCTTCATGGCGCTCGCGCAGGGCTTTGACCTGTTCGAAATCCTGCGGGTTGATGTACAGCCGCACGTTGCCGACGCCCAGGGGCAGCAGCTTGAGGGCTTCGCGCATCACGCTTTCGATTTGCGTGGAGTCCAGGGCCAATTCGCGCTGAATCACCTGGCGGGTGATGTGCTCCACCAGCCCGACCATGGCTTTTTCAATCTGCGAGTCCTGCTCGGCGATGGGCTCGAACAGGCTGCCCATCAGGGTTTCCAGGCTGGCCAGCTTGACGCTCAGCGCGGCCTCGGCTTCCTGGCGGACCTTGAGGGTGGTGCTGCGAAAACCGTCCTTCTCGCCGGTGGAGAAACCTTCGTTGTAGGCTTCCTGGCGAATGCTTTCGAGCTCTTCCAGGGTCAGTGGCTGGACTTCCTCCAGCGGCACTTCTTCCATCTCGGCCGGGGGTTCTTCTACCGGCTCCGGCTCAGGCTCCGGGCGATGCGGGTCGAAACTGGGCAGCGACCAGACGTCGAACCCTCCGACGTCCCGTGCGCGAATCAGATCGCTGGGCGTCTCATCTTTGTTCGACATGCGCGGCGCCTTAAATCATTTCTTCGCCGCCCTTCCCACCGAGAACGATTTCTCCGGCTTCGGCCATACGGCGGGCAATGGTGAGGATTTCCTTCTGTGCAGTTTCCACGTCGCTGACGCGCACCGGGCCCTTGGCCTCGAGGTCGTCGCGCAACAGTTCGGAAGCCCGCTTGGACATGTTCTTGAAGATCTTTTCCTTGACGCCTTCGTCGGAGCCCTTGAGGGCCAGCACCAGTACGTCGGAGGACACTTCCCGCAGCAACGCCTGGATGCCACGGTCGTCGACGTCGGAGAGGTTGTTGAACACGAACATGAGGTCTTCGATCTGCACCGACAGGCTGTCGTCGATCTCGCGGATCGAGTCCATCAGCTGGCCTTCCACCGAGCTGTCGAGGAAGTTCATGATGTCGGCCGCACGCTTGATGCCGCCCAGGGTGGTGCGCGAAGCGTTGGAATTGCCCGAGAACTGCTTCTCGAGAATCGTGTTCAGTTCTTTCAGGGCCGCTGGCTGCACGGTGTTCAACGACGAGACGCGCAGGATGATATCCAGGCGCACCTTATGGTCGAAGTGGCCGAGCACTTCACCGGCCTGGTCGGGGTCGAGATACGCCACCACGATCGCCTGGATTTGCGGGTGTTCGTAGCGGATCACATCGGCCACGGCCCGCGGTTCCATCCACTTCAGGCTGTCGAGGCCGCTGGTGTTGCCACCCAGCAGGATGCGGTCGATCAGGCCGTTGGCCTTGTCTTCGCCCAGGGCCGAGGTGAGCATCTTGCGAATGTAGCTGTCGGAGCCGACGCCCAGGCTGGTCTGGTCGCCGACGATCTCGACGAACTCGCTCATCACCTGCTCGACTTGCTCGCGGTGCACATTGCGCATTTGCGCCATGGCCACGCCGACACGCTGAACCTCTTTGGGCCCCATGTGGCGCAGCACTTGGGCGGCGTCGGTTTCTCCGAGGGACAGCAACAGCACGGCGGCTTTGTCGACCCGGGAGAGTTTGGCTACTGCAGCTCGGCTATCACTCATCTGCGTTAATCCACTCTTTCACGACCTGGGCCACACGACCCGGGTCTTCGGCCACCAGGCTCTTGATTGCGTTCAACTGAGCGTCATAACCCTCGCTCGGGCTCGGCAACAGAATGCTTTGCGGGCCACCGAGGCTCACGCGGTCGTTGGCCAGTTCGCCATCGAGGCCGCCCATGCCACCCAGTTCGACGTCGCCGCCGGCCAGGGCCAGTTGCTTCTTGCCGTGGCCGGTGATGTTGTTGAGCACCGGGCGCAGCACGCCGAACACCAGCAACAGAATGAACAACACCCCCAGCACTTGCTTGACGATGTCCCAGAACCACGGCTGAGTATAGAACGCTGCCTCGGCGATGACTTCGCCACGCTCGGCGGAGAACGGCATGTTGATCACGCTGACGCTGTCGCCACGGCTGGCATCGAAGCCCACCGCGTCCTGCACCAGGCGAGTGAAGCGCGCCAATTCATCGGCGCTCCATGGGGCGCGGGTGATGGCGCCGTCTGCAGCATTGACCTTGACCTGGTCATCCACCACCACCGACACCGACAGGCGATTGATCCGACCCTGTTGCTGCTTGGTGTGGCTGATGGAACGATCAAGCTCGAAGTTCTTGGTGGACTGGTTGCGCTTGTCGGCCGGGTACGGCGCGAGCATGGGCTGGCCGGTGGCCGGGTCCATGATCTGCTGGCCGTTGGCGTCCAACAGCGGCTGGCCAGGCTGCACCGCGCCTGCGGTAGCGGCAGCGCCACCGGTGGTTTGCGGGGCAGTGGCCGGGGTTGGTGGCTGGTTGCTCAGGGCACCCGGCACGCCTTGCGGGCCATTGCTGGCGGTACGTTGTTCGGTGGTCGATTGCTCGCTGCGCAGGGCCGGCTGGTCCGGGTTGAACTGCTCGGAGGTCGATTCGACGGCGCTGAAGTCGACGTCGGCCGACACTTCAGCCTTGTAGCGATCATTGCCCAACACCGGTTGCAGGATGTTGTGCACCCGCTGGGTCAGCATGCTTTCCATGCGACGGCTGTAGTCGAACTGCTTGCCGGCCATGGTCAGCGAGGAGTTTTCCGCGAGGTCCGACAGCAGGTTGCCCTTCTGGTCGACTACGGTGATCTGCGACTTGCTCAATTCAGGAACGCTGGTGGCCACCAGGTTGATGATCGCCAATACCTGGCCAGGCTCGAGGGAGCGGCCGGCAAAGAGTTCGACCAGCACCGAGGCGCTGGGCTTGCGTTCATCGCGCACAAATACCGAGCTTTTCGGAATCGCCAGGTGCACGCGGGCGCCCTTGACGTTGTTCAGGGCAGAGATGGTGCGCGCCAGTTCGCCTTCCAGGCCGCGACGGTAGCGGGTGGCTTCCATGAACTGGCTGGTCCCCAGGCCCTGGTCCTTGTCGAGGATTTCAAAGCCGATATTCGCGTCGGACGGGGTTACGCCGGCAGCCGCCAGTTTCATCCGCGCACGGGCCACATCGTCGGCCTTGACCAACAGGGCGCCGGAATTCGGTTCGACGGTGTAGCTGATGTCTGCCGCCGCCAGGGTTTCCATGATCTGCTTGGAATCCATGCCGGCCAGGCTGCCGTACAACGGACGGTAATCCGGTTGCTGGGACCACAGCACCACGGCAAAACCAATCGCCACGCTGGCAGCCAGGCCGACCATCAGGCCTACCTGACGCAACATGGTCATCTCGGAGAGGTTTTCCAGGAACGACAGGCCAAACAGCGGCGGCTTGCCGTCTGCCTTGGCGGGTGCGTTATCCACGAGTGCTTCTGCCATGACTCAAATCGTCCTTAAACCGGCATCTGCATGATGTCTTGATAGGCTTGAACCAGTTTGTTGCGCACCTGGGTCAAGGCCTGGAATGAAACGCTGGCTTTTTGCGAGGCGACCATCACGTCGGTGAGGTCCACGCCGCTCTTGCCGATCTCGAAGGCGGTCGCCAACTGATTGGATGCCTGCTGGGTGTCGCTGACTTTGTTGATGGCCTGGCCGAGCATGTCGGCAAAGCTGCTCTGGCCCAATTCCGGTACGGCTTGCGCGGCGGATTTCGGTTGAGCCATGGCATCCATTTGCATGGACCGCATATCCAACATCAACCGATTGAACTCAACACCTTGGCTCATGAACTTTCTCTCCGACGACCCGCAATTTTTTGACACTACACAGCGATTACAGGGGTGGTAGCAACAAGGGTGCCAGCTCCGTGGCATTCTGTAAGAAAAGGCGACTGGCCCTGTCGGCTTTGAGAATTTTCAGGTGGCGTAGAGGTAGGCTTCCACGTCCATCCCGGCGTCACGCATCTGCGCCAGCTTGTAGCGCAGGGTGCGCGGGCTGATGCCCAGGCGCTCGGCGGCTTCTTTGCGGCGCCCGCGCTCGGAGCGCAGGGTGTCGATGATCATCTGGAATTCCCGGCGACGCAGGTCGTCGCCCAGGGCGCCGGCGGATTCGGCAGGCACGGCTTCGACCTGTGGCGCGGCAGCCAGGCTCGGCTGCGGGGCTGCGCCCGCGCCCATGGCCAGGCAGAAATCCTGGGGCTGGATCAGGCCGCCCTGCTGCAAAATCAACGCACGCTGGATCGCATTGTCCAGTTCCCGCACGTTGCCGGGCCACGGGTAACTGATCAGACAGGCCTGGGCCTCGGCCGACAAGCGCGCCTGGGCATGCTTCATTTTATTGACGTGCTTGCCCAGCAGGCGCTCGGCCAGCGGGATGATGTCGGCCGGGCGCTCGCGCAACGGGCGCCAGGCCAACGGGAACACCGAGAGCCGGTAGAACAGGTCCTCACGGAAGCGCCCCGCCGCCACTTCGCCCGCCAGGTCGCGGTTGGTGGTGGCGACCACACGGATATCCAGCTGGATCGGCTTGCGTGCGCCCACCCGCTCCACTTCGCGCTCCTGCAATACCCGCAGCAACTTGGCTTGCAGGCCCAGGGGCATTTCGGAGATTTCGTCGAGCAGGATGGTGCCGCCGTCGGCCTGTTCGAACTTGCCGGCCTGCGCCGCGATGGCGCCGGTGAACGAGCCCTTCTCATGGCCGAACAAGGTGGCTTCGAGCATGTTGTCGGGAATGGCCGCGCAGTTGATCGCAATGAACGGCTGGCTGGCACGATGGGATTGCTGGTGGATGTAGCGCGCCAGTACTTCCTTGCCGGTACCGGACTCGCCGGAGATCAGCACGGTGGAATCGCTGCGGGCAACACGGGCCGCCAGTTCCAGCAATTGCGCGCTGGCCGGTTCGAAGGCAATCGGACCTTCACCCTCGGCAGCGCCCAGGGTGCCAAAGGCATGCCGGGCGACCAGTTCGATCAAGGCTTTGGGTTCGAAGGGTTTCACCAGGTAATCCGCAGCGCCCTGACGCATGGCGTCGACGGCACGCTCCACGGCGCCGTGGGCGGTCATCAGCAGCACCGGCAGTTGCGGCTGGCGCGCACGCAACAGGCCGAGCAACTGGTGTCCGTCCATACCCGGCATGTTGACGTCGCTGACCACCAGGCTAAAGGACTCCTGCTCCACCGCGTCCAGGGCTTCTTCGGCAGAACCGACCGCCCGATAGTCATGGCCCGCCAGCAACAGCGTGTCAGCCAATGCTTCACGCAGGGCGCGATCGTCTTCAACCAATAAAACCTTGATAGCCATGACCTTTTACTCCGCGCTGACGGCGCATGAAAACAGCGGCAGCGTGATCAACGCGCACGTGCCACGACCCAACCGGGAATGCAGCTGCAATTCTCCCTGATGTGCACGGGCGACTGCCTTGACCACGGTCAGGCCCAGGCCGGTCCCGTTGGTCTTGGTGGTAAAAAAAGGCTCGCCGAGGCGCTGCAGCACCACCGGGTCAATCCCGCTGCCGCTGTCGCTGATGCTCAGGCGCAGGGTCTCGCCACGGTTGTACAGGTGCACCTTGAGCCGCGCCCCGGGGCCGCTGGCCTGGGTCGCGTTTTCGATCAGGTTGAGCAGCGCGCCCACCAGGGTGTCGCGGTTGCACAGCAACTCGCCGTAATGGCTGTCGCACTGCCAACGGACTGACGCTTCCTGGATATGAGTGGCGGCCGCCGCTTGCAGGGACTGCATCAAGGCGGCCGGGGTGACGCGATCGGTCAGCGGCAATTCGCCGCGGGCAAACACCAGCATGTCGCGCACCTGATGCTCCAGTTCGTGCAGACGCTCCTTGAGGCGGCCGGCAAAACGCTGGTGGGTGGCGGCGGGCAATTGCTCATCAGTCAAATGACTGGCGTAAATCAGCGCGGCCGACAATGGCGTACGAATCTGGTGGGCCAGGGAAGCGACCATTCGCCCCAAAGACGACAGGCGCTCATGGCGGGCCAACTGGTCTTGCAGGTGCCGGGTTTCAGTCAGGTCGTTGAGCAACACCAACTGGCCGGGCTCGGCATCCAGGGAACGCGTGGCGATGGACAGGCGGCGCCCATCCTTGAGGGAGATTTCGTGGCCGTCGTCTTCCCGCGGGGCAAAGCAGCGGGTGATGACCTCACGCCACAGCTCGCCTTCCAGCGGCAGGCCAAGCATGTTGCAGGCCGCCGGGTTGGCTTCGCGCACACGGCCCTGCTCGTCGATGACGATCACGCCACCGGGCAACAGGTCGAGGAGGTTTTGCAGACGGTTGGCCAGTCGCTCTTTCTCGGCCAGCTCTTCCATGCGCTGGGCACTGACCACGGCCAACTCGCCTTTAAGCTCGGAAACCCGGGCTTCCAGCAGGCTGTAGGAGTCAGTCAACTGGCTCGACATCTGGTTGAACAGGGAAAAAGCCTGTTCAAGCCCGAGGCGGCTGATCTGCTCTACGGAGGGGGCCGGCCCCTGAGTGTCAGGGACCGAAGATAGTTGGGCGGCGTGGGGCATCATGCTCTCTCGCTTGGCTGACCGTCAGTTAAACGGAACGTTGCGAGTGCTGTAGCAATACCCGTGCCTAAAAAAATAGGCTTAGTTTTCAGTCAGTTGAAAAACAGGCGTCAATCATCCGCCTGTTCATCACCTTCCTTGCGGCTCATGCCGTACTTGCGCATCTTCTCCACCAGGGTGGTACGTCGGATGCGCAGGCGCTCGGCGGCACGGGCGACGATACCGTTGGCGTCGTCGAGTGCCTGCTGGATCAGGCCTTGTTCGAGGCTGCCGAGGTAGTCCTTCAAGTCCAGGCCTTCCGGCGGCAGCATGGCGGTGGAGCCGAAGTCCGGCGTGTGGCCGTTGATGGCCACGCGCTCTTCCAGGTCGCTGCGCAGGCTGTCCACCAATTGCTCGTCTTCGTCGTCGACGTAGCGGAATTTCTTCGGCAGCTCGACCACGCCGATCACCCCGTACGGGTGCATGATCGCCATGCGCTCCACCAGGTTGGCCAGCTCGCGGACGTTGCCCGGCCAGCCGTGGCGACACAGGGACATGATCGCCGCCGAGTTGAAGCGAATCGAACCACGCTTTTCGTGTTCCATGCGCGAGATCAGCTCGTTCATCAGCAACGGGATGTCTTCGACGCGCTCGCGCAGGGGCGCCATTTCGATCGGGAATACGTTGAGGCGGTAGTACAGGTCTTCGCGGAAGCTGCCGACCTCGATCATGCTTTCGAGGTTCTTGTGGGTGGCCGCGATGATGCGTACGTCGACGCTCTGGGTCTTGTTGCTGCCCACGCGCTCGAAGGTGCGCTCCTGCAATACCCGCAGCAGCTTGACCTGCATCGGCAGCGGCATGTCGCCGATTTCGTCGAGGAACAGGGTGCCGCCGTTGGCCAGTTCAAAACGCCCGGCACGGCTGGTGATCGCCCCGGTAAAGGCGCCCTTCTCGTGGCCGAACAGTTCGCTTTCCAGCAGTTCTGCCGGGATCGCCCCGCAGTTGACCGGCACGAACGGCCCGTCACGACGCTTGGAATGGTAGTGCAGGTTGCGTGCGACCACTTCCTTGCCGGTGCCCGACTCGCCAAGGATCAGCACACTGGCGTCGGTGTCGGCTACTTGCTGCATCATCTGGCGCACGTGCTGGATCGCACGACTGGTGCCGACGAGGCTGCGGAACAGGTTGGGTTCGCGGTGACGACCGCGCTCGCGGGCCTGGTCGTACATCTCGCGGTAGACCTGGGCACGGTGCAGGGAGTCGAGCAATTTGCTGTAGCTGGGGGGCATTTCGAGGGTGGAAAGCACGCGGCGGCGCTGGTCTTCCGGAAGGTCCACGGAAGAAATATCGCCCATCAGCAACACCGGAAGGAACTCATCCCAGGTCGACAGTGTCTTTAACAAGCCCAGAACTGCACCAGGAGCGTTTACTGTCCCGATCAGCACACAAATGACTTCGCGGCTCGACGACAAAGAGCTGACCGCCTGCTGCCAGTCGTGGCTGCCACAGGGTAGATTTTCTTCGCCAAGAAAATTCAGGATCACCGCCAGATCGCGGCGCCGAACGCTATCGTCATCGATCAGCAGAATTTTGGTTTCACGCCACATGCAATAGCAACTTCCCTAGTAAAACTCTAATGCCCTCGAGTTGGGGCAATCTAGATTGCTGTAGGCATTTTCTGCGCTACGGCTTTCTGACGTCTGAAAATAGCACTAGTTAAGTCAAAAAATCGTGCACAGTCAAATTTATGACGCGCGGTGTTCGGATTAACTGAGCCTTCAGCCGAACATATGGTAAACCTTTGACGCATGTTTAGCTCGGTTGAACTGCGACATCTCTTCGAAAATAGCCTGTCGCTCCCCTGTCGTCGCCTCAAGCAACTGCTGGTAGACCGAAAGCAAGTCTTCCAGTTTTGCCCGAATGGCTGCCTCATCCGCCGAATCCTCGTTGAGCGCAGCATCGATCAACGCGCGGCAGCCCAAATCCAGTTCGCCGATCGCACCCCAGTTGCGTTCAGCCAACGCCTCGGACAGCGCCTCACGGGTCTCGTCGATTTTTTGCAATGCTTGGCTCATGACATCGTCCTCGGCCTTACGGCCTACTGTACCTCTGTGGCAATACCGTCCCAGCCTTCCTTGAGCGTAATCATCAGACCTGCGACCTCATCGATCATCGCAGCGTCATTCTGACGGTTGGCTTCCAGCAGGCGCATGGTCATGAAGGCATACAGGTTATCCAACTGCTGCAGTGCAATCGGGTCCGGGGTCTTCTCGGGGTTCAGGCCGTCACGTAACCCGACGAGGATGTCCACCGCCTTGCCCAGCATCAACCCCTTCTGCGCGATATCACCGCGAGCCATCGCACCCTTGGCCTGCGCCATACGATCCAGTGCGCCTTCCATCAGCAACTGCACCAGGCGGTGCGGGCTGGCTTCGGAGATCTGGGCGTGGGTGTTGACCTTCTGGTATTGGCGAAGGGCTCTCATGGGATTCATGTTTCTACCTCGTGACAGGCGACAACTAAAAGGGTGGACGCTGATTATTATGTCGACGGCGTTACACAAAACTTTAGCCCGCCTGGCGCTTTGACACAGCGCCTTCGGCGGGCTTTATCCATCCGCCAATCAGGTGGACTTCGGATTGTTCAGCGAGTTGAGGGTGGTCATGACGCTGTCGCCTTGGGCCTTGAGCTGCGCAACCAGGGAGTCCATGGCGTTGTATTTCAGGGTCAGGGAGGCCGTCAGGGCATCAGAACGCGTGTTCAGGGCGGTCTGTTGGTTGGTCAGGTCCTTGAGGTTATCCTGCAGGGTCGAGGACTTTTCGGCGAACACCCCGGTCTTGCTCAGCGCAAAGTTGGCGGTCGCATTGGTCAGGCTTGCCAACAGCCCGTTGGGGCCGGTGAAGATGCTGTTGATGTCGGAGCCGTTTGTGAGGGCCGCCTTGTCAAACGCCACATCACTGACGCTCAGGGTGCCCGCTGTCTGGTCCGTGGTCACGCCAAACTGCGCCAGGGATGAAAACGAGCCGCTACCGGTCACCGAGTTCATCACGTTGCGGATCGATGCCATCATGCTGCGCACCGAACTGTCCCCGGTCAACGGGCCTGGCGTGACGGAACCGTCGGCATTGGTGGTGACCTGAGTCTCGGCGTTCACAGCCTTGACCAACGCACTGTAGGTATCTGTGAAGCCCTTGACTGCCGACTTCAGGGTTGCGCTGTTCGCAGAGACTTTGATCGTCGAAGCGCCGTTAGGGCCGTCAGTAGCTGCCGAAACCCCCGTCAAGGTAATGCTCACACCACTGATTGCATTGGGCAGGGTATTACTCGTGGACTCTTGAGGGCTGCCATCAAGGTTATATATGGCGTTCTGCGGCGCCGAGCCCACAACCGTCGCACCCGTATCCAGGCCCGAGGAACCCTTGAAGGTGATGTCGCTACCGACACCGGTCGTCGATGATGTGACCACCAACCGCGAACCGTTGGAGTCAGTCAGGATGTTCGCACTCAAGCCCGCGTTGCCGTACTGCGAGTTGAGCGAATCGCGCACCTGCTGCAGGGTTCCGCCCGGTGGCACACTGACGCTGTAATTCTTGCCGGACTGGGAGACCGTAAACACCGTCGCCGAGACCCCGGAATTGACAACGGCCGTCGGCCCGCCAGGAATTACTGCCGTGGAGACCTTTGACGCCGTGGCCAATTGGGTGACACCCAGCGTAAAATTGCCGGCGGCGGCACCTGGGCCCAACGTGACCGTCGCGAGCTTGTCGTTCGACAGCGTCGAACTCAAGCCGCTGAAGTTAACGGTCTTGGTCATGGTGTCCAGCGCGCCCCGGAATGCGTCCAGAGCCGCCTGGATCTTGCCGATTGAGGTCAGTTGCGCAGTGGATGTTTTGGTCTGGCTGTCGATCTGCGCTTGCTTGGGTGCGGTTTGCGCCCCCACCAACGACTTAACAAGACCTTGAACGTCGATGCCCGTACCCGGGCCGTTGACCGTTAGACCTGCTACGACTGTCATCGTCTTTCTCCTAATCCGGGGCTGATGCTTTATTGACGAATCACGCTCTAGGCAGTTTTCGCAACAAAGTTCATGCCAGTTTAGACCTTGGCGTCAAACAGCAAGCTGCTGGCGTCATGAAGGCTCTGGGCGAGTTTCAGGGCCAATTCCGAAGGAATCTGGCGAATGACCTCACCGCTTTCGGTCGCAATGACCTTGACCACAACCTGGTGGGTGGAGTCATCAATAGAAAAATCCAGTTTGCGCTGGGCAGCCTGGATGAATTCGTTTATGTCGTTGACCGCTTTTTTCAAGTCGGTGTGGCTCGATGGCTGCTGGGCATCTTTCGCGCCAGCAACGGCGTCCACCTTGGGCTTCTGCGGATCGGCACTGACAGGAGCGGGTGCACTCTGTGGCGCTGCCGCAGGGTAAGACAGGTTCAGTTTGACGCTCATGTCCATGACCAATCACCTCATTAGACAAAAGACAAAAGGGCACGTAAACGCGCCCTTCCGTCAGTTACCAAGTGCCGTTATTACTGAAGCAGCTTCAGTACAGCGGATGGCAGTTGGTTCGCCTGGGACAGGATCGCAGTCGAAGCCTGTTGCAGAGTTTGTTGCTTGGTCAGCTGAGCAGTTTCAGCGGCGAAGTCAACGTCCTGGATCACGCCACGGGCAGCGGTGGAGTTATCCGAGATGCTCTGCAGGTTGGCGATGGTGTTGTCGAAACGGTTTTGTACCGCACCGAGGTCAGCACGCTGAGAGTCGATGGTGGACAGTGCTTGGGTCAGCACGTCTACAGCCTTCTGTGCGTTGTCAGCAGTGGTCACGTCGGTATTGCTGACGACGACTTGCGCCGAGTTGACAGCGGTAGCAGCTGCAGCACCGAACACACCGGTAACGCCGTTGCCAGCCAGCGAGTAGCTGGAGCTGGAGTTCAACGAAACTTGGCCGGTAGCGGTCAGGTTGGTTGCGGCCAGGTTGGTCACGGTAGCATTGAACTTACCGTCGCCGCCTTTAGTGGCAATGCCGATAGTTTGGGCACCGGTGTCAGCATTGGCGAAGGTGAAGTTCTCACCCGAGTCGGATTTGATCGACAGGGCGCCGGTCGACTGGTTGAAGTTAACGCTGATACCCAGTTTGGCAGCGTTGGAGTTCAGTTGACCCGCCAGGTCGGCAGCGCTGGTGATACCCACGAACGAAACAGTAGAGGCAGTAGGACCGCTGCCGACTGTAAGGTCGAACTTACCGCTAGGAGTGGCCGCAGGAAAGCCACCAGCAGGAAGCGTGAACTGAAGCTCAGTGCTAGCAGTGGCCGCCAGACCGCCTACTGCGCCATTAAGCTGGGCAGCAATTTGCTTGGCCGACGCGCCTTGAGCGATGGTCAGAGCGTTCGACACCTGACCACCACCGGTCACAGTGATAGTGCCGCCCGCAACACCGTTAAGGCTTGGCGTCTGAGCGTTGGACAGCAGTTGCTGCGAACCGATGTTACTGGCCGCTACGTTACCCAGACTCATGTTGATGGTCTGGTTGGCGTTCGCGCCTACTTGGAAAGCGGTAGTACCGAAAGAACCGTCCAGCAGGTTACGGCCACCGAAGGTAGTGGTCGATGCGATACGGGTCAATTCCGAACTCAGAGCCGCGTACTGAGCCTGGTTCGACTTACGGTCGTCAGCGCTGAGGGAGCCGTTAGCGGACGACAGAGCCAGGGAACGCATGGTCTGCAGGATGTTGGTGGATTGCTGCATCGCGCCTTCAGCAGTTTGCGCGATGGAGTTACCGTCACCGGCGTTCTTGATGGCAACGCCCAGGCCGTTGATCTGGCTGGTCAGACGACCAGCGATTTGCAGGCCGGCCGCATCGTCTTTGGCGCTGTTGATACGCAGGCCGGAGGACAGGCGCTGCATGGAAGTTTGCAGGGCGCTGGAAGCCTTGTTCAGGTTGTTCTGAACGGTCAACGAAGCAAGGTTGGTGTTTACTGTTAATGCCATGACGAAATCCTCGTGGGTGGTGTACTGCGGCTTCCGGCCCTGGCAACCGCCGGGTGTGGCCTAGAGAACCTTCGTAATAGTTATCGTCGTGAAAGCAGGTTGCTTGAGGACTTTTTTGATTTTTTTTACTGGCGCCGTGCCATCCCTTTTAATTCAAGCATTTACGATAGCCCAAACCCCAGCAATTGTTGGCTTTCTGGCGCCAAATAAAAAACGCCCATGATCTTTCGATCATGGGCGTTTTTTTGTGCAGCGCCTTTAAGTCGTCAAGGGCGGTGCAAAATCGCCGAGCCCCAGGACAGCCCCACACCAAAACCACTGATGGCGACGCGCTTCCAGGTGGAGTCGAGCATGTGCTTTTCCAGCAGCAGCGGAATGCTCGAGGACACGGTATTGCCGGTCTCGACCATGTCCTTGATGAACTTGTCCACCGGCGCGTCTTCGAAACGTCGGGCCACGGCATCGACAATCGCCGCACTGCCCTGGTGGATGCAGAACGCATCGATCTCGTCAGCCTTGAGGTCCGATTCGTTGAGCAGCTCGTGCAAATGCGCCGGCACCTTGAGCAAAGCGAAGTTGAACACCTGGCGGCCGTTCATGAAGAACACGCCATCGCTGACCTTCAAGTGCGGCGCACCGGAGCCGTCAGTGCCGAACTTGGACTTGCCCAACTGCCACGGCGCGTCTTCACCCATCCAGGTGGCGGTAGCGGCATCGCCGAACAGCATGGTGGTGTTGCGGTCTTCCGGGTCGACGATCTTCGAGTACGGATCGGCGGTCACCAGCAGGCCGTTCTTCAGACCGGTGGCTTCCATGAAGCCCTTCATCGCATAGATGCCGTAGACGTAGCCCGAGCAGCCCAGGGAAATATCGAAGGCCGCCACGTGCGTCGGCAGGCCCAGCTTGTCCTGGACGATGGCGGCGGTGTGAGGCAAGCCCTCTTCGTCGCCGTTCTGGGTAACGACGATCAGCGCATCGATGGACTCGCGCTTCAAACCGGGGTTGTTGGCAAACAAGGCGTTGACCGCCTCGACGCACAGATCGGAGGTTTCCTGCGCGGCATCCTTGCGCGGCAGGAACGCCGAACCGATCTTGCCAATGATGAATTCTTCATCCTTGGCGAATTTGGCACCCTGGGCGTAGTTATCAATCCCGTCTGCCGGCACGTAACTGGCGATGCTTTTTATGCCAATCATTGTGGCTTCCCAATACTAAATAGCTGGAGAACACCCCGCGAGACACGTCGCCGGGTGCTGACAATAATGGGGATGACCCCGCAAAAAACTCGCCGAAAACCGCCTTTGTACCCTGGCGGCAGGCCCTCGCAGAGACCTGGCGACGACCTATCCTTTTCACACGATACAGTGAAGATGCGCTTTATGACTCACAGGTCACTCAATTTTCTGCGCTTTGTGCGAAACACGGGGACATACAAACGCCAAAAACCACAACGGCCCACCCCGTTTCCAGGGTGAGCCGCCGGTTTGCAGCCGCGGACATCACATTTTGTTGAACAGGCTCAACTGAGAGATTTTCACAAAGGCCAACTGAGAGGCCTGCAGCATGGTTTGCTGAAGCTGCAGGTTGATCGCCGCCTGACCCATGTCGACGTTGCCCAAGGAACTCATGGTGTTGGTATTGGCAGTCCCCAGGCTGGTGTTCTCATCCGTTTGAAGATCCAGGGCATTCTGGCGAGCACCGATGGAGCCGCGCACCTGGTCAATCTGTGAACTGGCGTTGTTCAGGTTGCCGATGGTTTTGGCCACCACATCCTTGAGGTTGTTCTGCGCGACCAGGTTGCCGTCAGCCGGCGTTTCCAGGGCTTTGCGCAATTGGCTCAACGTGTCCAGGGCGTTTTCGTTCTTGTTGCTGACGGCGCTGACCGCAAACTGGTCGCCCGCCCCTGGCGCACCACTGATGTCGAACGTCACGCCGGCCGCGTTGATCGAGGTGGCACCGGCAGCCATGGTGCCGGTCGCGATGGTCTTGCTGTTCGGACTGTAGGGCTGCGCATACACCTCATACGTGGTGCCGCTGGTGAATTTGATCACCGCACCGGTATCAGGGAAGGTGCTGGCGTAGGCCGCCTGATCCGTCACCTGGCCACCGGTGACTTGTGCAGTCGACGCGTTGCCTGGCGAACGCGAAGCACTGAAGGTGTCCGGCTTGGATTGCAGGGTGAACGCCTTGCCCGCCACCAGTGCGTCGGAGTCAGCGCCGGGCGCAACGTCCGCGCCGAGCGTCAGGCTGATATCGAACTTGACGCCGCGCAGGTTGACGCTGGATGCGCCCTCTTTGGTCGCGTCGAAAGTGCCGTTGCCGGGAATCTCCGAGGTAACGTCGTTACCGTCCTTGTCGGTCACGGAATACTGCGTGCTGCTGCTGAAGGTCAGCTTGTAGGGCTGGCCGTCGGTAAAACTCTTGGTGTAGGTGACACCGGAGGTCACCGTGCCCGCCGATACCGCGACCTTGCCGTCATTGACCGCAGGCGGCAACAACGTAGCCTGGGTGCGACCGGTGTTGGTCGAACTTTCCATCATCGACTTTCCGGTGTCGCCCCCCGCCATCGACAGATTGTCCGAGATCTGCAAGCTCAGCGGCGTCTCGTCACCCTGATACGTGTAGGTGCCGTCGTTATTGCGGATGTAAGGCGGCGTGTCGGTTTTCGACCCGGAAAACATGTAGTTGCCGTTGGCATCCTTGGAGTTGAGCAAGCCCAGCACCTGGTCCTCAAGCGCGCCCACTTCGCTGGCGATGGATTTACGATCGTCATCGCTCAGGGACTGGTTGGCCGCACGCAGCGCCAATTCACTGCCGCGCTGCAAGGCGGTGTTGATGCTCTTTAACACCGATTCTTCGTTGGTCAGCGAGTTCTGCAGGGTGTTGATGTTGCCGTTGAACTGGCCAAGCATGTCTTTCTGTTGCTGCAATTGCAGCAAGCGCGCGGCGGCGACCGGGTCATCGGAGGCGGTCTGCACCCGGATACCGCTGCTCGCCTGGTCCTGGGCTTTCACCACACCGGAATAGTTCGTCTGGTACTTGCTGGCGCTGGTGTCGAAATACTGCTGTGTAGAAATACGCATCGTCCCAGACTCCTTTAAAGGGCATTAATCAGTGTGCTGAAAGTTTCTTGCGCAGCCTTGATGATCTGCGACGACGCGGTGTAGTACTGCTGGAACTTGATCATGTCACCCGCCTCTTCATCCAGGTTGACCTGAGACACCGAGTTGCTGGCCGCCTTGTTCGCTGCCAACAGCGCACCCGTCGCAGTGGAGTCGGTAGCGGCCTGGCTGGCTTTGGAGCCCACCTGCGACACGAGTCGGGCGTTGGCGCTGACCAGGCTCACACCCGGGCTGCCGTCGCTGGCGCCCACGGTGGCCTTGGTCTGCAAGTCCAGCAATTGCTGGGCGTTGCGGTTGTCGGAGGTGCCCGAAGCGTTGAACGAGAAAGTCGTGCTGTCACCATTGGCAGGCGAGCCGCCGACCGTGGTGTCGAAGCTGAAGCTTTTGCCCGGGATCAACGCACCGGAGGCATCGCGCATCGGTACGTTGATGCTGATCTTGTTGCCCTGGCCCGGGATGATGGTGCCACTGCCGATCGGATTGCCTTGCGCGTCGCTCACCGTATACGACTGGGTGCCGTCGGCGGCCGGCTTGCCAAAGAGCATTTTTACCGGCATGGAGTTTTCGATGCCGGCGCGCAACTGGGCGGTATCAGCGCCGCCATGAATATCCAGCGGCACAGTCAGCTGAGGCGGTGTGAACGTACCGGTGCCGGTGTTGGTCTTGCTCGCGTTCCCCGCCAAGGGGCCCGCGAAGGCGAGCTTGTTGACGTCCTTCAGGTCGACACCGATGCCCGTGGCCCCGTTGGCCGTGGGGCTGACCTTGAAGCTGTCACCGGCAGCCATGGGCCCTTTGCCGTCCAGCGCCAGGGTAAAGCCATCAATCACCGGCGGCGGCGTGGTGGTGGTGTCGAACGAACCCATGGCCTTGCCGTCGGAGCGGACGACGTTGTACTGGTTACCACTGGTAAACGTGACTTTGTAGTCGTAGGTCGTCAGCTGGCTGCTGTCCTTGATCGTGACATTCAGGTTGCCAGACCCCGCGCTGTTGCCGGCGGCCCCTTGGCTGCGCTGGGAAATCGCCGCCGCGCTGTTGATATCGGTGAACAGCGACGAACCGAATTCGCCGTTGAGGTCCAGGCCCTGGCCCAACTGGTTGTTGATCGTGTCTGCCGTGGCAATCGCGATGCGCCCCAGATCATTGATGGCCGGCATCAGCACGTCACTGCGATAGCGCAGCAAGCCACCGATACTGCCGCCGGTGACCACATTGCCAAGGTCAATGGACGAGTCGCCCATCGAGAGCTGGATGGTGTACTGGCTATTGTCGGTGCTACTCGGTACCGCAGAGATATTATTGGATATCCCGCCTTCCACCAGCGACTGCCCCGTACCGGTCGTAATACTGAACTGTCCGTTTTTTTCCGTGGCCGTAACGCCGATCAGCTCGTTGAGCGAGCGCACCGCTTCGTCACGCGAGTCCAGCAGGTTGGCCGGCGCACTGCTGGAAGTCCCCTGGGCCTGGGCAATCTGCTTGTTGAGCGAGGCGATCGAGGACGTCAGCTTGTTGACCTGGTCCGTCATGGTGCTCAACTGACTGTTGATCGTTTGTTTCTGCTGGTTCAACTGGCCGGAAATGGAGTTGAAGCGGTTGCTCAGGGTCTGGGCGCTGGTCAGCAGCAATTGGCGCGCGGACACGTCGCCCGGGGTGGCAGAAGCCGTCTGCGCCGCCGCGAAAAAGGCACTGAGCACCGAAGACATGCCGGTGTTGGAATCCGACAAGGTCTTGTCGATGGCACTGGCCTGGTCCAGGTAGGCGTTGGCGTCGCTGTCGAGTGCCGTGCTGTTCTGGTAAGCCGTGGTGAGGAACTGGTTGTACACCCGACGCACGTCCGCCAGGGTCGTACCGGTGCCGATAAATACGCCGCCGTAGGCGTTCGACGCATTCGCGGTCTGAGCGCTCTGTTGACGCGAGTATCCCGGGGTGTTGACGTTGGCGATGTTGTTACTTAAGACCGACAACGATCCCTGGGCGGCATTGAGCCCCGACATCCCGATATTGAGCAAACTCATGATTCAGACCTTATAAATGAGTGGAAGCGCCCGCGGCAGCGTAGTTCTGGTAGCTGTTCATCGTTTTTGCGATCTGCGAAATCTTGCTGGCGTAATCCGGGTCGGTTGCATATCCGGCTTTTTGCAACTCGCGCACAAACTGTTCCGGGTTGTCGGCTGATTTCACAACTTCTTTATAGCGATCATTGCTTTGCAGCAACGTCACCAGGTCATGGAAGCTGTCCTGGTAGGAATTGTAGGAACGGAACTGCGCCGTCTCCTTGACCATCGCGCCATCGCGAAACTCGCTGGTGATCGCCCGGGCCTGTTCGCCCTGCCAACTCTGGCCGGCCTTGATGCCGAACAGGTTGTGGCTGCTGGTGCCATCCTCGGCACGCATCACCGATTTACCCCAACCGGTTTCCAGGGCGGCCTGGGCCACCAGGTAGCGTGGGTCGACGCCAATCCTCGCAGCGGCCTGCTTGGCCATCGGCAACATGGTGGCGACAAATTCATCCTGCGAGCTGAAGGCTTTCTTCGCCGGTGCCAGCGGTGGCTGGGCGACGGCGCGGCCGTAAACCTGCATCTGCCCGCGAGGCGGTATGGCGGCAAGGCTGCGGGCGGTGCTGTTGACCACGCCATCATCGGCAGCGCTGTTGCGCAGCGGCGCGGCCTTGGCGGCAGTGGAAGCCTCGGCACCCGGCACGATGCCGGCCAGCAGGCGATCCGTCAGCTTGCTCGGCAACGAGATGCGTCGCTGGTTCATCAGCGCCATGTCGTTGGCGTGGGAGTTGGTGCCTTCAGGCACCGCCACGCGGTATGCCCACAATGGCCGCTGACCATTGCTGCGGCCCAGCGGGCCATCGGCCTTGGTACCGGCGGCAATTTCAGTCGGCACATCCACCTTCTTCGCGGGCGCAGCCGGGCCTTGCAGGGTGGCCGCCTGGGCGTCCACCGGTTTGTTCTTCTGCATCTGGCGCAGCAGCACGTCCGCCAGGCCGATACCACCGCCCTCGCGAGACAGGGAAACCGCCAACTGCTGGTCGTACATTTCCTGGTACTGCTTGGCCGCCGGGGTATTCAGCGGGTTGTCCTTGCCCAGGGCTTCGGTGGCCGAACGCATGGACTTGAGCATCTCGCCGAGAAACAGCGACTCAAATTCCTGCGCGACCTTGCGCATGTTGCCGTCGCTGTTCTTGTCGCCGACCTTCAACTGGTTAAGCCGGTTGAGGTCGGAATAGGAACCCGAATCCGCCGTGCTGGTCAGGCCGCTCTTGCGCATGTCCATGGCCATGGCGTCAGATCACGATCAGGTCGGCTTGCAAGGCGCCGGCCTGTTTCAATGCTTCGAGGATCGCCATCAAGTCGCCGGGCGCTGCGCCCACCTGGTTCACCGCACGGACAATCTCGTCCAGGGTGGTGCCGGGGCCGAACTTGAACATCGGCTTGGCTTCTTGCTGGGCATTCACCCGCGAACGGGGGACCACGGCAGTCTGGCCGTTGGACAACGGGCCAGGCTGGCTGACGATCGGGTCTTCGGTGATGGTCACGGTCAGGCTGCCGTGGGTCACGGCCGCTGGCGAAACCTTGACGTTCTGGCCGATCACGATGGTGCCGGTCCGCGAGTTGATGATGACTTTCGCCACCGCCTGGCCCGGGTCAACCTCAAGGTTTTCCAGCAGAGACAGGTAGTCCACACGCTGGCTTGGGTCCAGCGGTGCCGTCACACGAACCGAGCCGCCATCGATGGCCTGGGCCACGCCCGGGCCGAGCAGCTCATTGATCTTGTCGACCACGCGCTTGGCGGTGGTGAAGTCAGAGCGGTTGAGGTTCAGGGTCAGGCTGTTGCCCTGGTTAAAGCCGCTGGGCACGGTGCGCTCCACCGAGGCACCACCGGGAATCCGCCCGGCCGACGGCACGTTGACGGTGATCTTCGAACCGTCGCGGCCTTCGGCATCAAAGCCACCCACCACCAGGTTGCCCTGGGCAATGGCGTAGACGTTGCCGTCGATACCTTTTAGCGGCGTCATCAGCAAGGTGCCGCCGCGCAGGCTTTTCGAGTTACCCATGGACGAGACGGTGATATCGACCACCTGCCCCGGCTTGGCGAACGGCGGCAAGTCAGCGCTGATGGACACCGCCGCGACGTTCTTCAACTGCACGTTGCCCGAGCCCGGCGGTACCTTGATGCCGAACTGCGAGAGCATGTTGTTGAAGGTCTGCAGGGTGAACGGGGTCTGGGTGGTCTGGTCACCCGTGCCGTTAAGCCCCACCACCAGGCCGTAGCCGATCAGCTGGTTGGACCGCACGCCGGAAATGCTCGCGATGTCTTTCAAGCGCTCAGCCTGGGCGCCTGCGCTCAGGGCCAGCAGCAACATCGCAGCCATCAGCTGTTTGAAGTTCAAAGTGATCACCTAGAAAGGGAACAGCGGGCTAAGGAAGAAACGGTCAAACCAGCCCGGCTGACTGGCGTCAGCAAACGAACCCGTACCCGAGTAGGTGATGCGTGCATCGGCAATCCGTGTCGACGGCACGGTGTTGTCGGTGGAGATATCGTCGGCGCGAACCATGCCCGCAATGCGCACCAGTTCGTCACCGGTGTTGAGGGTCATCCACTTCTCGCCGCGTACGGCGATGATGCCGTTGGGCAGCACGTCGGCCACGGTCACGGTGATCGAACCGGTCAGGCTGTTGCCCTGCCCTGCCGCACTCTTGCCGTTGGTGGCGCGGTCGCCGCTGTAGCCGGCGTCCAGGCTCAGGTCACCGCTGCCCAGCGGGTTGTTGGTGTTCGGTACACCGCCAAACAATGAAGTCAGGCCGATGCTGGTCTTGCTGGTCTTGCCGATCTGCGAGTTGGCGTTCTTGCTCGCCTGGGTCTTCTCGTTCAGCGTGATGGTGATGATGTCACCGACCCGGAAGGCCTTGCGGTCGCTGTACAGGTTCTGTTCGAACCCGGCCTGGTAGATCGAGCCATTGTTGGCGGCCGCCGGCAACGGCGTGCGCGGCAACACCGGCGCATAGTACGGGTCATTGGGCTTAGGCGTCGGGGCGACACAGCCCGCGAGCACAGCAATCCCACTCAATGCCAGAACAGAAACATAGCGATTCATGACCCATACCTCACGGTGTTGCAGGCGCCTTCAAGGGCGCCCCATAGACTTGATTACAGATTCTGCGTTACGAACGAAAGCATCTGGTCGGCGGTGGAAATCACCTTGGAGTTCATCTCGTAGGCGCGCTGAGTGGTGATCATGTTGACCATCTCTTCAACGGTGCTGACGTTGGACGTTTCCAGGGTGCTTTGCAGGGTGGTACCAAAACCGTTGAGGCCCGGGGTGCCGATTTGCGGCGCGCCGCTGGACGCGGTTTCCAGGAACAGGTTGTTACCGATCGCCTGCAGGCCGGCCGGGTTGATGAAGTCGGCGGTTTGCAGGTTGCCGATCACCTGGGACGCCGGGTTGCCGGCCACGGTGATCGACACGGTGCCGTCGTTGCCGACGGTGAAGGTCTGGGCGTTGTTCGGCACGACAATCGCCGGCTCCAGCGCGAAGCCATTGGCGGTCACGACCTGGCCGTTGGAGTCCAGGTGGAACGTACCGTCACGGGTGTAGGTGGTGGTGCCGTCCGGCTGCAGGATCTGGAAGAAACCCTTGCCATTGACTGCCAGGTCGAGTGGCTGGCCGGTCTGCTGCAGGTTACCGGCGCTGAAGTTCTTCTGGGTGCCAACGATTGCCACACCGGTACCCAGTTGCAGGCCCGACGGCAATTCGCTGTCCTGGGTCGACTGGGCGCCAGGCTGCTTCTTGATCTGATAGAGCAAGTCCTGGAACTCGGCGCGGTCACGTTTGAAACCCGTGGTCGACACGTTGGCCAGGTTGTTGGAAATGGTGGTCAGGTTGGTGTCCTGGGCGGACAGGCCTGTCTTGGCAACGTATAGAGCCGGAAGCATGTTCTTCTCCTTCGTGCGCCTGTTTTATGGCGCCGCGCTACAAAAATTAGTGTGTGGCTGCTATCAGCTCATCGCCAGGACGCGGGTCATGGCCTGGTCGTCTTCTTTGGCGCTGTTCATCATCTTGATGTGCAATTCGAACTGCTTGGACAGGGCCAGGACTGCCGTCATTTCTTCGACGGCGTTCACGTTGCTCGCCTGCAGGAAGCCCGACGTCAGCTTGACGTTGGCATCGGCCTGGGCCGGCTGGCCATCCTTGGTGTGGATGGTGCCGTCGAGGCCCTTGGTCATGTTCTTGAGGTCGGGCTGCACCAGCTTGATCCGGTCCACTTCAGCCATCACCCGCGGGCCTTCGCCCATGGCGCGGATGCTGATGGTGCCGTCCTGGCCGACTTCGATCTGCTGCTGGGGCGGCACGGCAATCGGGCCGCCGTTGCCCATGATCGGCATACCGTTGCCGGCCCGCAGCACGCCCAGCGCATCGACGTTCATGCTGGCGCTGCGCACGTAGGATTCGCCGCCATCCGGGTTTTGCACGGCCATCCAGCCGTCACCGCTGACGGCCACATCGAGGTCACGGCCGGTTTCAATCATCGCGCCAGGGGAAAAGTCCGTGCCTGGGCGCTCGGTCAAGGCAAAGGCCCGCGCCGGAAAGCTGTCACCGAACACCGGCATCGAGCGCGCCTGCTCCAGGTCACGCTGGAAACCATTGGTGGAAACGTTCGCCAAGTTGTTGGCGTGGGCCTTCTGCGCCAGTGCATTCTGGCTGGCGCCGGTCATTGCCACGTAAAGGTACTTATCCACGCTCTTTCCTCTTTCTGACGGACGCTTGCCGCCCACCGCTGTACTGATGAGGCTTAAGCAATTTGCGAACCAACTTTTTGAAATGAGGGAAAGTCCAGGCGGGGCGGGGGTTTGCCGGCAGGTAGCAGCTGAGGGCAGCAGGAAGAGAGTCGAAAAAACGGCGGACTTATGCCGCTAACGGCAAGTACAGGTATCAAGACCGACAAAGAACCCATGTGGGAGCGGGCTTGCTCGCGAATGCGGAGTGTCAGTCACCGGATAATTCGACTGACCCACCGCATTCGCGAGCAAGCCCGCTCCCACAGGTTTAACCGCGTTCGGCTTTGACGACTTCGTAGTCACGCAACTTGTTGGCAATAGTGGTGTGGGACACGCCCAGCCGCTTGCCCAACAGACGGCTGCTGGGATGTTCGGCATACAACTGCGCCAGCACGGCCTTTTCAAAGCGCCCGACGATCTCCTCCAACCCGCCTTCCAGGGAAAAATCCCCCAGCGGCTGGCGCACGCCATAGTCCGGCAGGCGAATGTGCTCGGCCTTGACGGTGCCGCCCTCACACAGCGAAACCGCCTGGAACAGCACGTTCTCCAACTGCCGCACATTCCCCGGCCAGTGGTAATGGCTGAGGCGTTCCATCGCCGCCGGTGCGAGCTTGGGCAGCGGGCAGCCGATCTGCCGGCTGGCCTGATCCAGGAAGTGCTCCACCAGCGGCGGCAAACCGTCGAGGCACTCGCGTAGCGGCGGGATATGCAGCGAGAGCACATTGAGACGATGGTAAAGGTCCTGGCGGAATTCGCCCCGGGCGCACAGTTCGGAAAGGTCCACCTGGGTCGCGCAGATCACCCGCACATCCAGGTACACCTCTTCATCACTGCCTACACGGCGAAAGCAGCCGTCCTGCAGAAAGCGCAGCAACTTCACCTGCAACCGCGCGCTCATTTCGCCGACGCCGTCGAGAAACAACGTACCGCCCGCCGTCAGCTCCAGCAGTCCCAACTTGCCCTCCGCCCTCGCCCCTTCAAAGGCGCCGGGACCATACCCGAACAACTCGGTCTCGGCCATGGACTCGGGCAAACCGGCGCAGTTGAGCGCCATCAACGGCGACTGGCCGCGCGGGCTGGCCAGGTGACAAGCGCGGGCCAGCAACTCTTTGCCGGTGCCGGTTTCGCCTTCTATTAATAGAGGCGCATCCAACGGCGCCATGCGCCGAGCCTCACGCACCACGGCGGCCATGACCCTGGAGCTTTGGAAAATGCTGTCGAAGCCGCGCAGCTCCTGCTTGCGCACATTGTAGATACGCTCACCCACCCGATCGGCGCGGTGCAGGGTCAGTACGGCGCCGGCCATGGCTTCGCTGTCGTCATGCTCGGAGGATTGCAGCGGCGCAATATCGGCCAGGAATACATCGCCCTTGACCTTGACCCGCAGGCCGTTGATTCGCGATTTGCTGGCCCGTACCAGTTCCGGCAAATCGAAATCTTCGGCGTAGCGCGACAACGGAATGCCCGGCACCTCATCCACCCGTACTCCGAGCAACTGCGCCGCCGCGCGGTTGGCCGCGACGATGGAGCCGCCCATGTCGATGGACAGCACCGGAAACTCCAGCGCCCCCAGCAGCGCGTTGAGCTCCATATGCCGACGCTCGCTGGGCATCAGCCCTACCCGCTTGACGCCAAATACCCCGGCAATCGCCTCGAACTGCGGGCGCAATGCCTGGAACTGCAGGTTCACCAGGTTCGGGCAATAGAGGTAGATGGCGTTGCCGTGCTCGCCACCGACCTCGCCCTTGGCAACGTTCACGCCGTACTCCACCAGCAGGTTGAGGATGTCCCGCAGGATGCCGATGCGGTTCTGGCAATGCACTTTGATACGCATGAGAAGGCCCGAAGAGGTGGAGTCGCTGCGTCTTTTTGCCGCCGGCCGCAGATAATCGTCAAGATTATGTGACAGCTGCGAGGCGATTCACACCCAAAATACGCCACAGGGAGAACGAATCGCCTCAGCCGTAACGAAAACTTTACGAATACCGGTAACTTTTCCTACAAAAGCGTGGCGCAGGAGGATGGCTTCCTGGCCCAGGCGGCGTATCAATAGGCTCATCCCAGGACATAACAAGAACGAATGCCTAGCAGGAGAGCAGTATGAAGCAGACGCAGTACGTGGCCCGCGAGCCCGACGCGAACGGTTTTATCGACTACCCGCCCGAAGAACACGCGGTGTGGAACACCCTGATCACGCGCCAACTGAAAGTGATCGAGGGCCGCGCCTGCCAGGAATACCTGGACGGCATCGACAAGCTCGGCCTGCCCCACGACCGCATTCCACAGCTGGCGGAAGTCAACAAAGTGCTGGCCGAGACCACGGGCTGGCAAGTCGCCCGGGTGCCGGCGCTGATCCCCTTCCAGACTTTTTTCGAATTGCTCGCCAACAAGCAGTTTCCGGTGGCGACGTTTATTCGTACCCGTGAAGAGCTGGATTACCTGCAGGAACCGGACATTTTTCACGAGATCTTCGGCCATTGCCCACTGCTGACCAACCCCTGGTTCGCGGAATTCACCCACACCTACGGCAAGCTCGGCCTGGCCGCCACCAAGGAACAGCGCGTGTACCTGGCGCGCCTGTACTGGATGACCATCGAGTTCGGCCTGGTGGACACGCCCGAAGGCCGGCGCATCTACGGTGGCGGCATCCTGTCTTCGCCCAAGGAGACCGTGTACTGCCTCTCGGACGTGCCCGAGCATCAAGCCTTCGACCCGCTCGAAGCGATGCGCACGCCGTATCGCATCGACATTCTGCAACCCGTGTACTTCGCCCTGCCCAACCTCAAGCGCCTGTTCGAAGTGGCGCAGGAAGACATCATGGGTATGGTCGAACGCGGGATGCAGCTGGGGCTGCACGCACCGAAGTTCCCGCCCAAGCCAAAAGCTGCTTGAACTGCGGCTTTTAGGGCCAGGTGAGTCTGTTCCCTGGCCCCGCGTTGCTTTAGGGTGACGCTACTGACGACCGTTTCCAAATACTCGATTTCAGGAATACCCACATGACCACGTTGAACCAAGCCCACTGCGAAGCCTGCCGCGCCGACGCCCCGCAAGTCAGCGACGAAGAGTTGCCGGTGCTGATCAAGCAGATCCCCGACTGGAACATCGAAGTACGCGATGGCGTGATGCAGCTGGAAAAGGTCTTCCTGTTCAAGAATTTCAAATTCGCCCTGGCCTTCACCAACGCCGTGGGCGTGATCTCCGAAGCTGAAGGCCATCACCCGGGCCTGCTCACCGAGTGGGGCAAAGTCACCGTGACCTGGTGGAGCCACTCCATCAAGGGCCTGCACCGCAACGACTTCATCATGGCCGCGCGCACCGACGAAGTGGCCAAGGATGCCGAGGGCCGCAAGTAATGCATTTCGACGCAATTGGCCGGGTGCCCGGAGACCCGATCCTCGGGCTGATGGAGCTGTATGCCCAGGACCCGAACCCGCTCAAGTTCGACCTCGGCGTGGGCGTGTACAAGGACGACCAGGGCCTGACGCCGATCCCGCATTCGGTGAAACTGGCCGAGCAGCGCCTGGTGGAGCAACAAACCACCAAGACCTACATCGGCGGCCATGGCAACGCCGCGTTCGGCTCGCTGATCAGCGAGCTGGTGCTGGGCGCCGGTTCGCCGCTGCTGAGTGAACGTCGCGCCGGCGCCACCCAGACGCCTGGCGGCACCGGCGCGCTGCGCCTGAGCGCCGACTTTATCGCACACAGCCTGCCCGGCCGTGGTGTATGGCTGAGCAACCCGACCTGGCCGATCCACGAAACCATCTTCGCCAAGGCCGGGCTCAAGGTCAGCCATTACCCGTACGTGGGCAGCGACAATCGCCTGGACGTAGCGGCGATGCTGACCACCCTGTCCACCGTGCCAAAAGGCGATGTGGTGCTGCTGCACGCCTGCTGCCACAACCCGACCGGTTTCGACCTGTCCCACGATGACTGGCGCCAGGTGCTGAAGATCGTCCAGGAACGTCAGTTGCTGCCGCTGATCGACTTTGCGTATCAGGGTTTTGGCGATGGTCTGGAACAGGATGCATGGGCCGTGCGGATGTTCGCGGCTGAGCTGCCTGAAGTACTGATCACCAGTTCCTGCTCGAAGAACTTCGGCTTGTACAGCGACCGTGTCGGCGCGTTGATTGTGTGCGCGGCGGACGCCGAGAAACTGACGGATGTGCGCAGCCAGCTGGCGTTTATTGCGCGTAACTTGTGGTCGACGCCGCCGGACCATGGTGCTGCTGTGGTGGCGACGATTCTCGGTGACGCCGGGCTGAAAAAGCAGTGGGCCGAGGAAGTGGAAGCGATGCGGGCGCGGATTGCGCAGCTGCGTTCCGGGCTGGTGGAGGCGTTGGCGCCCCATGGGTTGTCGGAGCGGTTTGCGCACATCGCGGCGCAACGCGGGATGTTTTCCTATACCGGGTTGAGTGCGGAACAGGTGAAGCAACTGCGGGACAAGCACAGCGTGTATATGGTCAATTCCGGGCGTGCGAACGTGGCGGGGATTGATGCGACGCGATTGACGTTGTTGGCAGAAGCGATCGCAGATGTTTCCCACACCTGACTGAACAAACCGGATCCAAATGTGGGAGCGGGCTTGCTCGCGAATGCGGTGGGTCAGTCGAATTATCTGGTGACTGACCCACCGCATTCGCGAGCAAGCCCGCTCCCACATTTAGACCGAGTGAGTCTGTGGGTTTGAGGCTTAGCCCGCGACCATCTCGGCCTTGAGCTGTGCCTCTTTCGCCTGGGCATCCGCCAACCGATACAGCTCGATATGCCCGTCCCAGTGCTCGATCAGCGCCGTGCACGACTCCACCCAATCCCCGCAATTGAGGTAGTCCACCTCGCCCACCTTGCGAATCTCCGCATGGTGAATGTGCCCGCACACCACGCCATGCAGCTCGCGCTTGGTCACTTCGTGGGCGATCGCTTCTTCAAAATCACTGATAAAGCTGACCGCCGTCTTGACCTTGTGCTTGAGGTACGCCGACAACGACCAATAGCCGTAGCCATAGCGCGCCCGCCAGTGGTTCAACCAGCGGTTGAGCGTGAGGGTGAATTCGTAGGCCGAATCGCCGAGGAACGCCAGCCAGCGGTGGTATCGGGTGATCACGTCGAACTGGTCGCCATGGATCACCAGCAAATGCCGGCCATCGGCAGTCACGTGCACCGCCTCGTCCACCAACTGGATATTGCCGAGGATCAGCTTTGAATAACGCCGCAGGAATTCATCGTGGTTGCCGGTGACGTAGATCACCTCGGTGCCGCGCTTGCTCATGGTCAGCAGGCGGCGGATCACGTTGGTGTGGGCCTGGGGCCAATACATGCCGCTGCGCAGCTTCCAGCCGTCGATGATGTCGCCCACCAGGTAGACCTTGTCGGCGTGGTAGCCCTTGAGGAAATGCGAGAGGTGTTCGGCCTGGCAATCTCGAGTGCCCAAATGCACGTCGGAAATCCACAGGGTACGCACGCGTTGCTTGCGGCTGGGTTTGGCGAGTTCGGCGCTGGTCATGGGCATGCCTCACGGTGTTTTCGCGAGCTTGCGCCCATGGGATTAATAGCCCATGACAGTGTTGCGTCAGTCTGATGACAGCGCCCACAGGCGGCGAAGCGATGTAAACTGCGGGCCTGCCCAGGAGACTGCGATGAGACCCAACCTCACGCTACGCCACTACCCCGATGCGCCTATCGCCCATAGCCACGACCATGCACAGCTGGTGTTTGGCCTGTCCGGGCACCTGGACTTCGAGGTGGATGGCCGGGGCGGCCAGGTGCAGCACAGCAGTGTGATGGTGCTGCCCTACTCCGCCCATCACGCATGCCGCAGTCGCGATGGCAGCCGCTGCCTGGTGCTGGACGTGCCCGATCAGCACTGGCTGGCGCAGTCCCTGGGGGAGCACGCCGACGCCAGCCGCCGCTTGCTCGACCGGTGCGCACACCTGACCCTCGACAATCGCCAAAGCCAACTGGTGCAATGGCTGGCGAGCAGCCCGGTGGACGACCCGCTGATCGCCCAGCAAGGCGCCGTATTGCTGCTGGCCAGCCTCAACCTTGCGCAGCCGCCGGTGGGCAAGCGCCTGCCCTATGCCGCGTTCGATGCGCATATCCAGCGGCACGCCGCGCACCCACTGCAAGTGGCGGACCTGGCGAAGCTCGCCGACCTGTCCGTCGCCCGCCTGCATGCACGATTTATCGCGGAAAGCGGGCAGACGCCGATGGACTACATACGCACCCGGCGCTTGCAGATGGCCCGCGGCCTGTTGCGCGACAGCCAGCTGCCGATCGGCGAGATTGCCGCGCGGGTGGGCTATGGTTCGCAAAGTGCATTTGCTGCGGCGATGCTGCGCGAGTTTGGCCTCTCGCCCCGAGCCTTCAGACGAGCACCGCCCGGTGCAGGAGCTGGCTTGCCTGCGATAGCATCACCGCGCGCTATCTGAACGACCGAGTTGTCTGCATCGCAGGCAAGCCAGCTCCCACAGGGATCTTCACCAAGCAAGAGTCCTGCGACAAAAGCCGCGAGCCCAACGACAGACGCGAATGCCTGCAACCCTCTAGACTGCGATCCTGTAAACCCGTCGTTTAAGGATCGCAATGACTCCCCGCACAGCCCTCGGCGCCCTGCATATCGGCGCATTGATGTTTGGCCTCACTGGTGTGTTCGGCAAACTGGCGGCCGCTTCGCCGGCGATTATCGTGTTCGGCCGCGCCGCGTTCGCGGTCATTGCCCTGGCAATCTTTGCGCGCTTTGCCAGCAACACGCCCTGGCAGAAGCTGCAAGCCCGCGACTGGCGCCGCCTGCTGGTCAGCGGCCTGCTGCTGGCCGGGCATTGGGTGAGTTTCTTTATTGCGGTAAAGGTCGCCGGTGTGGCCATCGCCACCCTGGGCTTCGCCACCTTCCCGGCGTTCACGGTGATTCTCGAAGGCTTGATTTTCCGCGAGCGGATTCGCGCCAACGAGATCCTGCTGGTGGTGCTGGTGAGCATCGGCCTGGTGCTGGTCACGCCGGATTTCAATCTCGCCAGCCAGGCCACCAGCGGCTTGCTGTGGGCGGTCGGCTCCGGGTTGTTGTTCTCGCTGCTGTCGTTGAACAACCGCGCCAGTGGGCGCATCCCGCCGGTGCAGGCCGCCTTGTGCCAGAACGTGGTGGTAGCGCTGTGCCTGTTGCCCGTCGCCGCGCCCGGGCTGGCCGAAGTGCGACCACTGGACTGGCTGTGGATCGGTCTGCTCGGGGTGTTCTGCACCGGCTTGGCCCATAGCCTGTTTGTCGCCAGCCTCGCGGTGCTCAAGGCGCGCACGGCGGCGGTGGTGTTCGCCATGGAGCCGGTGTACGGCATCACCGCGGCCTGGCTACTGTTTGCTGAAACACCAACCCTGCGCATGCTGATGGGCGGCGCGCTGATCATCGTGGCCATCGTGGTGTCCGGGCTGATGGGCGGCGCCAAACCGGCCAAGCAGCCGGCCACCACGGCCGAGGTTCACTGAGTACGGTCGTTATGCCCCAGGTCCCGTTGCGGGTCGATCTGGTCGCGCACTCTTTGCTTGAGCACCTTGGCTTCCGGGAAGCCACCGTCGGCCTTGCGTTCCCAGATCTGCACACCGTCGCAGGTAATCCGAAACGCACCGCCGGTAGCCGGCTCCAGGGCCACTTTGCCGAGGTCATCGGCGAACGTGCTCAGCAGTTCCTGGGCCAGCCAGGCGGCGCGCAGCAGCCACTGACACTGGGTGCAATAGGTGATGACAATCTCGGGCTTGGCCGCTGACATGAATTGACTGGCTCCTGCTTGGCGGGTTGAAAGGATCGAGTGGCTATAATACCGGCCTTTATCGTCCTGCCTTGAGATTGATGATGCGCCGCCTGTTGTCCTGCCTGTTGCTGTGCCTGTTCCCTGTCCTCGTCCAAGCCGTCGAAAACCCGCGCCCGAAGATCGGCCTGGTGCTCTCCGGCGGTGCCGCCCGTGGCCTGGCGCACATTGGCGTGCTCAAGGCCCTGGAAGAACAGGGCATCCACATCGATGCGATTGCCGGCACCAGCATGGGTGCGGTGATCGGCGGGCTGTACGCCTCGGGCTACAAGATCGACGAGCTGGAAAAACTCGCGCTGAACATCGACTGGAAGCTCGCCCTGTCTGACGCGCCACCGCGGGAAGACGTGCCATTCCGGCGCAAGCAGGATGACCGGGATTTCCTGGTCAAACAGAAACTCAGCTTCCGCGACGACGGCAGCCTCGGCCTGCCACTGGGGGTGATCCAGGGTCAGAACCTGGCCTTGCTGCTGGAAAGCATGTTCGCCCACACCAGTAACGTGCGGGATTTCGACAAGCTGCCGATCCCCTTCCGCGCCGTGGCCACCGACATCACCAGTGGTGAAAAAGTGGTGTTCCGCAAAGGCCACCTGCCCCAGGTGATCCGCGCCAGCATGTCGATCCCGGCGGTGTTTGCCCCGGTGGAGCTGGATGGCCGGCTGCTGGTGGACGGCGGCATGACCGATAACATCCCGCTGGATGTGTCGCGGGAAATGGGGGTCGACATCGCCATCGTCGTCGACATCGGCACCCCGCTGCGCTCACGCAAGCAACTCAACACCGTGGTGGACGTGCTCAACCAGTCCATCACCCTGATGACCCGGCGCAATTCCGAAGAACAACTCAAGGCCCTGGCGCCCCGCGACGTGCTGATCCAGCCGCCCCTGGCCGCCTACGGGGTGACGGATTTCGGGCGCGCCAAGGACATGATCGACGCGGGCTACCGCGCCACCCGCGCACTCGACGTGCGCCTGGCGCACCTGCGCCCGGCCGAACCGGTGGACCCGTCGCTGGTGGCCGCGCGAACGCCCGGCGAGCGCAACCCGGTGATCACCGCAATCAAGGTAGAGAACGACTCCAAGGTGGGCGACGAGGTGATCCGCTACTACATCCGCCAGAACCTCGGCGAGCCCCTGGACCTGGCCCGCCTGCAAACCGACATGGGCACTCTGTACGGCCTGGATTACTTCGAACAGGTGCAATACCGCGTGGTGAAAAAGGGCAAGGACAACACCCTGGTCATCAGTGCCCGGGGCAAACGCAGCGGCACCGACTACCTGCGCCTGGGCCTGAACCTGTCGGATGACATGCGCGGCGACAGCGCCTTCAACCTCGGCGCCAGCTACCGCATGAACGGCATCAACCGCCTCGGCGCCGAATGGCTGACGCGGGTGCAGATCGGTGACAAGCAGGAGCTGTACAGCGAGTTCTATCAGCCGATGGACACCGGTTCACGCTACTTCGTCGCGCCCTATATCAGTGCCCAGGCGCAGAACGTCGAACTGATTGAAGACAATAACCCGATCTCCGAATACCGCCTGGAACGCTACGGTTTCGGCCTGAACGTGGGCCGGCAGATCGGCAACAGCGGCGAGATTCGTTTCGGCGTCGGCGAGGCCTGGGGCAAGGCGGATGTGCGCATTGGCGACCGGAATTCACCGAGCATCAACTTCAGCGAGGGTTTCTATGAGCTGAAGTACTCCTTCGACTCGTTCGACAACGTGTACTTCCCCCATACCGGCGAAGACATTGGCCTGGCCTTCCGGGAGTTCGAACCGGGGCTGGGTTCGGACCAGCGCTATCGCCAGTGGGAGTTCAAGCTGGACAAAGCCATGAGCAGCGGGCCGGACACGCTGATCCTCGGCGGGCGCTATGGGCGCACCCTGGATAAGTCGGACGTGGTGATTTCCAGCTTCCTGCTGGGGGGCGCGCGGCAGCTGTCGGGCTTCCGGGAGGATGCGATTGCCGGGCAGAACATCAGCCTGATGCGCGCGGTCTACTATCGCCGGCTGACGCCGCGGTCTTATTTGCCGCTGGATTTCCCGTTGTACCTGGGCGCGTCACTGGAGCGAGGGCGAGCGTGGAACAACGACAATGAATACGACAGCGGGTACATCAACGCCGCCAGTATTTTCCTGGGGTTTGATACGCCGCTGGGGCCGTTGAATTTCAGTTATGGGTTTAACGATGACAGTCAGCAGGCGGTGTACCTGAACCTGGGGCAAACCTTCTAACTACGCCGCAAAACCCATGTGGGAGCGGGCTTGCTCGCGAAGGCGGTGTGTCAGTCAGCACATGTATTCACTGACACTCCGCCTTCGCGAGCAAGCCCGCTCCCACATTTTTGATCTTCTGTGTACTTGGGATCAGGACTTCTCGAGATTTCCGAGGATGTGTTCATGCACCCGCATGCACACCCGCAGATCCTCTTCATCAACCCCCACAAACAGTTCATGGCGCAAGGCCGTGGCGATGGTCTCGATCTGCTCGATCAGCGGCTTCGCGGTGTCGCACAGCACAATGCGCTTGGCGCGGCGGTCTTCCACCACGGCCTGGCGTTGCACCAGGCCCTGGCTTTCCAGGCTGTCGAGCAAACGGGCCAAGGTGGGCCCCTCTACCCCGACGCTCTGCGCCAGCTCACGCTGGGTAGGCGGTTCGGTAAAACGGGCCAGGTGCAGCAGCACCAGCCAGCGTGCCTGGGACAGTCCCAAACCTGCCAAGCGGCGATCCAGCTCGGCACGCCATCCTCGGGACATATGCGCCAACTGCATGCCAAAACGGTGTTGATCGGTTAACGGCATAAAAAACTCATGGATTAGACTGAAAATAAAGTGTGGCTAATTATTAGTCAGCTAAGCATGACCCATGCCAGTAGGCAAGACCCGGTATGTACTGATTCGTTACATTGTCGTAATTGGCACATCAAATCTCGAATTCCGACTGCAAAGCGGCCCTTACGCAGTACAAAACGCCCTCGGGAACGCGGCCGGTAAACAGCGGCGCAATCTCGGAAACGGGTGGCAATTCGCCTTCTCCATCCAGGAATGCATCCTGGATTTCACCGAGCAAATCTTCCGGCAGATCAAGGGCCTGCTCCAACGACAACTGCTGCTTGCCAATGGACTCGGCGAGCAAGGTGTAGACGTTCTTCTCCGAGCACTGCAGCTGCCCGGCAATCTGGATCGGGGTCATGCCGGCACGGGCGAGGCTGATCAACTCGTGGCGGATGTCGGCGACCTCTTTCGGCGCCTCGACCTGGCCGCCGAGCACTTCGAGGAAGGCCTGGCCATAACGCTCCAGCTTGCGCGCACCGACGCCGCTGACCCTGGCCATCTCGCCGAGGGTAGTGGGATGGTCGCGGAGCATTTCCAGCAAGGTGGAGTCCGGGAAGATGACGTAAGGCGGCACGCTGTGTTCCTGCGCCAACTTCTTACGCAGCGCGCGCAGGGCTTCCCACTGTTCGCGCTCTTCGAAACGCACCAGTTGGCTGGCCTGGCTGGTGCTGCTCTTGGCGGTGGTTTGCGGCTTGAGGTCGCGGCGCAGCTCCAGGCTGACTTCGCCTTTGAGCAGCGGCCGGCAACTGTCGTTCAGGCGCAGGCCGCCGTAGCCTTCCAGGTCGATGTCCACCAGGCCACGGGCGACCATCTGCCGGAACAGCGAGCGCCACTCGCCTTCGGCGCGGGCCTTGCCCACACCGTAGACCGAGAGTTTTTCGTGGCCGAAGCTGCGAATCTTTTCATTGTCCTTGCCCAGCAACACGTCCACCAGGTGGCCGACGCCATAGCGCTGGCCGGTGCGGTAGATCGCCGACAACGCCTGGCGCGCCGGCTCGGTGGCGTCCCAGGTCTGCACGCCGTCCACGCAGTTGTCGCAGTGGCCGCAGGGCTTGGGCATGTCTTCGTCGAAGTAGGCGAGCAAGGTCTGGCGACGGCAGCGGGTTTCTTCACACAGCGACAGCATCGCGTCGAGCTTGTGCTGTTCCAGGCGCTTGTGGCGCTCGTCGCCTTCGGAGTTCTGCAGCATCTGCTTGAGCATCACCACGTCTTGCAGGCCGTAGACCATCCACGCATCCGCCGGCAGGCCGTCACGGCCGGCACGCCCGGTTTCCTGGTAGTACGCCTCGAGGGATTTGGGCAAATCCATGTGGGCCACGAAGCGCACGTTGGATTTGTCGATGCCCATGCCGAACGCGATGGTGGCGACCATGATCAGGCCTTCCTCGTTGAGGAAGCGCTTCTGGTGGTAGGCCCGCAGTTCGTTGGGCAAACCCGCGTGATACGGCAGTGCCGGATAGCCTTGTTCACTGAGGAATGCGGCGACCTCATCGACCTTCTTGCGCGACAGGCAATAGACGATGCCGGCGTCGCTGCGCCGATCGGAGAGGAACGCCAGCAACTGCTTGCGCGGCTGTTCCTTGGGCACAATGCGGTAAAAGATATTCGGCCGGTCGAAGCTCGAGAGGAAGCGCTCGGCGTTCTGCAGGTGCAGGCGCTCGACGATTTCTTCGCGGGTACGTTTGTCGGCGGTGGCGGTCAGGGCGATGCGCGGGACGTTGGGGAACAGCTCCGCCAGTTGGCCCAGTTGCAGGTATTCGCGACGGAAATCGTGACCCCATTGGGACACACAGTGGGCTTCGTCGATAGCGAACAGGGCGATTTCCAGGCTCTGCAGGAACGCCAGCATCCGTGGCTGCACCAGGCGCTCGGGGGCGAGGTAAAGCATCTTCACTTCGCCGCGCTTGATGCGGGCAGCGAGGTCGCGCTGCTGTTCGGCGCTGAGGGTGGAGTTCAGCGAAGCGGCCGCCACGCCGAGCTCTTCAAGGGTGGCCACCTGGTCGTCCATCAGGGCGATCAACGGTGACACCACCACCGCAAGCCCTTCCCGCAGGAGTGCCGGTACCTGGAAGCACAGCGACTTGCCGCCGCCGGTAGGCATCAGGACAAGGGCATCGCCGCCGTTGGCCACGCGCTCAATGATCGCACCCTGGCGGCCACGAAAACTGTCGTAGCCGAAGATGTCCTTGAGGACGCGTTGAGCCTGCTCGAGCATGAAAAACTCCAAATATCGCCGAAATCCCTCTGTACAGGCTGGTCGAAAAAGCACGCTTGAGCGGGAAATAATCCGTAAGCGAACTTTTCCCGCGACTGGCGCTTGGCCTGCAGGGGCATCACAAAACGCGGCAGTATACCCGAGCGTTACCCGGCAAAGGGTGCCGTTGGTGAATTGCCGCCGGGCTCAAATACCTCTCAAATCTGTGCTGCGGCTGGCCTGGCAGCTCAAGAAAGCCTAGAATTGCCCATCGTTTATTCCCAAGGTAGTCCGTCAATGTCCTTCGCTGAGCAACTAACCCGCCTGCAAGCCTTCCTCGATGCCGATGAGCTGCACGACGAGGCGCTGGACTACGTGGCCGCCCACGGCTATCTGACCGCGCTGTCGATATGCTCCGATGTCGTTCCCGACCGTGAATGGATCGACGCGCTGTTCTCCGAAGAGCCTCACTACAGTGATGCCGCCCAGCGCGAAGAAATCGAATCGACCCTGCTGGCCCTCAAGGCTCACATTGGCCGCCAACTGGCTTCCGATGAAGAGTTCGAACTGCCTTGCGACCTGGACCTGGGCGAAGACCCGGACGACTCCGAACTGCGCGGCTGGTGCATCGGTTTCATGGAAGGCGTGTTCCTGCGTGAAGAGGCCTGGTTCGAAACGGCTGAAGAAGAAGTCAGCGAAATGCTGCTGCCGATCATGGTCGGTTCCGGCCTGTTCGACGAGCAACCTGAGTTCTCCGACATCGCCGCCGACGCCAACCTGATGGACGACATGATCGTTCAGATCCCGGAAGCGCTGACCGCCCTGTACCTGCTGTGCAACGCACCTGACGAAAAGCCGGCGATCCTCAAGCCTCGCCACCACTAAGACCTTTGCCCGTGGCGCCCATGGGCAACCGTTCCGTGATCCTGCGTTACGTTCTGCTGGCCATCGGCTGGTTGAGCGTGGCGCTCGGGGTAATCGGCATCTTCCTGCCGGTGCTGCCCACTACCCCCTTCCTTCTGCTGGCTGCCGCCTGCTTTGCCCGTAGCTCCCCGCGCTTCTACCACTGGCTGGTGGAACACCCGCGCCTGGGGCCGTGGATTCGTGACTATCTGGATGGCAACGGGATTCCGCTCAAGGGCAAGGTGTATGCCATTGGGTTGATGTGGGTGAGTATCGGTTTTTCCTGCTACCTGGTGCCGCTGATCTGGGCGCGAGGGTTCATGCTGACCAGTGCGGTGTTGGTGACGGTTTATATTTTGCGGCAGAAGACCTTGCCCAAGGCACCGCAGGACTAAATGTGGGAGCGGGCTTGCTCGCGAATACGGTGGATCAGTCAGCACATGTATCGGCTGACACACCGTATTCGCGAGCAAGCCCGCTCCCACATTTTTAATCCAGTCGCTTCAGAGGGATCAACGCATCGGCGGCAAGCCATACGCCGCCAAATCAAAGTCAGCCAACTTGCGAATAATCTGGTCGGCATGGTGATACTTGCTGTCCGCCATCGCCTCATCCGGCACCGCAATCGCGGTCATGTGCGCAGCCTTCGCCGCTGTCACGCCAAACGGCGAATCCTCAAACACCAGGCAATCCTCCGGTGCCACACCCAAGCGGCGCGCCGCCGTCAGGAAGATATCCGGCGCCGGCTTGGCCGCCCCGACCTCCGGGTCATCCGCCGTGACGATAGTGTCGAACAACCCAAACCACTCACGGTGCAGCGTGGTCTTGTGACCAAACGAGTTGCGCGACGAACTGGTGCCCACGGCAATCGGAATGTTATGCGCCTTCAAGTGCCGCACCAGCGCCTCAGCACCCGGCATGCCCAAGGCCTTGGGGAAACGCTCGCTCATCAGCGGCTCGCGGATCACCAGGAATTCTGCGGGGGTAATCGGCAGGTCCAGCGCCTTGACCACGTAATCCGCCAGGTCCTGGGCGCCGCGACCAATGATGTGCTGCTTGATCCCCCAGTCATAGGTACGGCCATAGCGTTCGGCGATGATCTGTGTGACTTCGGTGTAGATGCCTTCTGTGTCCAGCAACAACCCGTCCATATCGAAAATGACAGCCTTGATCGGGACAGCGGTACGCGGTGCATTCATCACTACAGATCCGTGGGCAAAAGGACTAAAAGGATTCAGCACAATAACGGCCAGCGTTACCTGCAAGCAACCGTTACGGCCTTGTGCCGAATCCAGTCAGTGCTTCACTCGGGAAAATCCGCCCCCTCAGTTACCTCAGCCCACGCATCAAAATCCGCACTCAGCGCCTTCACCTTGGTCCGCGCAAAGGTCAACGCAGCCTTGCCCAGCAACAGGCGCAATGGCGGTTGCTCAGCCTCCACCGCCTTGACGATGGCAATCGCCGCGCGCACCGGATCACCCGGCTGCTTGCCGCTGTAGTTGCGAACCATATTGGCCCGTGCCACCGCCGTTTCCTTGTATTCGGCAATCCCGTGAGCCGCCTCGTTGGCCGAACGCCCGGCCCAGTCGGTGCGGAACGGGCCCGGCTCGACCAGCAACACCTTGATCCCCAACGGCGCGACTTGCTGGGACAGCGCCTCGGAAAGGCCCTCCACCGCAAACTTGGTCGCATTGTAGAAACTCAGCGACGGGAACGCCGCCACACCGCCCACCGAGGAAATGTTCACGATGCTGCCCGAGCGCCGGGCGCGCATGCCGGGCAAGGCCGCGCGGGTCATGGCGCTCAAGCCCCACACGTTGATTTCGAACATGTTGCGCACGTCATCCAGGTCGCTTTCTTCGAAGGAGCCGAAGTAGCCGACACCGGCGTTGTTGACCAGTACGTCGATATGGCCGAAACGTTCTTCAGCCGCTTTGACAGCCGCCTCGACCTGGGCCTGGTCGGTAACGTCCAGCGTCAGGACCAGGGCGTTTTCTTCGTGACCGGCAACGATGTCCTGCACCTGCTGCGGATTACGCGCGGTGACCACGGTCGGGTAGCCGAGGCTCAGGGTGTGCAACGCCAGCTGACGGCCGAAACCGGTGGAACAGCCAGTGATGAACCAGACGGGTTTTGCGGTGTAAGTCGTCATAAAGGGCCAATCCTCGTGTGTGTAGGAAAAGTATGCGCGCCGCTGTTATTGCTAAAAAGATGCATAATCTGCAAGGCCCTTTCGGAAATACCACACAATGGACACGCCCGATTTTCAGCAGTTGCGACTGTTCCTGCAGGTCGCCCGCTCGAAAAGCTTCACCCAGGCGGCCGACGCCAGCAGCCTGTCGGTGTCGACCGTCAGCCATCGCGTGCGCGCCCTCGAGAAACAGTTGGGTGTGCAACTGCTCAACCGCACCACCCGCAGCGTCAGCGTGACCGAGGCCGGCGAGCAGTTGATCCAGAAGATCACGCCGCTGCTGGAAGAACTGCAAACCAGCCTGCACAGCGTAGTAGCGGCGACGGTCGACGCCGCCGGCACCTTGCGCCTGAACATTCCCTCCACCGCCAGCCGAATGGTCCTGCAACCGTTGCTCCAGCGCTTCCTGCGCAAATACCCGGGCATCAACCTGGAAGTGGCGGTGGACAACAGCCTGGTGGACATCGTCGCCCAGGGTTTTGACGCGGGCATCCGCTACGACCATGTGCTGGCCGAAGACATGGTGGTGGTGCCGGTGGCGACGCAGTTGCGATTCGTCATCGTCGCCACGCCGCAGTATTTGCAGGGGCGCAAACTGCCCACTCATCCCCACGACTTGCTCGAGCATGAGTGCGTCAACTACCGCAGTGCGCAGACCGGCTCGCTGCACCGCTGGGACTTTGAAAAAGCCGGCAAGCAGATGCGGGTTACGGTAAAAGGCCGGCTGGCGACCAACGATGTTGAATTGATGGTGCGCGGTGCGCTGGACGGGTTTGGCTTTGCCTACGTGGCGCGTTCCAGCGTCGAGCAGTACCTGCAACGCGGTGAGTTGGTGGAGGTTTTGGACGACTGGATTGCCCACAGCGCGCTGTATTTGTATTACTTCAACCGTACGAACACGCCGAAGAAATTGCGGGTGTTTATCGAGTTCCTGAAGGAAGAATTCGGGACCTGATCCATTCAAAAAGCGAACCCAATCATGCTCTACCGCTTCGCCGCCGACGGCCTGGTGCTGTTTCATTTGTCGTTCATTCTGTTCGTGCTGTTTGGCGGTTTGCTCGCCCTCAAATGGCGGCCCGTGATGTGGCTGCACTTGCCCGCTGCTGCCTGGGGCGTTGCGGTGGAAGTGTTCCATCTGCCCTGCCCGCTGACCCGCTGGGAAAATCTGTTTCGTCATTTGGCCGGGCAGGACGGATATGGCGGCGGCTTTATCGAGCATTACATCCTGGCCCTGATCTACCCGGCCGGGCTGACGCCGCAGATCCAGCTGGGGCTGGGCGCGCTGGTGCTGTTGATCAATATCGCGGTGTATGTGCGGCTGATCAGGCGCGCTTAGGCAAGCAGCCGATACCCACCAATGTCGCCTCAACCGCCTCGTCCAAAGGCGTGTGCGGTTCACTGCCCAATATCTGTACGAGGCGGCGGTTGTCCATCCGCACCTCGGTTTGCCACAGGTAACGCATTTCCTGCATCTCGCGGAAGGTGGTGACAAAGGGCGCGGCCAGTTTCAGCAGCCACCACGGGAAAGCACGTACAGAAGGCTGTTGGCCGGTCCTGCGTGACACCACCCGCTGAATCGCCTGGCTCATCTGCCGACCATCGGCATCTATGTGCCCCGCCATATGAAAACGGGCGAAGGCATCAAGGCTGTCGCGGCGGGCAATCAACTCGACCATGGTCCTCGCCACATCAGGCAGGTAAGCCCACTGATGCCCCACGCCCGGCGCCCCTGGATAGCTCACGTTGGCCACCGGTTTTGCGGGCTTGACCAGGCCTTGGGAAAACCAGCTGCTGCCGGCCTTGGCGCCGAAAAAATCGCCTGCCCGCACGATCAGCGCTCGTGCGCCCTGCTGGGTCGCCTCAAGCAAACGCTGCTCCAGCTCTACCCGGATCGCGCCCTTGCGGGTAAGTGGATGCTGCGGCGAATCTTCCTCCAACCGCGCGAAGGCATCAGGCCCGAAGTTGTACACCGTGCCCGGCAAGACAATCGTCGCCCCTTCCGCGACTGCCGCCGCGATGCTGTTGTCGATCATCGGCAGCACCAGCTCCGCCCAGCGCTGGTAACCGGGCGGATTCACCGCATGCACGATCACCGAACAACCCCGGGCCGCTGCGACGACTTCCCCACGGTTCAGCGCATCACCTTTTATCCAGGTGAAATCGGCATTCTGCTTGTGAGCCTTATCCACATCCCTCGTCAGGGCGCACACCTGCCAGCCCGCAGCGAACAACTGCCGTGCCACCTCACCACCAATCCCGCCTGTCGCGCCCATTACCAGAACCTTGTTCATACTTTTTCCCCTGAGGGTTGTGTGATGGGGCGATTCTGTTGGTCGGCGAGCTATAGAGGAATTGCCGAAGATCATCCAGACGCTATACATTTATGCATGGCATCAAATATTGGTTGGGAGCTTTACCGGTCATTCCTCGGGGTACTCAAGGAAGGATCGTTGTCGGGGGCCGCACGGCAGCTCGGCATCACGCAGCCCACGGTCGGGCGGCACATCGCTGCGCTGGAAAAATCCCTCAACGTGGTGCTGTTCACCCGCTCCGCCAGCGGCCTGTTGCCCACGGCGGTCGCCCTCACCCTGCGCACCCATGCCGAAACCATGGAAACCACCGCCGCCGCACTCGAGCGCGCCGCGTCGCCCCAAGGCCCCGAAGTGCGCGGCGTGGTACGAGTGTCTGCCAGCGAAGTGATCGGCGTGGAAGTCCTGCCGCCGATCATCACCCGCCTGCGCCAACAGCACCCGCACCTCAGGGTCGAACTGGTGCTGAGCAATCGCCTGCTGGACCTGCTGCAACTGGAGGCCGACATCGCTGTGCGAATGGTCCGACCCAGCCAGGAACAACTTCTGGCGAAAAGGATCGGCGTTATCGAAGTCGGCCTGCATGCGCGCAACGACTACCTGCAACAACATGGCACACCCCAGAGCCTGAATGATCTCTCAGCTCATTCAGTCATCGGCTACGACCAGGAAAGCGCCTTCATCCGCAGCCTGGCCGTCAAAGGCTTCGACCGCAGCGCCTTTTCCCTCAGCAGCGACAGCGACCTCGCACAACTGGCCCTGATCCGCGCTGGCGCCGGCATCGGTGGCTGCCAGGTCAAACTGGCCCGGCAAGACGCCCGCCTGAGCCGGGTCCTGCCCGACGCATTCGCCCTGCAACTGGACACCTGGGTCACCATGCACGAAGACCTGCGCAACAGCCCGCGCTGCCGCGTCACCTTTGACGCCCTGGTGGCCGGTTTGCAGCATTACGTACAGGATTGAGACAGCTTCGCTGGTGAAGAATCAGAGTCCCTCAAACCCTTCATAGACGCCCCCATGTCCGAAGCCTTCGAAGTCCCCAGCCCCCACGAAAAACACGTCGAACACGCCACCGAACATGCCCACCGCAGCGGGGACAATTTCGCCAGCCGCATCGCCGTGATGACCGCCATCATGGCCACCGTCGGCGCCATGCTCAGCTACCAGGCCGGCTCCACCGAAAGCGAAGCGGCGATGGACAAAAACAACGCCGCCATCTTCAAGACCGAAGCCGCCAACCAGTGGAACTACTACCAGGCCAAATCCAGCCGGCAGAACCTTGCGGAGCTGGCGACGCATATTCCGGGGGTTGATGCCAAGCACTACACCGACGAGATCGAGCGTTATAAAACCCAGAAGGAAGACGTGCGCAAACAAGCCGAAAAGCTCGAGGCCACGTCGAAGGAATGGGATGAAAAGTCAGAACAGGCGCTGCATCAGCATCACCGCTGGGCGCAGGCGATGACCGCGATTCAGATCGCGATTTCATTGGCGGCGATCACGTTGCTGACAAGGAAGGAATGGTTGAAGCGCATGGCGTATACCGCCGGTGGTGTGAGTGTGGTGTTGGGTGGGATGGCGTGGTTGCATATTTAGGTTCCATCCTGCCATCGCTATATAGTAAAACGCATAACGCCTGACACTATAAAGCCGAGGAAAAGCCGGTGACCGCACAATCATCCAAGGAAGCTGTGGGCGTCGCCTACAGCATCGACTCAATGCGCTACGCCCAGGCCATGACTTGGCGCGCGATCGAAGCACTGTCCAAACTCATCCGCCCCGGCATGCTCGAATCCGAAGCCCGCGAGCTCGGCAAAAAAGTCCTCGCCGACCTCGACATGCAGCGCATCTGGCACCCGCTGCTGGTGCGCTTCGGCGCCAACACCCTCAAGACCTTCAAGGAGCGCTCCGACGGCGACCCGGTGCTGGGGGAAAACGACATCTACTTCATCGACATGGGCGCCGTGTGGCAAGGCCATGAAGGTGATGCGGGGGCGACATTCAGCACCGGTAACGACCCCGAGATGAAGGCATGTGCGAGCGCGGCAAAAGAGCTGTTTGATCGGGTTGAGCGGCGCTGGAGGAACGACAAAGTCGTCGGCCTGGAGCTGTATCGTTTTGCCGAAGAGCAAGCGAAGGAAATGGGTTGGATGCTGAACCTGGACATCAAAGGGCACCGCGTCAGCGATTTCCCCCATGCGATTTATCGTGGCGGTGATCTTGGGGACTTTGACCAGTATCCCAATGAAGGGCTGTGGATTCTGGAGATACAGATCGCGCATCCGAGCGGGGCTTATGGTGCGTTTTACGAAGATTTGCTGGCTTAACTTTTTCAAGGAATAAAGATGGAACGCTCGACCGAATTTCCCGTGCTGTTGTTTTCCTACGGCACGTTGCAGGACAAGGCAGTGCAGCTGGCCAACTTTGGGCGGGAGTTGGTGGGTCAGCAGGATGCGATGCTGGGGTATTCGACAAGCTGGGTGGAGATTACCGATCCTGAGGTGTTGGCGGCCAGTGGCAAGACCCATCATCCGATTGTTTCGCCGAGCGGGCGGAATGAGGACAGTGTTGAAGGGATGGTGTTTCAGATTACCGAGCAGGAACTGGCGGCGGCGGATGCGTATGAAGTGTCGGACTATAAGCGGGTTTCGGTGGGGTTGGCTTCGGGGTTGACGGCTTGGGTGTATGTGCAGGCTTGAGGGCGTGCAGTTGGTCAGTCGGAGTGATTTCCTACAGATCAATCGGAAGGAGTGCCCTGCCGGGTTTGTGAGGTGGGGCATATAGTTCGCCGGTCGCTCTCATAGCGACTCGGGTTTGGCGACTCGACTACAAATTGGCAGAGGCCTCCCGGCTAAGTTTGCGGGATGCCCCTACGCGCAATAAGCTGCTCGATGGTAGCTGTGCGTGGGAGACCTTCGGGTCTGCCGGTTTTCCAATTTGTCCGGTTCGCCAACCTGCGTACAGCTGCCACCCTTTTGTTTGGTAACGAATGTGTGGCAGCTCTCCTTAAGCAAGCGGAGATTCACGCATGAACCAATACATGGCCCTCACCAGCAACGATTGCGAGACACCTGCCCTTTTTGTAGATACCACTGCGCCGCTGGACGTTTTGCTGGACGCTGCTGGGTATCGAATTCGTGCTGTTACTCAAGTTCTTGAAAATCTGGCACTGCGTGCGGAAATCAGCAGCGATACGGTTGTGCTTAGCGATTTTTCGCTGCTGTGTTCAATTCCATTGCGCGATGGTTGTGATTTGCTGGATGTGATAGGTCGGCGCATGGCTATGCGGTGTTCCTGAATCCATTGGTTTGATTTTTCCTAGCACAACCAAATATTCAAACCCCAGAAACCACAAAACCCCTGACTTCTTTCGAAACCAGGGGTTTTGTTTACATCGAATTTGGCGGTGAAGGAGAGATTCGAACTCTCGATACAATTTCTTGTATACACACTTTCCAGGCGTGCTCCTTAAGCCACTCGGACACTTCACCGTATCTCGTCAAACTGATTCAGTCTGTCGAGGCGCGCTAATGTAGTCGAAAGCTTTTCCGATGGCAAAGGTTTTTTTCAGAATTTTCATGCGCTTAGGCGGTTATGCCGTTCCAGCCCTCTGCGGCGCCACGCACACCACGGCGATTCTGCCATTCTCGGGCACTCGCGGCGCTTGTCTATAGTAGCTGCTGCGCCTTGCCGAAGGCCGCCTGCGGGTGGGCATGGGGGAAAAGTCTGACTGGGTAGTCAGTCATGGCGCTTTACCAGGGCGGGCGCGGTGGGTAACGTCTGCCGTCTGTCCTTCTATTACAAGCATTACAAGGAATCGCGTCATGAGTGAGTTGATTGCCTACCACCTCGAAGACGGTATCGCGACCCTGACCCTGAGCAACGGCAAGGTGAATGCCATTTCGCCGGCAGTGGTCAGTGCGTTTAATCAAGCGCTGGATCAGGCCGAGAAGGATCGGGCGGTGGTGATCATCACGGGCACGCCGGGGATTTTGTCCGGTGGCTATGATTTGAAGGTGATGACCGCCGGCCCTAAAGAAGCCGTGAGCCTGGTGACGTCGGGCTCCACCCTCGCCCGCCGCCTGTTGTCACACCCGTTCCCGGTGATCGTGGCGTGCCCTGGGCACGCGGTGGCCAAAGGCGCGTTCCTGTTGCTGTCGGCGGATTACCGGATCGGTGTGGACGGGCCTTTCAGCATTGGCCTGAATGAAGTGATGATCGGCATGACCATGCACCACGCCGGGATCGAGCTGGCGCGGGATCGTCTGCGTAAGTCGGCCTTCCACCGCTCGGTGATCAATGCCGAGATGTTTAACCCGCAGGACGCGTTGAGCGCCGGGTTCCTGGATAAGGTGGTCGCGCCGGAAGAGTTGCAGGCCGCAGCGCTGGAAGCCGCTCGCCAACTGAAGAAGATCAATATGAACGCCCACAAACACACCAAGCTGAAGGTGCGTAAGGCGCTGCTGGAAGCCCTGGATGATGCGATCATTCAGGACCAAGGCCACTTGGGTTAATCAAACCTACGCCTGCTGAATCGAAGCCCGACCTTGAGTCGGGCTTTTTCTTACAAAGAATTCCGGTTTGCCTACAACCGCTCTAGACAGTGTCTGTCACAGCATGTTGAAACATGCGCTTAAACATCGCCTATCTTCCGACTCTATAGGGGCAATTGCCGAATACAGTGCACATCCGTACACTGCGCCACCTTTTGTCCCGATGGGCTGTGTCGATGCTTTTTTTGTTACGCATGTTGTTGATGGGCCTGCATTTTATGATCGCCGGCGTGCTGGGCGTGCTGCTGGGGATCTGTCGGCCGTTCAATCCGGACAACAGCCGTTACTGCGCGCGCCTGTATGCGGTGCCGGCGATGTGGCTATTGCGCCTGCGAGTGAAGGCCGATGTCGACTCGCTGCGCCACAAGCCCAGCAGTTGCGTGATCATCGCCAACCATCAATCCAACTACGACCTGTTTGTGTTCGGCACCGTGGTGCCGTACCGCACGGTGTGTATCGGCAAGAAGAGCCTGAAGTGGGTGCCGTTGTTCGGACAGTTGTTCTGGCTGGCGGGCAATGTGTTGATCGACCGGGGCAATGCGCACAAGGCGCGGCGTTCGATGCTGACCACCACCCACACCTTGGCGCATGCCGACACCTCGATCTGGGTGTTCCCGGAAGGCACGCGCAACTTCGGTGAAACCCTGCTGCCGTTCAAGAAAGGCGCGTTCCAGATGGCGATCGCCGCAGGCGTGCCGATTGTGCAGGTGTGTGTCAGCACCTATGTGAAGCAGATGAAGCTCAATAGCTGGAACAGTGGCGATATTCTGATTCGCTCGTTGCCGCCGATTCCTACGAAGGGGCTGACGATGGATGACATGCCGCTGTTAATGCAGACCTGTCGCGAGCAAATGCGCGACTGCATCGAGGCGATGGACCGCGAGCTGCAAACCACGCCTGCAATCACGGCTGAACCCCGCCGAATTTGCTGACTCTGATTGGGCAGGGCAGCTAAGCTGCCTGACAGTTGTCATCTGCCATTCAAGAAGAAGCGATCAGCACTATGGGTAGAGTTGTTGCGGCCGCCGTCTATAGCGCCGGTAAGAAAGTCACCGATATCACCCTCGACGAAGGCGCCGCGTGGGCCGCCAAGCCTGACCACTTTGTGTGGATCGGCCTGGAGGAGCCCAGCGCGCTGGAACTGGCCAACCTGCAGCGCCAGTTCAACCTGCACGAACTGGCCATCGAAGACGCCCTGGAAAAACACAGCCGGCCCAAGCTTGAAACCTTCGGCGACGCGCTGTTTATCGTGACCTACTCACCGGTGCGCGATAACGGCAAGCTGGAGTTTATCGAAACCCATATCTTTGCCGGCAACGGCTACATCATCACCGCCCGCAACGGCCACTCGGCATCCTACGGCTATGTGCGCCAGCGCTGTGAGGCGCGACCGCTGTTGCTGGAGCATGGGGAAGATTTCGTACTCTATGCGCTGCTGGATTTTGTTACCGAGAACTACCAGCCGGTGAGCGAGGCGATTCATGCCGAGGTCGATGAACTGGAGCGCAACGTGTTGTGCAACTCCCTGAGTGAAGCGGATATCCAGAAGCTCCACGGCCTGCGCCGCGATGTGCTGCGACTGAAGCGCTATGTAGCACCGATGGTGGAGATCAGTCAGGAATTGCAGAAACTGAGCTTCCCGTTTATCGACAAGAACATGCGTCCGTACTTTCGCGATGTGCAGATTCACGTCACCCGGCAGATGGAAGACCTGACCACCTTGCGGGATATCGCCAGCCAGACCATCGAGATTGGGGTGTTGCTGGAAGCCTCGCGCCAAAGCGTGGTGCAACGCAAGTTTGCCGCGTGGGCAGCGATTCTGGCGTTCCCGACGGCGGTGGCCGGGATTTACGGGATGAACTTCCAGAACATGCCGGAGCTGCAGTGGCACTACGGCTATTTTGCGGTGCTGGGGTTTATTGCGGTGGGGTGTACAAGTTTGTGGGCCAGCTTCAAGCGTTCAGGCTGGCTATAGGAAAACTGCTGTTGTGCGCTGGGGTGCGAAGCGCCCCCAAGGCTTGCGACTGCTGCGCAGCCGAACGGGAGCAAGCTCCCTCGCCACAAAAAGCTCGTCAATCAACCCGAATAGTTAGGCCACGTCCGCTTTTGGTTTGTGCGCCACAAACCGCATCATCCATTCCGCCACGGTGACGCCGTGATGGTCTCGCTCCAGGCTGGCCACACCGTTGGTGTAGACCTTCTCCCCCAGCGTTGTCTGAAGAATCTCCAGCAACTCGCGGGAATAGTCGTGGATAAATTCCGGGTGGCCCTGGAAACACAGCACCTGGTCTTCAATGTGGTACGCCGCAAACGGGCAGAACTCGCTGGAGGCGATCACGGTGGCGTTTTCCGGCAAGGTGGTGACCTGATCCTGGTGGCTGATCAACAGCGTCAGTTCTTCCACCACCGGGCTCATCCACGGTGCCTTGGCGTTCAGTTTGTAGTCATGGATGCCCATGCCCCAGCCCTTGGTCGCCCGCTCGGTCTTGCCACCCAACAGCAGCGCCAGCAACTGGTGGCCGAAGCAGATGCCGATCAGCTTGTCGCCGCGGGCATGGCGGTCCAGCAGGTAGGTCTTGAGGGTCTGGATCCACGGATCGGTGCCAAAGGAGTCGGCCTTGCTGCCCGTCACCAGGTACGCGTCGAACACTTCTTCATCCGCCGGGTATTCACCCTGCACCACGTTATAGATGACGAACTCGGCGGCAATCGGCTGTTTGGAGAACAGGCGCTTGAACATCTGCCCGTACCCTTGGTACTGATCGATCAGCCCAGGACGCAGGATATCGGTTTCCAGGATGCACACGCGTAACGACATAAAAAATACCTGACACGGCGATGGGAATAATGAACACCCCCAGAGCCTGCCTTGAAATACCCTTCCAAGGCAAGCCCCATCGCCGCTCCCACATTTGGATCACCGAAACGCTTCACCCTGTGCAGCTTTCTCCAACAGCAGCGCCGGCGGCGTGAAGCGCTCACCATATTGCTCGGCCAGGTAGCGGGCGCGGGCGACGAAATCGTTCAGGCCGTACTGGTTGATGAATTGCAGCGCTCCGCCGCTCCAGGCGGCAAAACCGATACCGAAGATCGAGCCGACGTTGGCATCAGCCGTCGACATCAACACGCCCTCCTCCTCACAGCGCACGGTTTCGATGGCCTGGATGAACAGCAAACGGTCACGCACGTCTTGCGGCGAGATCTGTTGGCCAGGCTTTTCGAAGCGGTTTTTCAGCTCCGACCACAGGTGTTTCTGCCCGCCCGCCGGGTACTCGTAGAAACCGCCACCCGCCGCCTTGCCCGGGCGCTTGTATTCATTGAGCAACAGGTCGATCACGGCAAACGCCGGGTGCTGCGGTAACGGCTTGCCTTCGGCCTGTAGGTCCTTGGCCGTCTGTTGACGGATATGGCTCATCAGGCTGAGGGAAACTTCGTCAGAGACCGCCAGCGGCCCCACCGGCATGCCGGCCTTGCGTGCCTCGGTCTCGATCATCGGCGCCGCCACGCCTTCGCCGAGCATGGCGATGCCTTCGTTGGTGAAGGTGCCGAACACCCGCGAGGTGAAGAAGCCGCGACTGTCGTTGACCACAATCGGGGTTTTCTTGATTTGCAGTACGAAGTCGAACCCCCGCGCCAGGGTTTCGTCGCTGGTGCGGGCGCCCTTGATGATTTCCACCAGGGGCATTTTGTCCACCGGGCTGAAGAAGTGCAGGCCGATAAACTTGCCCTGGTCTGGAACGGCGGTGGCTAACCCGCTGATGGGCAAGGTGGAGGTGTTGGAGGCGATCACCGCTTCGGCACCCACCACGTTTTGCGCGGCCGCCGAGACCTTGGCCTTGAGTTCCCGATCCTCGAAGACGGCTTCGATGATCAGGTCGCAGCCGGCAAGATCAGCATCGGATTCGGTAGGAACAATCCGCGCGAGGATGGTTTCCCGCTGTTCGGCGGTCAATTGCCCACGCCCGACCTTCTTGTCCAGCAACGTGGCCGAGTGGGCCTTGCCCTTCTCTGCCGCCGCCTGGCTGACGTCCTTGAGCACCACCTCAATGCCCGCCGAGGCGCTGACGTAGGCAATGCCCGCGCCCATCATCCCGGCGCCGAGCACGCCGACCTTGCGTGTCACATACGGCGCAAAGCCCTGGGGCCGCGAACTGCCGGCACTGATTTCATTGAGCTGGAACCAGAAGGTGCCAATCATGTTTTTCGCCACTTGCCCGGTGACCAGCTCGGTGAAGTAGCGGGTCTCGATCAGGTGGGCGGTGTCGAAATCCACCTGGGCACCTTCCACGGCGGCGCAGAGGATTTTTTCCGGGGCCGGGAAGCAGCCGTTGGTTTTGGCGCGCAGGATCGATGGCGCAATGGCGAGCATTTGCGCGACTTTCGGGTTGGACGGCGTACCACCCGGGATCTGGTAGCCCTTGATGTCCCAACGCTGTTTCGCCTCGGGGTTGGCCAGAATCCACGCCCGGGACTTGGCCAGCAGCTCGTCACGGTCTGCCGCCAGCTCATCAATCAACCCGGCTTGCAGCGCCTGCTGCGGCGTAATCTTTTTGCCTTCCAGCAAGTAGGGCAAGGCTTTTTCCAGGCCCAGCATCCGCACCATGCGCACCACACCGCCGCCACCCGGCAAAAGCCCGAGGGTGACTTCCGGCAGGCCAATCTGTACCGACTTGTGGTCCAGCGCCACACGGTGCTGGCACGCCAGGCAGATCTCCCAGCCACCGCCCAGCGCTGCGCCGTTGATCGCGGCCACTACCGGTTTGCCGAGGGTTTCCAGGGTGCGCAGTTGCGCCTTCAGCACCAGCACGCTGTCGTAGAAATCCTTGGCGTGGGGCTTGTCGACCTTGATCAGTTCATTAAGGTCGCCGCCGGCAAAGAAGGTCTTCTTCGCCGAGGTGATGATCACGCCCGCAATCGAATCCTTCTCGGCGTCCAGGCGGGCGACGGTGGCCGCCATGGCCTCGCGGTACACCCCGTTCATGGTGTTGGCGCTCTGGCCGGGCATGTCGATGGTCAGCACCACAATCTGGTCCTGGCCCTTTTCGTAACGAATGGCATCGGTCATGACTGATTCCTTAGGCTCAGAGGCGTTCGATGATAGTGGCGATACCCATGCCGCCGCCGACACACAGGGTGGCCAGGCCATAACGCTGCTGGCGTACCTCCAGCTCATCAAGCAAGGTGCCGAGAATCGCGCAGCCCGTGGCGCCCAGCGGGTGGCCCATGGCGATGGAGCCACCGTTGACGTTGACCCGGGCGGCGTCGATGCCCATGTCCTTGATGAACTTGAGCACCACCGACGCAAACGCTTCGTTGACCTCGAACAGGTCGATGTCTTCAACCCGCAAACCCGCCTTGGCCAGTGCCTTGCGGGTTGCCGGTGCCGGGCCGGTCAACATGATGGTGGGGTCGGTACTGGTGACAGCGGTGGCGACGATCCGCGCCCGGGGTTGCAGGCCAAGTTCGCGACCTTTGGCTTCAGAACCGATCAGCATCAGCGCCGCGCCATCGACGATCCCGGAACTGTTGCCCGGTGTGTGCACGTGATTGATGCGTTCGACGTGGCTGTAGACCCGCAACGCCGTGGCGTCGAAGCCCATCTGGCCCATCATTTCGAAGCTGGGCTTGAGTTTGCCCAGGCCTTCGAGGGTGGAATCGGCACGGATGAATTCGTCCTGATCCAGCAGCACAATGCCATTTTGGTCCTGCACGGCGATCAGCGACTTGTTGAAGGAACCGTCTGATCTGGCCCGCGCCGCTTTCTGCTGTGAGTGCAGGGCAAAGGCGTCGACGTCCTGGCGGGTGAAGCCTTCCAGGGTGGCGATCAGGTCGGCACCGATGCCTTGCGGGGTGAAGTGGCTGTGCATATTGGTTTGCGGGTCGAGCACCCAGGCGCCGCCGTCACTGCCCATGGGCACTCGGGACATGGACTCGACGCCGCCCACCACCACGAGGTCTTCAAAGCCGGAGCGCACTTTCATCGCGCCGAGGTTCACGGCTTCCAGGCCCGAGGCGCAAAACCGGTTGATCTGCACACCGGCGACGCTGATATCCCAGTCCGCCACCAACGCGGCGGTCTTGGCGATGTCGGCGCCCTGGTCGCCAATCGGTGTGACACAGCCCAGGACGATGTCATCCACTTGCCGGGTGTCGAGGTCGGTGCGCTGTTGCAGTGCCGTCAGCAAACCGGCCACCAGGTTCACCGGCTTGACGCTGTGCAGGGCGCCATCCGCCTTGCCTTTGCCCCGGGGCGTGCGTATCGCATCAAAGATCAAAGCTTGGGTCATGACGTCCTCGAATCACTATGCAACGAATCGTGCCCTTACCTTAGGCGCCGGGGCGCCGGATTCAATGACCGAACCGCTCATTGACCTTGACGCTCACGCTCAGACGAACGGTAGGAGGCTACGGGAATCGGCTGATTAATCGTTTTAGCTGTCTAGCCGTAGGGCTGGCGTCTGGCTGGCAATTGGCCTCATGCCTTTTTAATAATTTTTCTTCAGGTGATGAGACGAAATGGATCTAAGCCATGTAGAACGAGGGCTCTAAGGTTGAATCTGTAAGAGAAGTTAAAGGTTGCTGCCGGGTTTTGCTGGAGCACCTGTAGGAACTGTAAGAAAAGAGTCATGTAGCACCGTCATAGTTGAATCGACCGGCACGCATTTGACGCTCAGGAATAACAACAAAAGGCAGTCAGCCATGTTCAAGCATTCGAAAGTACGTCAGGCGGGACTTATTCTGTTCGCCACCACCCTGATTCTGATCTTGCCCAACCTCACCAAGGTCATTGGGTGACCTCTCACACCCCACATTCTGCGCAGACACAGCGCCAGGATCGCAGCCTTTGGCAGCGCCTTTCGGGATATTGCGTATAGCGATCCCGTCAGGGGCTGCCGTTTTGCGCGCCGAGATTTTGTGATTTTGCGGTATCGTGAGTTCCACCGCCTTTTCCGATATGTGGCCCTTCCTTGAAACAGATCATCGTCCTCCTGATCCTGCTGCTGGCCTTGCCGGCGCACGCCGCGAAATTGACCGTCGAGCTGGATCACGCCAGCAAAACCTGGGAAACCACCGAACTGCTCAAGCGTCCGGATGTGCAGACGGTGCAGATCGTTGATGACGTTTCCTACAAGCGCAATATGACCTATCGTGCAGTGCCGTTGGCAGCGCTGTTGCCAGGCATCACGCCGGATAACCATCTGCAGGCAGTGGCCCTCGACGGCTTTGCCGCGGAACTGACGGCGGCACCGCTGCTATCAAAAAGCGGCGCGCGGGCCTGGCTGGCGGTGGAAGATCCGGCGCATCCGTGGCCGCCACTGGCAGACGGCAAGCCCAGTGCCGGGCCGTTTTATCTGGTGTGGACCGATCCACAAGCCGGGCATATCAGCCCTGAGCAATGGCCGTTTCAGATTTCCGGGATCAAGCAGTTGAAGACGGTGGCGGAGCGCTTCCCGGCGTTGTTGCCGGATCCGAAACTGGCGGCGAATGACCCGGTGAATCAGGGGTTCGCACTGTTCCAGAAGAACTGCCTGGCATGTCATCGCCTGAACGGGGCCGGCGATGCGCAGGTGGGGCCGGACCTGAATATTCCTTACAACCCCACTGAATATTTTGCCGGGGATTTCCTCAAGCGCTACATCCGCGATCCGCAAAGCATGCGGCACTGGCCACAGGCGAAGATGCCGGCGTTTGCCACCAGCGTGTTGCCGGATGCGGACCTGGATCTGCTGGTGGGGTATTTGAAGCATATGGCGGGCAGAAAGCAGCCTTAAGGCTCGGGTAAATCTGTGGCGAGGGAGCTTGCTCCCGCTGGGCTGCGCAGCAGCCCCAATCAGACAATCGCATTTCTCCAGACAGAACTCGGGGGCATGCCTTGGGGCCGCTTCGCAGCCCAGCGGGAGCAAGCTCCCTCGCCACAAAAAGCTGTCCTGGCACGGAGAGCTTTCCTGCTACACAGAGCTCCCTCTCTCCCTGGATCCTACTGCTGCTGCACCGATATCACCGGTGTCGGCGCTACAAATACCTTCGCATGCATTTGCTCATGCCCTCCCCCACGACGCATGCCTCGTACCGGGCAGGCGTCCAGGTAATCCAGACCCACCGCCAGCTTCAAATGCCGCTCCGGCCGCGCCAGTTGATTGGTCACGTCAAAACTGTACCAGGCGTCATCCAGCCACGCTTCAGCCCAGGCATGGCTGGCGAGGTGCTCGCAGTCTTCGCTATACAAATACCCCGACACATAACGCGCCGGAATCCCCAGGCTGCGGGCACAGGCGAGGAAGGCGTGGGTGTGGTCCTGGCACACCCCGGCACGCCCGGCAAACGCCTTGGCCGCACAGGTGTCGACTTCGGTAGAACCCGGCGAATAGGTCATGTACTGGTTCAGCGCGTGCATCAGGTCGATCAATGCGCTGCGGTCGCGGCGTTGATGGCAATGCTTTTCGGCAAAGCTGCGCAGGGCCTCGTCCGGCTCGGTCAACCGGGTGCAGCGCAGGAACGGGAAGGCCGACTGGCTTTCATGTTCGGCCTCGCGCAATTCGTCGATATCCACCTGGCCACGGGCGCCAATGATGATGGCTTCATGGGGCTCGTCCAGGGTCAACACGTGCAGGATGTTGCCGAACGGGTCCAGTTGCGCCCGTACCGGCCGGGGCAAGTCCAACTGCCAACTGAGGACATGCTGGCGCTCGCTGTCGTGGGGCGTGAGCCGCAGGTACTGGATGCTGGCACGCACCTGGTCTTCGTAGTGGTAGGTGGTTTCGTGGCTGATGGAAAGTCTCATGCCGCCTCCAGGTAGGAACTGTAAATAGCATCGCCCAACTCGCGCACGAGCGGGATGAAGTCGGTCAGCCAAGCGTGCAGGCCTTCCTCGAGAATTTCGTCGATGGCGGTATAGCGCAGGCGTGCGTCCATTTCCGCTGCCAGGCGTTGGGCCGGGCGACCGTTGATGCCGGGCAGGCTGCCAAGGATCTGGTCGATCTCTTCACTGCAGGCCCGCAGCGATCGCGGCACGTCGGCGCGCAGCAGCAACAGTTCGGCGACTTGCCGGGCGCCGGGGGCATCACGGTAGATCTCGGTGTAGGCCTCGAACGACGACAACGCCCGCAACAACGCACTCCATTGATAGTAGGCATGGGCGGTACCATCGGTGACCGCTTCGGCCTGGTCGCCGGCCATTTCATAGCGGGCGTCGAGCAAGCGCAGGGTGTTGTCGGCGCGCTCGATAAAGGTGCCCAGGCGAATAAAACGAAAGGCGTCGTTACGCATGATGGTGCCGTAGGTGGCACCGCGGAACAGGTGGGAACGTTCCTTGACCCACTCGCAGAACCGGCTCATGCCGTAGCGGCTCAGGCCTTGCTGGGCGATGTCGCGAATCTCCAGCCAGGTGGCGTTGATGTTTTCCCACATGTCGGCGGTGATTCGCCCACGCACGGCATGGGCACTGGCGCGTGCAGCGCCGAGGCAGCTGTAGATGCTGGCCGGGTTCGCCGCATCCAGGGCGAAGAAGTGCAGCAGGCGTTCGGCGTGCAGTTCACCGTGGCGCTCGCGGTAATCGTCGAGGGTGCCGGTGATCAGCAGCGGCATCGCCAGTTCATGCAGGCCATCGCCGCGCCCGTCCTGGGGCATCAGCGACAGCGAATAACTGACATCGAGCATCCGCGCGAGGTTTTCCGCGCGCTCCAGGTAGCGCGACATCCAATACAAATCCGAGGCAGTTCTACTCAACATATTTCAATCCTCGACCACCCAGGTGTCTTTGGTGCCGCCGCCCTGGGACGAGTTGACCACCAACGAGCCTTCCCGCAGCGCCACACGAGTCAGGCCGCCGGGGACCACACGGGTTTCCTTGCCTTGCAGCACAAACGGGCGCAGGTCGATATGCCGTGGGGCGATGCCGTTTTCGACGAAGGTCGGGCACGTCGACAGGCACAGCGTTGGCTGCGCGATGTAGGCGTGGGGCTTGGCCTTGATGCGTGCACGGAAGGCTTCGATTTCCGCTGCCGAGGCGGCCGGGCCGACCAACATGCCATAGCCACCGGAGCCCTGGGTTTCCTTCACCACCAGTTGCGGAAGGTTGGCCAGTACGTGGGACAGTTCACTGGGATTACGGCACTGGAACGTCGGAACATTCTTCAGGATCGGTTCTTCATCCAGGTAAAAACGGATCATCTCGGTGACGAAGGGGTACACCGACTTGTCATCCGCCACCCCGGTGCCGATGGCATTGGCCAACACCACGTTGCCCGAGCGGTACGCCGCCAGCAGGCCCGGCACGCCGAGCATGGAGTCCGGGTTGAAGGCCAGCGGGTCGAGGAACGCGTCGTCGAGGCGACGGTAGATCACATCCACCGCCTTGGGACCATCGGTGGTGCGCATGAACACGCGGTCATCACGCACGAACAGGTCGGCGCCTTCCACCAGTTCCACGCCCATTTCCCGGGCCAGGAATGCATGCTCGAAGAACGCACTGTTGAAACGCCCAGGCGTCAGCACCACCACACTGGGATTATCCAGCGGGCTGGAGCTTTTCAGGGTGTCGAGCAACAGGTTGGGATAGTGGTCGATGGGCGCAATGCGCTGGGCCGCGAACAGTTCGGGGAACAGGCGCATCATCATCTTGCGGTCTTCGAGCATGTAGCTCACGCCGCTGGGGGTACGCAGATTGTCTTCGAGGACGTAGTAAGTGCCGTCGCCATCGCGTACGAGGTCGACACCTGAGATGTGGGAATAAATATCCCGGTGCAAGTCCAGGCCCTGCATCGCCAACTGGTACTGCTCGTTGGCCAGGACTTGCTCGGCGGGGATGATCCCTGCCTTGATAATGCGTTGTTCGTGGTAGAGGTCGGCGAGAAACATGTTCAGCGCCTTGACCCGCTGGATGCAGCCGCGCTCGACGATCCGCCATTCACTGGCCGGGATGCTGCGGGGGATCGTGTCGAAGGGGATCAGGCGCTCGGTACCTTGCTCATCGCCATACAAGGTGAAGGTGATACCGGCCCGGTGAAACAGCAAATCGGCTTCGCGCCGGCGCTGGGCCAGCAGTTCGGCCGGCGTGTCGGCCAACCAGCGGGCAAATTCGCGGTAATGGGGGCGCACCTGCCCTGCCCCGTCGTACATCTCATCATAATAAGTGCGGATCATGCCGTACTCCTTGTCACCCGGACGCCAGAACCATCGCAAGGCCCGTGCCAGCGGCATAAACACTTAAGTATCAATCAGTTGGATATAGACGCAGGTCTCATCGCACCGTCCCGGTGCAGCAAATGCCCGCTGTCATGGGCGGCGCCTCATTGCAATGCAGGCCATGACTATCACCAGCATAGTCAGAGTTGATTTCACTGCCCGGCAAACCCCGCGGATAATCACCTCCATCAGCTGAACAGGACGCGTCCTACAGCTTCATCCATTGCGCATTACCGCTTGTACCGAATCGCTCTCCTCCTTTGCGATCTTCCCTTTGGCCACCCTGCTCGGGTGGCTTTTTTTTGCGCAGGATTTTTCCCGCGCCAGAAACAAAAACGGCCGACCCAAAGGTCAGCCGATACGCTGTGTTATTGCTCATGCCGCTACATGGGTAACCCACGCACCTCCTGTTTCACGCCCCATCCCTCGATGATTCCGCCCAAGGGCTCGACCACCGCCTCAAAGTCCTGCTCGAAGTCTCCTATGCCGTCGTAGGTGGCGAACATGATTTTGCTCAATTCCAGGTACCAGGCGCCGTCATCCCGCGCGCTGACCTGGGCATTCAGGGATTCCCCACGAAACCGACCCGCAGCCCGCCGCGCACGTTCCTCATCCGGGAAAATGGCGTAGAACTCGATGGGATGGAAACGCGAGAAGTCAAAGCCGCCCTCTTTCATGCGGCGCAACACGTTGGTGCTGATGTCTTCTTGATAGGCTGTGCTCATGAAACGTCCTCCTCAAACCGATGGATAGACTTTCCGTGCTTCCCAAGGCCCGCGCTGCAAGGGCGCGGGTGTTACGGCAGTGACGTCGCCGCTGGGAGACAAGCATGTAGCTGACAAGACCAGACCTTAGCGATTCATTCGCTGATCTCCATTGCAGAGTAGCGCGAAGCTATCACCTCCACCAGAGTCTGTTTAAAGGCGTACAGGGAATATTCAGGCGGCGGGTTCGACGTTGAGGTCTTTGATGCTGTTTTGATCTTTCAGAATCTTGACCGTGGGTTCGGCGATACGCCCCTCCAGATCGTTGAGATCCAGTTCCTCCAGCACCGGTGATACGCGGGCGCGAACCAGGCGCGCAGCTTCTTCAAGCGTGGGTTTCTGCTCGCACTCGAATTGCTCGACTACCGACTCACCATGATCATTGGTGAAGGAAACGTTCCACTTTGGCATCAGAGCCTCCTCGATAAAACCCATGGGTGGGCTTACATCTATCTGGACCTTGAGGGCCTGGAAATCGTTCCACTCAAGGCAGGAGGCACCTGATCAACTGCAGTTATTTTTCAGCGTGTTCTTTCAGGGCTTTCAAGGTGTTGAACGGTGCGTCCACCACGAACTTGTTGGCCAACCAAGACGGCACGCTGCCACCTGGCTCGGTGTGCACCTGGTAGGTCACTTCGGTCAGGTTGTCGCCTTTAGGCACCAGCTTCCAGTAACCATCGACCTGGGCTACGCGCACATAGCCTTTGACTTCTGGCTGGTAGGTCGGCACTTCCAACAGCTTGCGGGTGACGGTGCCGTCGGCAGCCTTGGTGGTGGTGATTTCCAGGATCGAGTCACGATCGGTCACCGGGAACGGTGCCTTGAACTGGGTGTAGGTCCAGCTCTTGTCGCCTTCCTGCTTGAGCAGTTTCTGCGACTTGCATTCGTGGATCCAGGAACAGGCCCCCGCCACGTCTTCCTGCAGCGCCTGGATCTTGGCCAGCGGCGCCTTGATGGTCGTCACACCGCGATAAGCCTTGTACTTGGAACCGGCAATTTCACTCAAGGACACTTTGATGCCGTCTTCATCCTTGGCCGTCTGCCAGTCTTCAGCATGCGCTGCGGCAGCGAACAACGCGGTAAAACCGCACAACACAGCAATTCGTTTCAGTGAACCCATGGTCTTATTCCTTATTGTTGAAGTTCAGTACTTTGAACAGCCCACTAAGCCGCCGTCATCTGTTCCCACCAGCCGATCAACCTGATCGCTTCTGCCTGGCTACTGCCACAGATCTCGATATCCGCCTGGAACGAACTACACACTGCCGGCCGCTCAGGCTGGCCAAACAACTGGCACAGTTGTTCGACCGAAAGATGCAGGCAGCGTTCGCCCGCCGGTTTGCCGGCAGGCATTCCCGGCAACGGAGAACTGATGGATGGGGCAATGCAGCAAGCGCCACAGCCTTCACGGCATTTCATGACGAACAGATCCTCGACAACTCAAGTGTTGATGGCCACGTAAGACTACGCCCTTAAACAGACGTTTTAAATTGGCTTAACAGGGGTTTTTCACCGAAAACAAAAGTGACTGACCAGTCTGCGACAGAAGGTCAGGGGTGCGCGTCACGTTTACTCGTCGGGTTTATTGCTTGAACTGGAAATCCAGCGCCGCACCTTCAACTTCGCGGCGTTCTTCGTTGCGCAGTTGCAGCTGCATTTCATTGCTGAGCAGGCGCCCGTTGATCTGGAAGGCACTGTTGTCAGTGGGCTTTTCGGCAAACATCGGCGGCAGCAGCGGCACGTTCTTCGGCTGCGGCATGGTGCCGAGGGGTTGCAGGTGGCGAACCATGTTCGACGGCAGGCTCAAATCCAGCTCTGCGGGCGGCAGCGGCGTCTTGGCGACTTCGTGGGCCGACTTTGACTTGCTGGCGATAGGCGCACGTTTTTTAACCGGCGTTGCTTTCTTTGCGGGGGCTTTCTTCGCGACCGGTGCCTTCTTGGCCGCAGCGGCTTTTTTCGCCGGCACCGTTTGCTGGGAGCTGGCAGCAGGTGCCGCTTCACCGGCGGGAGCCGCCAGGACAGCGCCAGCGTTACACAGGCTTAACACGCAGATCAGCAGGGCAGCAGGAAAGGTATAAGTCATATCGCCAGCAGCATTAACGGCAGAAGGCCATATGCTCGCTTGTTGAGGACGGTATGACAAGCATGGTAATTAGCCAGCTACCCGTCGTGTCCCCTTTCCATGCCTCAAAAACCCGCCGCAGTCTCCTGGCATAACTGGCTTGCCAGCATCCCGAGGGTCATCAAGGCGCGCTCCGCCTCGCGGTTCCACGGGGTACCGCAGTTCAGGCGAATACAGTGGTTGAACTGTTCCGTATTACTGAAGATCAGCCCCGGTGCAATGCTGATGCCCTGCTGCAAGGCGCGCACGTGCAGTTCCTGGGTATTGACCCGTCCAGGCAAACTGACCCACAGGATAAAACCGCCGGTCGGGCGGGTCATCTGGGTGCCTTCGGGAAAATACTGCTGCACGGCCAGCTGGAACGCGCTGAGGTTCTTGCGGTACTCCTGGCGGATATAGCGCAGGTGGCGGTCGTAACCGCCATTCTCCAGGTACGCCGCCGTGCCCATCTGGGTCACGCTGCAGGCCGAATGGGTGCTGAACATTTGCAGGCGCTGGATTTCCTGCTGGTACTTGCCGGCAATCATCCAGCCAATGCGAATGCCCGGTGACAGGGTCTTCGAGAAACTCGAGCAATAGATGACCCGGTCCAGACGGTCGTAGGCTTTCAGGGCCTTGGTGCGGCCCAGTTCGAACATCAGTTCGCCATAGATATCGTCCTCGACCACCTGGATATCGAAATCCGAGGCCAGGCGCAGCAACTGTTTCTGCCGCTCTTCGGGCATGGTGCCGCCCAGGGGATTGCTCAGGCGCGTGGTCAGCACCAGGGCCTTGATCGACCATTGGTTGGCTGCCAGTTGCAGGGCTTCCAGGCTCATGCCGGTGGCCGGGTCGCTGGGGATTTCGATGACCTTCAGGCCCAGCAGATCGGCCAGTTGCAGCAAGCCGTAATAGGTCGGTGATTCGGCGGCGATCAGGTCGCCGGGACGGGTCAGCACCCGCAGCGACATCTGCAATGCATCGACACACCCATGGGTGATCACCACTTCGGAGGGGTCGACCACCACCCCGGCATCGCGCATACGGATCGCCACCTGGCGCCGCAGCGGCTCGAAACCCGGGCTGAACATGTAGCTGAACGCCCGCGGGCTCTGGAAACGCGTGACCTTGGCCAGTTGCTGATGCAGCGCGCGCACAGGCAGGTAGTCGACACTCGGCACGGCGGCGCCCAGCGGGAACACGCCTTCGCGACGGGATTCCACCAACACCTGTTGAATGATGCTGCTGCGGGTGACCAACCCTGGACGCTCGACCCGGGCGATGTCCGGCGTGGGCGCAGTGAGCGCCGGCGTCTGGTGCACGTAATACCCGGACTGCGGCCGCGCGCGAATCAAACCCTGGTCTTCCAGGTTCGCGTAGGCCTGCAACACGGTGGCGTGGCTGACGTTGAGCTGGGAGCTCATTTTGCGTACCGAAGGCACGCGCTCGCCCGGTTGATAGACACCGCGGCGGATATCCTCAGCCAGCTGCTGGGCGATACGTTGGTAGAGCAACAGATTGGTCATGACGCAGCACTCGATTTCACGGGTATTTTATTTTTGTGTGAAACATACCGGCACAGTTTAGAAGTGTACGGGGACAGTTGCCACAATAGTCGAGCGGGGGCGGCAGTGATAGAAAAAACTGTAAGGGTTGCGAACTGAATCGCGGGCATAAAAAACCCGATCATTGATCGGGCTTATGTGGGAGCTGTCGAGCTTCAGCGAGGCTGCGATGCAGGCGCTGCGGTCTCGCAGGTGCACCGAGGCGATCCTGTCGCAGCCTCGCTGGGGCTCGACAGCTCCCACAGGAATCAGCTTTCACCTTGAGAATCAGGTTCAGCGAGCAGCGCCCAACTGGCCTTTTTCGTCGGAGAACACAATTTCTACCCGACGGTTCTGCGCCCTGCCCCGCTCAGACGCGTTGGCCTCGACCGGATACTGATCGCCGTAGCCTTCGACCTGAATGCGTTTTTCGTCGATCCCCAGGTCGCTCAGTACATCCGCAACCGCTTGAGCGCGGTCCCGGGACAGTTTGATATTTTCCTGTTCGCCGCCGGTATTGTCGGTGTAACCCTCGATGCGCACCACGCGCTTGGGGTTCAGCTGCAGGAACTGCACCACTTTGAGCACGGTGCGGTTGGCCGAGTTTTGCAGCTCTGCATCACCCGTATCGAACAGCACGTCACCCAGGGTCATCACCAGCCCGCGATCAGGCTGGACGGTGGTCAGGCTGGATATCTGCGCCTCAATCCATTTGCCCTGTTGCTGAACGCTGGAGAGCTTGGCTTCACGCAGGGCCAGTTGCAGGCGCTGGCGTTCCAGCTCCAGCTTGACCCCACGCTCCTGGTTGAGTGCCTGCTCGGTGTGTTCCCGGGCAATCGCGCTGTAGCGCTGGCTCAGGTAGGCGTAATGCGCCACATCGGCGCCGCTGCCCCAGAAGCTGGAGAAACGGTCGGCACGGGCCAGGGACTCACCGGCGCGAATCACGTCCTTGGGTGCGATACGCAGCACATTCGAATCTTCCTTGACCTTCTGGAAGTCAGTGCTGGCCTGTTGCAAGGCGAGGTTACTGTCGGGATGGGTCGCACAACCACCCAGCGCACTGCCCAGCAACACCACACAGCTCAACCCACGCATCAACGGGCTCATTGGGCGTCTCCCAACTGCAACTGCTTGCGCAGGCGGGTGATACGGGTGTTGAGCACGTTCAGTTGCTCCTGGCTTTTGCGGGTCAGCACCCGCGCTTCCGCCAGGCGGGCGTCCAGCTCGGCTTCTTCAGCCTGCATGCGGGCGTCCTTGTAGGATTCATCGGCCATGTCGGCACGGGCCTGGGTGAACTTGTCTTCCGCCAGCTTCAGCTCGGGCGAATCGCTGGCGACGGCGCCCACGGCGCTGGCTTGTTCCAGGGCTTGCTGGGTCAGGCGCATTTGTTCATTCGGCGCAGGATCGGCTGCACATCCCGCCAGAGCTACAACGGCGAGGGCCGCGAAAAGAGGTCGAATAGTCACTGAAAATCCCTACTTTGTTGGGGTGCCGACGGGTTGCTGCAACTGCGCTTTCCAGCGCTCAAGATTGCTCTGCAGCGCGGTTTCCGCCAGACCGGACGCGGGCAATTCTGTCATCTTTTTGGCGAGCTGTCCGCGCAACCACGGATCGTTGCAGGCGGAGTTGTGGGAAATGGCCAGGTACAGGCCCGGCTGGTCGATGGGGATTTCCCGCGCCACCAGGTCGTTGCTCATGCCCAACGTCTGGGCCATGGCCATGCCGGAATAACGTCCGGCGAGCACGTAGTCCACTTCTCCCAACAGCAGTTTCTGGAACGCCGGGGTCAGGCTGGGCAGGCGCTGCAGGGTCAGTTGCTCACCGGCGAAGGTTTCAAAGTCGCGGCTCAGGCGCGCCCTTTCCGACACCGCGCCCTTGTGGCCCTGCAGGTCGCTGGCCTGGCTGTAGGCCAGGGTCGAATCCTTGCGGGTCCAGACCAGGTAATCGGTCTGCACCAATGCCGGGTGGATGTAATCGAGGGCGTCCAGGGCGTCGAGGGTCAACGGCGCGTCGGCGAGGATGTCCATGCGCCCGCTGCGCACTTCTTCCAGCGCCAGGGAACGTTTGCCGCCGTACAGCAGGTCGATTTTCACCCCGAGGTCCTTGGCCACTTGCTGCAGCATGTCGGCGGTGGCGCCGATCAAGTGCGTGGGGTCCTGAGGATCACGCCACAGATAAGGCGGTGCGTCCGGGCTGCCGGTGATCACCAGGCGATCACATTTGCCCGCCGCCACCGACACCGTCGGCAGCAGTGACAGGGCCAGCAGTACAGTCCAGGGACGCAATTCCATGGCAGGGTTCTCCAGTTGAAAAATTACCGGGCAAAAAAAAGCCCGGTCAAAAGACCGGGCTCTTTATAAGTGAAGCGGCTGGATTAGACCAGCTTCTCCAACTCGGGTACGGCTTCGAACAAGTCCGCCACCAGGCCGTAATCAGCCACCTGGAAGATCGGTGCTTCTTCGTCCTTGTTGATCGCAACGATCACCTTGGAGTCTTTCATACCGGCCAAATGCTGGATTGCGCCGGAGATACCGACGGCGATGTACAGCTGTGGCGCAACGATCTTGCCGGTCTGGCCGACCTGCATGTCGTTCGGTACAAAACCTGCGTCGACGGCAGCGCGGGAAGCGCCGACCGCAGCGCCCAGCTTGTCGGCCAGGGCGTACAGGTGCTTGAAGTTGTCACCGTTCTGCATGCCGCGGCCGCCGGAAACGACGATCTTGGCAGCGGTCAGTTCCGGACGATCGGACTTGGCCAGCTCTTCGCCAACGAAGCTGGAAGTGCCAGCGTCGTGGGCAGCGGCCACAGCTTCAACCGCAGCCGAACCACCTTCAGCAGCAACCGGGTCGAAACCGGTGGCACGCACGGTGATGACTTTTACCGACGCAGTGGACTGCACGGTAGCGATGGCGTTACCGGCATAGATCGGACGCTTGAAGGTGTCGGCGCTTTCTACCGAAACGATCTCGGAGATCTGGTCAACGTCCAGTTGCGCAGCAACGCGCGGCAGGATGTTTTTGCCATTGGAGGTGGCGGCAGCCAGGATGTGGCTGTAGCCAGCGCCCAGCTCTGCAACCAGCGGCGCAACGTTTTCCGGCAATTGGTGAGCGTAGGCTGCGTTATCGGCAACCAGTACTTTGCTCACGCCAGCGATTTTGGCAGCGGCTTCAGCCACGGCGCCAACGTTTTGGCCGGCGACCAGCACGTGGATATCACCACCGATTTTGGCGGCGGCGGCAACAGTGTTCAGGGTGGCCGGAGCCACGACCTTGTTGTCGTGTTCTGCGATTACCAAGATAGTCATGGTTAGATTACCTTCGCTTCGTTTTTCAGTTTCTCGACCAGTTCAGCCACCGACTTGACCTTGATGCCCGCGCTGCGTGCAGCCGGCGCTTCGACTTTTACGGTCTTGTTGGTGGAGGCGGTGGAAACGCCCAAAGCATCCGGAGTCAGCACTTCGAGAGGCTTCTTCTTGGCTTTCATGATGTTTGGCAGGGACGCGTAGCGCGGCTCGTTCAAACGCAGGTCGGTGGTGACGATGGCCGGCAGTTTCAGGGAAACTGTCTGCGCGCCGCCGTCGATTTCGCGGGTCACGGCAACCTTGTCGCCGCTCACTTCGACTTTCGAGGCGAAGGTGCCCTGGCCGTAACCGGTCAGTGCAGCCAGCATCTGGCCAGTCTGGTTGTTGTCGCTGTCGATGGCTTGTTTGCCGAGGATCACCAGCGATGGCTGTTCCTTGTCGACAACGGCTTTCAACAACTTGGCAACGGCCAGGGAAGTCAGCTCTTCAGCGGATTCGACGAGGATGGCGCGATCGGCACCCAGCGCCAGGGCGGTACGCAGCTGCTCTTGAGCAGTGGTCGGACCGATGGAAACGACGACGATTTCAGTCGCAACGCCTTTCTCTTTCAGGCGTACGGCTTCTTCCACGGCGATTTCGCAGAAAGGGTTCATCGACATCTTGACGTTAGCGAGGTCGACGCCGGAATTGTCCGCCTTGACGCGAACTTTCACGTTGTAATCGACAACGCGTTTGACAGCTACAAGAACCTTCATGGATTCCTCGTTACTCTCCGGTGAAAAGAAAGTCGCCTAGGCGAACCTGGCGGTTGATGCTCATCGGCACACAAGGGCACCTCCAAAAACACCGGCAATCGTCGGCGGGGGACCTTGCTCACGGGAGTGATGACCGTTCGTCAGCGGTGACTGAGAGGTCATTCATTATCGTGGCGTGTAAACTGCGCGCCATCGTGGCTCGCGCGTCACCCTTATTTGCCTTCAGCCTGTCTTTCGAGGTGGCCTTGAAACCCACAGTCTGCCTACGGGATGCGCAAAACCGACCGTATATTGACCGGAACGCCTATTCCGGTCAATACGCCAAAATGGTCAGTTATAAGCCGCGTTGCTTTGATTTACCTAGCTTGCGGGCAATTCAAACAAACGTTTGTATTGGACGCTGAGAGTGGTGTAGATATAATGCGCCACCTAGAGAGAAAGGTGGGTCGTCCCCTGCCCCTTGCATGAGATTGATGCAGGCATTGTGGGACGGATTACCGAACCTCCACCCATTAGAAAAAAAAGCCGTTGAGCCTTGAGTAGGAGATAGCCTGTGGAACGCGAATACATGGAATTCGACGTGGTCATCGTCGGCGCTGGCCCGGCAGGCCTGTCTGCCGCCTGCCGATTGAAGCAGAAGGCCGCCGAAGCCGGTAAGGAAATCAGCGTCTGCGTGGTCGAAAAAGGCTCCGAAGTCGGCGCTCATATCCTGTCCGGTGCCGTGTTTGAACCCCGTGCCCTGAACGAACTGTTCCCGGACTGGAAAGAACTCGGTGCACCGCTCAACACCCCTGTTGTGCGTGATGACATCTATGTACTGCGCTCCAGCGAAGCTTCCACCAAGGTGCCTGACTTCTTTGTGCCCAAGACCATGCACAACGAAGGCAACTACATTATTTCCCTGGGCAACCTGTGCCGCTGGCTCGCCCAGCAGGCCGAAAACCTGGGTGTGGAAGTCTACCCGGGCTTCGCCGCCCAGGAAGCGCTGTTCGACGAAAACGGCGTGGTGCGCGGGATCATCACCGGTGACCTGGGCGTCGACCGTGAAGGCAACCCGAAAGAAGGCGTCTACACCCCGGGCATGGAACTGCGTGGCAAGTACACGCTGTTCGCCGAAGGTTGCCGTGGCCACATCGGCAAGCAACTGATCCAGCGCTTCAACCTGGACAGCGACGCCGACGCCCAGCACTACGGCATCGGCCTGAAGGAAATCTGGGAAATCGACCCGGCCAAACACCAGCCAGGCCTGGTAGTGCACACCGCCGGTTGGCCGCTGGACATCATGAGCGCCGAGAACACCGGCGGTTCGTTCCTCTATCACCTGGAAAACAACCAGGTGGTCGTCGGCCTGATCGTCGACCTGTCCTACAGCAACACCTTCCTGTCGCCATTCGACGAGTTCCAGCGCCTCAAGCATCACCCCGTGCTGGCCCAGTACCTGGAAGGCGGCAAACGCATCAGCTACGGCGCCCGTGCCATCTGCAAAGGCGGCCTGAACTCACTGCCGAAAATGGTGTTCAAGGGCGGCGCGCTGATCGGCTGCGACCTGGGCACCCTGAACTTCGCCAAGATCAAGGGCAGCCACACCGCGATGAAGTCCGGCATGCTCGCCGCTGACGCCGTGGCCGATCGCCTGTTCGCCGAATCCGAAGGCGGTGACGAACTGACCGCTTACGTCGACAGCTTCAAGAACAGCTGGCTCTACGAAGAACTGTTCGCCAGCCGTAACTTCGGCCCGGCGATGCACAAGTTCGGCCCGATCATTGGTGCCGGCTTCAACTGGTTCGACCAGAACATCCTCGGCGGCAAAATGCCGTTTACCCTGCACGATACCAAGCCGGACTACGCCTGCCTCAAGCTGGCCAAGGACAGCAAAAAGATCGACTACCCGAAACCCGACGGCAAGCTGAGCTTCGACAAGCTGAGTTCTGTGTTCATCTCCGGTACCAACCACGAAGAAGAACAACCGTGCCACCTGAAGCTGAAAGACCCGAGCATCCCGATCGGCACCAACCTGCCGCTCTACGATGAACCGGCGCAGCGCTACTGCCCGGCCGGCGTGTATGAAGTGATCACCAAGGAAGACGGCGAGAAGCGCTTCCAGATCAACGCCCAGAACTGCGTGCACTGCAAGACCTGTGACATCAAGGACCCTTCGCAGAACATTACGTGGGTGACGCCGGAAGGTGCGGGTGGGCCGACTTACCCGAATATGTAAATCCGCTGCTTGAACAGAAGGCTCCCGAATGGGGGCCTTTTTTATAGCCCGGAAAAAGACCCATCGACTCGATCAAATGTGGGAGCGGGCTTGCTCGCGAAAGCGGTGTATCAGTCACAGATGTTTTGGCTGAACCACCGCTTTCGCGAGCAAGCCCGCTCCCACATTTTTGACCGAATTGTGCCCGGGAGAGTTATGCCGCCCGCTCATCCCCAGGGCTGCGCTCGAAGTAGCGCTTGTATTCCCGACTGAACTGCGACGTGCTCTGATACCCCACACTATGGGCCGCCTGCGCCACGCCCATGCCCTCCACCAACAGCAACTGCTGTGCCTTGAGCAACCGCAAACGCTTGAGGTACTGCACCGGCGACAACAGCGTGCAGCGCTTGAAGTGTTCGTGAAAGGTCGACGCACTCATGTGCGCATAACCTGCCAACGTCTCGATATTCAGCGGCTCGGCGTAATGGGCATGCAGGTGATTCAACGAGGTCGCCACCCGCGAAAACTGCCCCTGCTGCTCCACCAGCGCGCGCAACACATCCGCCTGTGGCCCGCGCAATGCGGTGAACAATAATTCCCGCACCCGCGCCGGGCCCATGATCCGGCTCTCCAGCGGATCGTGCAGGCACTGCAACAGGCGTTCGACGCAGCCGCGCATGGCGTCGTCCAGCACCACCGAACTCATCGACTCCAACGTCTGCGCCGCCGGCGGTGGCCCGCTCTGGATCCCCATCGCCATCACCAACTCACCCAGCACCACCCGATCAATGCCCACCGTCACACCCAACAGCGGTGCATTCGGCATGGCAAAAGTCTCGCATTCGAACGGCACCGGCATCGCCTGGATCAGGTAATGCCCCGCGCCGTACTCCAGGGTACGCGGGCCCAGGTACGCGACCTTGCTGCCCTGGGCGACGATCATCAGGCTCGGTTCATAAATCTGCGGGCCCCGCGCCACATCGCAACTGGCACGCAATACCTGCACGCCCGGCAGGTTCGTGGGCGAGAACCCATCACGGGGTGTCAGGGGTTCGATCAAGGCAACCAACGCGGCATTGGCATCGACATGGCGGGTCAACAACATGGCAAAAACTTCGCGAAAAAGGGGATGAGACCATCATCGCAGGTCTGGCGCCACAACGATCCAATCCAGGTGCACTCCCGGACGAATAGGCATGAGACTCGGAGCAATCGCCATGGCCGCACCCAGGCACGGCGCGGAGAATGCGCCACCTCACCTGTTACTGCACCTGCGAGGTTTCTCCATGTACAACGCCATCGGTTATGCCGCTCAATCGGCCACCACTCCCCTCGCCCCCATGTCCTTCGAACGCCGTAGCCCGCGCGCCGATGACGTGGCGATCGAAATTCTCTACTGCGGCGTCTGCCACTCCGACATCCACCAGGCACGCAACGAATGGGGCATCGCCGTGTACCCGCTGATGCCGGGCCACGAGATCGTCGGTAAAGTCACCGCCGTCGGCGCCAGCGTCACCGCGCACAAAGTCGGTGACCTGGTGGGTGTTGGCTGCATGGTCGACTCCTGCCGTCACTGCGACGCCTGCCACGCGGACCTCGAGCAATACTGCCTCGAAGGCCCGACCATGACCTACGCCACCCCGGACCGGGTCGACGGCAGCAACACCATGGGCGGCTACTCCGACAGCATCGTGGTCAGCGAGCACTTCGTGGTGAAGATCCCGGCCAAGCTCGACCTGGCCAGCGCCGCGCCGATCCTCTGCGCCGGCATCACCACTTACTCGCCGCTCAAGCATTACGGCGTGAAGGCTGGCGACAAGGTTGGCGTTCTGGGCATGGGCGGTTTGGGCCATATGGGCATCAAGTTCGCCAAGGCCATGGGCGCGGAAGTGACGCTGTTCACCCGCTCCGCGAGCAAGGCTGAAGAAGGCCGTCGCCAGGGCGCCGACCACGTGATCGTGTCCACCGACGAAGCCCAGATGAAAGCCGCTGCCGGGCATTTCGACTTCCTGCTGGACACCATCCCGGTGCAGCACGACTTGAATCCCTACCTCGACGTACTGCGCTTTGACGGCGTGCACATCCTGGTAGGTTTGATCGAGCCGGTCGACCCGCCCGTCAACGCTGCCAAGCTGGTGCTGGGCCGCAAGGTGCTGGCCGGTTCGTTGATCGGTGGGATTGCCGAAACCCAGGAAGTCCTGGATTTCTGCGCCGAGCACGGCATCACCTGCGACATCGAGATGCTCGACATCCGCCAGATCAACGAAGCCTACACTCGCATGATTGCCGGTGATGTGAAGTACCGCTTCGTGATCGACATGGCGACCCTGAAGGCCTGATCATGATCGTTCCCACGCTCTGCGTGGGAACGCATGCTGTGACGCTCTGCGTCACCGTTGCGCAGGGCTCAAGTCCTGCTGGACGCGGAGCGTCCGAAGCGGCATTCCCACGCGGAGCATGGGAACGATCACGGCCTGATCAGGCCTTCGCGCCCAACTCCGCTGACAGCCGTGCTGCGACCTGTTTGATCACAGGGATCAGCTCGGCCATTTTCTCCAGCGGCATGTAGGGCACGGTACTGGCGATGCTGATGCCGGCGACGATTCGCCGGCTGGCATCGCGCACCGGTGCAGCAACACAACGGATCGACGGTTCGTTGTCTTCCAGATCGAATGCATAACCGCCCGCCACGTATTCCTGCATGCGCTGTTCAAACTGCGCCCAGGATTGCTCGGGGTGCTGCGGCCACTGCAGATTCTTCCCGCCCGTCGGCAAGCTGACCTGATACAGGCGCTGCCACTCTTCCACGCTGTCATCCAGCAACAACGCCTTGCCGATCCCGGTGCGCGCCAGCGGCATGCGATGGCCGACGCGCGAGCGCATTTCCGGGCCGTTGCGGCCAGGGTTCTTGTGCAGGTACAGCACGTCGTCGTATTCGCGGATAGCCAGGTGGATGGTATCGCCGGTCAACGCCGACAACTCGTCCAGATACGGCACTGCCAGGCTGACCAAAGGCAGTTCTTCACGGGCCTGGAAACCCAGCTCGATCAATTTGGGGCCCAGCAGATAACCGACTTGCGGCACTACGCGCAGGTAGCGTTCTTCCACCAGGCAACTGGCCAGGCGGTGAGTGGTGCTGCGGGTGGTGCCGATGCGCTTGGCAATTTCCTTCAGATCCCGCGCACCGGCCGCCACTGCCTGCACCACGCCCAGGCCACGAAGCAGGGTTTGAGTGCCGGTGGGCGCGGCTTCTTTGACGGGAGTTTGGGCGTTTTCCTGCATATCGGGCCTATTGGGAAGTACGAAAACGGCGAGCATTATGGCAAATGCGGACCAGCAAAGCAGAGGAGATCAAAATGTGGGAGCGGGCTTGCTCGCGAATGCGGTTTTCCAGTTAATGCATAGGCTGACTGACACACCGTTTTCGCGAGCAAGCCCGCTCCCAAATTGGTCGTGTGGCGCCCTTTTTATCGCTGTTTCATGCGGTCGATAATCACCGCCAACAGCAGGATCGAGCCGCGAATCACGTATTGGTAGAAGGTGTCAATGTTCTTCAGGTTCATCGCGTTTTCGATGATCGCCAGAATCAACACCCCGGCAATCACATGCCGGATCATCCCGATCCCGCCGCTCAGCGACACCCCGCCCAGCACGCACGCCGAGATCACCGTCAACTCGAACCCCTGGCCAATCATCGGTTGCCCCGAGGTCATCCGCGACGCCAGGATCACCCCGGCCAACGCGCCGATTACCCCGTGCACGGCAAAGATGATGATCTTGGTGCGATCGACATTCACTCCGGCCAACAGCGCCGCTTCCTGGTTGCCGCCGATGGCCATGGTGTTGCGCCCGTAGGTGGTGTAGTTCAGCAACCAGCCAAAAAACACAAAGCACAGCACGGTGATGACGATTGGCACCGGCACGCCAAACAGCTGGCCGTTACCAAAGACGAAGAAGTTTTCGTCCATCACGCCGACCGCCTTGCCGTTGGAAAAGATATACGCCAGCCCACGCACGATCTGCATCGTCGCCAGCGTCGTGATCAACGCGTTGATCCGCAGCTTGGCGATCACGATGCCGTTGATCAGTCCCACCACCAGGCCCATGGCCAACGCCGCCGACACGCCGAAGAACACGCTGTCGGTGTCGCGAATCACGATCCCCGCCACCACGCCCGAACAGGCGATCACCGAACCCACCGACAAGTCGAAGTGCCCCGACGCCAGGCAAAACAGCATGGTGCAGGCCGCAATCCCCACAGTGGAAATCGCCAGCCCCAGGCCACGCATGTTCAGCGGTGAGAGGAAGTTGTCGATGAAGATGGCGCTGAGCACAAAGATGCTCAAGGCCGCCAGCAGCATGACCCAATCATCGAGAAACTTGCGCTGGTTGAACCCCGGCCAGAAGCTTCTTGCAGTTTTTACCTGTGACATACCCACCTCGTATTCTTCAGTCCCGCGTACGCGGAAGAGCCAGTTGCAGCAGCCGTGCTTCGTCCGCTTGATCGCGGGTCAATTCGCCGGTCAGGGCGCCTTCGCTCATCACCAGGATGCGGTCGGAGATGCCCATCACTTCCATCAGGTCGCTGGACACCACGATCACCGCGATGCCACTGGCCGCCAGGTTGTGAATGATCTGGTAGATCTCCGACTTGGCACCGATATCGATGCCGCGGGTCGGCTCGTCCAGCAGCAACACTTTCATCGGCATCGACAACCAGCGGCCGAGAATCGCCTTCTGCTGATTGCCGCCCGACAGGAACAGAATCGGCTGGTCCGCCGACGGCGTGCGCACGTTCAGCGCGCTGATCTGCCGCTGGGCGTTGGTGCGTTCCCAGCCGCCCTGGATCAGCCAGCCGAAGCGCGCATGGTCGCGCCGCGCACTGATATTGATGTTCTCTGCAACGCTTGCGCGGGGCACGATGCCTTCCTTCTTGCGGTCCTCGGGGCAGAGCAACACCCCCGCCGCAATCGCATCCCGTGGTGTCTTGAACGTCTGCGCCTGGCCATGCAGCACCAGGGTCCCCTGGGTGCTGCGGGACAGCCCGGCGAGCAGGCGCAACAACTCTGTGCGCCCGGCCCCCACCAGGCCGAACAGCCCGAGAATCTCGCCCTTGTTCACCTGCAGGCTCACCGGTTCCTGCAACCCCGGCCCGAGCAAACCTTCGACTCGCAGCGCTTCACCGCAGTGCTCGCGCGGCCGGTAGTCGTAGATATCCTGGATATCGCGCCCGACCATGCAGTTGACCAACTGGTCGACGTTCAACTGCGTCATGTCCTCGAACGTGCGCACGAAGCGCCCGTCCTTGAACACCGTCACCGCGTCGCAAATGCGGAACACTTCTTCCATGCGGTGCGACACGTAGAGGATCACCCGGCCTTCATCCCGCAGCCGGGCGATGATCACCATCAGCCGCTCGATCTCACGGGCCGAGAGGCTGCTGGTGGGTTCGTCGAACGCAATCACATGGGCGTTGCGCGACATGGCCTTGGCGATTTCCACCAGTTGCCGCTGGCCGAGGGACAGGCTGCCCAGGCGCATGTTCGGATCGATTTCATCCGCCAGGCCCTTGAGCAGGTCCCGTGCCTTGCGCACCATCGCCCCGCGATTGACCACGCCAAAGCGCGACGGCATATGCCCCAGCAGCAGGTTCTCGGCGACGGTCATTTCCGGCACCAGTTGCAGCTCCTGGTGAATCACTGCGATGCCGCTGGCGATGCTGTCGGCCGCCGACTTGAAACTCACGCTGCGTTCGCCCAACTGCAAGCTGCCACTGTTGGGCGGATAAAAACCGCCGAGGATTTTCAGCAAGGTCGACTTGCCCGCGCCGTTCTCGCCCATCAGCGCATGCACCGAATGGGGCCGCGCTTCAAAGCTGATCTGCGCCAGGGCCTTCACCCCGGGAAACTCCTTGCCGATGCCGTTGAAGCGCAGGCTTTCTGCTGCGGCGCTGTTCATTTCCACAGACCGATCTTGCTCAACTCTTCCTTGAAGTTGGCGCGGGTGATCAGGGTCACGTTATCCAGTGCGGTGAACTTGGCAGGCTCAGTGCCTTTGGTCACCCACTCGAACATCGAGGTCGCGGTTTTATAGCCGGACGCATCGGGGCTGAGCAGCATCGAGCCGTAGAAACCGGTGTCGGATTTCTTCAGCTCTTCGATGGCATCGGTGCCGTTGATGCCCACGCCAATCACGTTCGTGGCCTTGAAGCCGGCGCTTTCGGTGGCGCGTACGCCGCCCAGTACGGTGCTGTCGTTCATGCCGCCAATCAGCAGGTTTTTCGCACCGCTGGGCAGTTTCACCAGGGCCGAGTTGGTGGAGTCCATGGCGCCCGGCACGTCGAGGGTTTTCTGCGCGGTGAACAGGATATGGTCAACCGGCAGGCCGGCGGCCTTGAGGCCTTCTACCGAACCGTCGGTGCGTTTCTTGCCGGTTTCCAGCTCGTCGAAGGTATTGATGACGGCGTAGGTGTCCTTCCAGTCCCAGTTGCGATGCTTGGCTTCGGTGGCCATGGCCTCGCCTTGTTTCTGGCCGATCTTGTAGGCGTCCAGGCCGACGTAAGGCACGTCTTCCATGGGCTTGCCCTTGGCGTCGACGAAGCGGTCGTCTACCGCCAGCACTTTAAGGTTATTCAGCTTGGCCTTGGCCATGATCGCAGGGCCCAGGGACACGTCCGGCGGGCAGATCACGAAACCCTTGGCGCCGTTGGCGGCCAGGGTGTCGATGGCGGATAGGGTTTTCTCGCCATCGGGCACGGCGATCTTGATCACGGTGAAACCATGGTCCTTGCCGGCTTTCTCAGCGAAGGCCCATTCGGTCTGGAACCAGGGCTCTTCCGCCTGCTTGACCAGAAAGCCGATCTTTACTTCTTCGGCAGAGGCCAGGCCGCTGAGTGCCATTGTGAGTGCAAGGGTGCCTAGTGTCTTCTTGAGCATGAACCACCTCTTCTTGTTATTTGGAAACCTGTTAATCGTGGTACATCACCGACCGCCCGCCATCGATCATCAGGCAGGTGGCATTGATAAAGGGCGCCTCATCGGTCGCAAGAAACAGTGCCGTCATCGCCACTTCAATCGGCTGGCCGATGCGCTTGGGCGGGTGCAGGTCGAAGGCACGCTGGCGCTCGGCGTGCGGGTCGGCAAAGCCGTTCCAGTAATCGACGTTGAGCTGGGTTTCGATATAGCCCGGCGCGATGGCATTTACGCGGATGCCCTTGGGCGCGTATTCGATGCCCAGGGCGCGGGTCAGCCCGAGCAAGCCGTGCTTGGCCACCGGGTACGGAAAGCAACCGGGAATGATGTGGCTGGAATGGGTGGAGGCGATGTTGATGATGTTGCCGATGCCTTGCTCGATCATGTGCGGCAACACGGTACGGCAGCCGTACCAGGCGCCGTCGAGGTCGATGGCGAAGCAGCGGCGCCAGTCTTCGTCGGTCATTTCCAGCGGGTCGCGGAACACGTTGACGCCGGCGCAATTGACCAGCACATCGACGCGGCCAAAGCGTTCGATAGCTACGTCCACCAGGGCGCGCCATTGATCCTTGGAAGTGATGTCGACAGGTTGTGCGTAGATCTCGGCGCCGTGTTCGCGCCAGTGGGCGGCGACCTGCTCGACCTTCTCGCCCTGGATATCACCGATCACCAGGCGCGCCTGCTGAGCCTGGAAGCAGGCGACGATAGCCTCGCCAATGCCTTGGGCGGCACCGGTGATGACCACGACTTTGTTCTTCAGTCGCTCGCCGTAAGTCGGCTCGGGCACCGGAGGTAACGACAACGGTTGTGCCTGCATCGCTTCACCTGTTTTGTTTTTGGTAGTGAGTGCTGATGCGCAAGACTATAAACCCAGAAACCGGAACATCTCAATATATAAATTATCATCCCATATAGTGAGCAAATATATAAAAAAACCGGCTTTAAAAGCCGGTCCTTTATGCACACTTAACCCTGTGCGAAATCCCTGAGGGCGTCGCCTTCCATGCGGTAGCGTACCCACTCTTCCTGGGGCTGGGCACCGATGGATTTGTAGAACGCGATGGCCGGCTCGTTCCAGTCCAGCACGCTCCACTCGAAACGCCCGCAGCCGTTGTCACAGGCGATTTTCGCCAGGTGGCGCAGCAACTTCTTGCCCGCCCCGCCACCGCGTTGCTCGGGGTTGATGTACAGGTCTTCGAGGTACAGGCAGTTGCTGCCCAGCCACGTGGAATAGCTGAAAAAGAACACCGCAAAGCCGATCGGCAAACCGTCGCGCAGGCAGATCAGGCCGTGGGCGGTGGCACCTTCACTGAACAGGCTGCGCTCGATGTCCACCACGCTGGCGATCACTTCGTGCCGGGCTTTTTCATAGTCGGCAAGCTCGGTGATGAAGGTCAGGATCTGCGCAGCATCGCTGGGCACGGCGGGGCGAATCTCGATGGTCATGGGCAGGCCTTGTCAGGGAAAGAGAGCACACATACTAAGGCGCTTTAATGACCGATTGCAGTGCAATTTGATTCACGGCTAACCTGCAGGCCATCGATCTTTGAGAATCCCCATGCCCTTCACGCCACTGACCGACCTCGCCGCGACGTTATTGCCTTACGCCCTTGAGCCTGCGGAAGACGGCGCCCACGATCTGTCCCATTTGCAACGGGTGTGGCACAACGTGCGGTCGATCCAGGCAGAGGAAGGTGGCGATCTGGAGGTGCTGCTGGCGGCGGTGCTGCTCCATGACTGCGTCGCGGTGGAGAAGAATTCGCCGTTGCGTTCCAAGGCCTCAACATTGGCGGCGGACAAGGCCGGGCAGATTTTGCAGGGGTTGGCGTGGCAGCCCGAGACGATTGCAGCGGTGACCCACGCCATCGAGACCCACAGCTTTTCGGCGGGCCTGACGCCGGTGACGCTTGAAGCAAAGATTATGCAGGATGCCGACCGTTTGGACTCCCTGGGCATGATCGGCGTGGCCCGCACATTTTACATCGCCGGGCGCATGGGCAGCGGGCTGTATGACCCGGCTGACCCAACGGCGCAGCATCGCGAGTACGACGACAAGCGCTTTTGCCTCGACCATTTCCAGACCAAGCTGCTGCATCTGGCGGGCGGATTTCAGACGCCGACGGGGCAACGCATGGCCCTGGCGCGCCATGAGCGGTTGAAGGGTTTCATGAACCTGTTCATCGAAGAAATAGGCACGCCATACTCCGCTGCGGGCTAACGCAAGCGCCGCGAACCACAGAACAATCCCACGTGCCGTGCATGGTAAAAAGTTGGGCATAAATCCAACAGACGCAAGGCTCCCCCATGCACGCCTCACCTGCGGTCGGCGGAAAACTGTTCGCCCTTTTCTGCCTCGCCAGCTACCTGCTTTCCCTGTCCTATGGCTCGACATTCTTGCTGTCGCTGCTGATCCATTCGCGCGGCGGCAACGAACACGACGCCGGCAGCGTGATCTCCATGGCGATGCTCAGCACCTTTGTGGCGGTGCTGGTTTCCGGGCATCTGGCCGACCTGCTGGGGGCTGCCAGGTCGATCGCCCTGCTCGGCGTATTGCTGGTGGTGGCGTGCCTGGGCTTTGCGCTGGCGCCGGGGTTCGGCGAGGGCTTGATGTTCTTTGGCTTGTCGTTGGGATTGGGCTGGGGCGTGTTCTACACGTTGGGGCCGATCATCGTCGCGATGCTGGTGGAACCGGCGCAACGGGCCAAGTATTTTGCCCTGCTGTCGGGCAGCATGATGACCGGAATCGGCTCCGGGCCACTGCTGGGGCGGGCGGCAAGTGCCCTGGATTTTTCGCTGACGGCGGCCTTTCATATAGCAGCGCTGGCGAGCCTGGTGGGTGTGCTGATTTTCTGGCGACTGGGTCGCGCGCTGAGTCAACACACCGCGCCGGTGGCGAAGATTTCCTGGTCGGCCACGCGCCAGGTGCTGTCATCGAAAGCGGTGTTCGCGATCATCATGGTGGGCCTCGGCGGTTGCGTGTTTGGCGGGCTGTCGAGTTTCCAGACCAGCTACGCGGCGTTGCACGGGCTGGACTATTCGCTGTTCTTCCTGGGCTTCATGAGTGCGGCGATTACCAGCCGCCTGCTGATCGCCGGCATCGTGGTCAAGCGTGATCCGTATTGGGCGGCGTGTGTGTTGTCGGGGTTGATGCTGGTGTCGATTTTCCTGTTCGGGTTCAGGGTCAGCGGCAACTACAGCTACCTGCTGGCAGCCGTCACCCTGGGCGTCGGTTACGGCCTGACGTACTCGGTGATCAATGGTTTGGCTGCGAACGAGGCACCCGCTGGCACCACCTCCCAGGCGTTGCTGCTGTTCAGCCTGGCGTACTTTATCGGGGTGTTCGGTTTCCCGCTGCTGGCGGGCAAGGTCATCGTCGAATACGGCATGCCGACCCTGTTGATGAGCGTACTGGCGGTGGCGCTGCTCAATTGGCTGATCACGGTGGCGCGGTTGATCTGGCGCCGAATCTCGTCACACAAAATCTTACAAGCGACCTAAGACCGTTCGTCGGTATCGAGGCACGAATCACAAACGGGGGCGGACCAATATCAGGTAAGGACATTAATCATATGGAGACACCATCATGACGACTTCCAAATTTGCCGCCCTCGCCCTCACCGGTTTGCTGTCTGCTGTTTCGCTGAGCAGCTTTGCCGCCTCCACAGGTTCCAGCACCGGCCCGACCGACCCTGTCGGCAGCCCGCCCAACCCGGCCGCCCAGGAGTCGAAGGACTCGATGGGTACCGGCATGGACACCAACGGCGGCGCCATCATCGACAACAGCAGGGACCCACGCACCCAGGGCGACGACACCAATCGCAATAGCGGTGCGGTGCCCAACGGCAAAATGGGCCCAGGTGCCACTTCGCCCTCGATCAATAAAGGCGATGACTCCAACATCCCCGGCGCGCCAAAACAGCCCGCGCCTTAATGCGCAAGAAAGACGAACACCCAACCATTTCCCAGTGAAGAGGTATGCATGAACGTCGATCACAACCTTGAAAAAGAAGTCCTCACCCGTCTGCTCCACGCTCATCCCAGTGGGTTGGGCAAAGAAGTGCTGGACAACTACCGAGGTGAAAAAGTGGTGGCCAGCGCCTTGGCCACCTTGCAGGACCGCGGGTGGATCAAGGAAGGCCATGTGACCTGCAACGATGCCGGTGAACATTCGCTGAACCTGCCGATCAAACTCACCGCGTCCGGCGTGGAAGCGGCTCGCAAGCTGGAAAGCGAGGCGGGCCAGTAACGCACTTTGTCTGGCCTGGCCCTTCGCGAAGGGCCAGACCAGGAGGAGTATCGCAATGCCTCGTGGAAGCAAAGCCAAATACACCACCGAACAGAAGCGCAAGGCCGCCCATATCGAAGCGAGTTATGAGCACCAGGGCTTGTCGAAAGAAGAAGCCGAGGCGCGGGCCTGGGCCACCGTCAACAAGCAGTCTGGCGGCGGCGAAAAGGCCGGCGGTTCAGGCCAACGCAAGGCGCCGGCGAAGAAGTCCCAGGACCGGCATGAGTCGGCCAAGCGGGCTGCTGCCAGCCGTGAGGGGCATCCGCGTAACAGCCGGGTTTCGCTGGGTACGCAGACCAAGGAAAGCTTGCTGAAGGAAGCGCGTGCCAGGGGCATTCCCGGGCGCTCGACCATGCGCAAGGATGAGTTGATTGAGGCGCTGAAAGAGGCCGGTTAACGCGGAACAAAATGTGGGAGCGAGCTTGCTCGCGAAGGCGGTGTGTCAGGGCCAGATTCATTGGCTGACCCAACGCATTCGCGAGCAAGCCCGCTCCCACATTTTTTGATCGGGTTTACAGCCACGGAATCAGCGGTGGGCGGCCACCAGTAGCATCATTGGGCGTTCAAGCTCTTCTGCCAGTGCGGGGCGGGCTTTCAGGTCCGCTTCGCTCGGGCCCCACTCGTCGACATGAGTCAGGGTAAACCCCGCCTGGATCAACAGCGTCAGCAACGTGCCCACGGTGCGATGTTGCTTGATCACACCCTCCGCCAGCCAGTTTGTCACCCGTGGTCCTTGCAACTGGTAGCTGTCCACCGGCCAGCTCTTGCGCCCTTGCTCATCAATCAGCCAGCCCGGCTGCCGGGGCGCCATGAAGATCGGATGCTCGATGGAAAATACCAACCGCCCGCCCGGGACCAACGCTTGATGGATACGCGCGAACAGGCCCTTAAGATCGACGATGTAATGGAACGCCAATGAGCTGTAGGCCAGGTCGAAAGTGGCATCCGGAAGGTCGAGTTTTTCCAGGTCGGCGATGCCATAGGTGATGGCCGAAGAGGACGTCATCTCCTTTGCCCGCGCCAGCATCTTTTGCGAGACATCCAGCCCCAGCACCTGTTCGGCGCCCCGCTCCTGCGCCCAGCGACTGAACCAGCCGTAGCCGCAACCCAGGTCCACCACTTTCAACCCTGGCATCGGCGGCAGCATGGATTGCAACGCCGGCCACTCCGGCGCGCCGGCGAGGCCTTCTACCGAGCGGCCCATTTTGCTGTAGCCCTCGAAGAAAACCTCGGTGTCGTAGATGTTCTGGGTCATGACGCTGCTCCGTGCTGAATGGCGACTATTCTGCCGAATCAGCCCTCGCTCAACAACGCATCCACTTCAGCCGTGCCCGGTGAGGTGGCCGGCCCCCAGCGCGTGACCGCCAAGGCCGCCGCCGCGTTCGCGCGACGTGCCGCGACAGCTGGCGCCAAACCATTGGCCAGGCCGGCGATAAACACCCCGGCGTGAGCATCGCCGGCACCGTTGCTGTCCACCGCCTTGACCTTGAATCCCGGCACATGCTCGGCCTGGCCATTACGGCTGATCCAGCAGCCATTCGGTCCATCGCGCACCACCAGCAAGGTGTCGGCGGGCAAGTGCTCGTTGAGCTTGAGCAATGCCCCCGCCAGATCGCTCGCGCCGGTAAAGGCCAGCGCTTCCGGACCGTTGCTGGTCCAGATATCGATACGCGGCAACAGGGCGACCATCAAGGCCGAGTCCGGTGCCTTCACCAGCGGGCCCGGATCGAACACCACCGTGATCTGGCGCGGCAATGCCAGTAGCCAATCGAGCAACGCCTGGGCCTTGCCTTCCAGCAGCAGGCTGTAGCCGCTGACGTACACGTAGTCGTCGTCGCGTGGTACCGCATTGGCCAGGTCTTGCGCCAGCAAGTCACCCTCAGCGCCGATATGGGAAATGAAGGTACGCTCGGTGGTGGCTTCGGTCAGGGACACACACAGGCCGGTGTCCTTGTCGTCGCTGGCGGCCAGGGCCATTTCAATGCCCTCGGCCTGCATCGCCGCGCGCGCCAGGTCGCCGAAGCGGCCGGTGCCATGGCGGCCCAGGTAGACCACCGGCAAGCCGTTGCGTCGGGCCGCGGCCATCACGTTGAAGCCACCGCCGGCTTCGAAGCTGGCGGAGTTGGCCAATACATCGCCGCCGGTGGCGGGCAATGTGTCGAGGGACATGACCAGGTCGACGATGACCTGGCCGCTGTGCAGCAATCTAGACATTAGCGCTCTCTACCAAAGCCGGACGACGATCAGCCGCGCCACCCAGTACCGCATAAATCCCGCCGGCCACCAGGAAGGTGACGATCCAGCCCAGGCCGTTGTGGCCCAGCCACGAATCGGACAGCGGACCGGCGAACCAGATGTTCTCGGCCGTGGTGCCGATGGTGGTGAAACTGAAGCCCAGCACGATCGCAATCGCCCAGGCGCCGAACGCACGCCATTCAACCCCGCCACGGTACCAGTAGGCGCTGCTTGGCGTTACGTCCAGCAGGTCTTTGGGGCTGTAGTAGTGGCGATGAATCAGGTCGACCACAAAGATCCCGACCCAGGCGGTGATCGGTACCGCCAGCAACGAGATGAAGGTGATGAACGGGCCGTAGAAGCTGTCGGCGATCAGCATGAAGTAGATCGAACCGGCGAAGATCGCAACGATGTCGACGATCACCGCGTGCACGCGCTTGACCTTCAAACCGAGGGTCAAGGTGGTGAGGCCCGCCGAGTACACCGACAGGTTATTCGACAGCAACAGCCCGCCAAACGCGGTGATCAGGTACGGCACCGCCATCCAGGTCGGCAGCATGTCGCGGATCGCGATGATCGGGTCAGTGGCCGACGCCAGGTCATTGTTGCCCACCGACAGCAAGCCGCCGAGGGTGATCAACAGCACCAGCGGAATCCCCGCACCGAATGCCGCGGAGGCCACCAGGCGCACGGCCTTGACGCTGCGGTGCTGGTAGCGCGACATGTCGGCACCGGCGTTGGCCCAGCCGATACCCGTACCGGCGGCCATGGTGCCGACGCCGATGATCATCGCGCTCAACGGCGCAGGCGTGGCGTTGAATACCGCGCTCCAGTCGATGGTGGCGCAGAGGAAACCGCCCACCAGGATATTCAGTGCGCCGAACACGTAGGTGGCCCACTTCTGGATCACCAGCAAGGTGGCATGGCCCAGGCCCGACACGGCGAGGGTCAGCAGCACGAAGATGCCGATGAACAGCAGGGTCAGTACCGGCGCGCTTTTGGCGGCAACCGGCGAGTTGAACAGGATCGAGCACAACGACAACAGCACGAACGCAGCCGTAGTGGTGTTGACGGTTTCCCAGCCGAGGCGCGACATCAGCGACACCAGCGTCGGGCCGATATTGCCGCGTACGCCAAAGATCGCCCGGGACAGGGTCAGGCTCGGTGCACGGCCACGACGGCCGGCGATGGAGATGATGCCCACCACCGCAAACGAGCCGGCGGCGCCGAGGATCGCCACGATGATTGCCTGCCAGATCGCCAGGCCGCGAAACGCTACGAGGGTCGCGCCCAGGGGCAAGCCGAGGATGCTGATGTTGGCCGCAAACCAGACCCAGAACAGTTGCAGCGGATGGCCGTTGCACTCGCCTTCCGGGACCGGCTCGATGCCGCGTGTTTCCAATTGCCCGGCGCTTTGGCCGGAAGAGGACGTACTCATGGTGGGGTGCTCCTGATGCCTGTTTTTTTGTGGTTGTGGCAGGTTGGCAAGTTGAATCTGTGTTCCGGTCTTCCTGACTCGACTGGATCAATGTGGGAGCGGGCTTGCTCGTGAAAGCGGTGTGTCAGGCAACGCATGTGTCACTGATGCACCGCTTTCGCGAGCAAGCCCGCTCCCACATTTTTTAATCTGCGGTGCTCAGCGCAGCTCGAGCAGGCCTTGGACCAAGGGTTCCAGGTCCAGTTGGTTAACCTGCTTGACCTGTTCGATCATCGCCCCAGGCCAGCACTGCATCCCCAGGCACGCACCGAGCATCGCGCCGAGAATCGCGGCGATGGTGTCGGTGTCGCCGCCGAGGCTGGCGGCCATGCACAGGGCTTCGATGGCGTTCATTTCACCCACCGCGACTTGCTGCGCGAGGGCAAACGACACCACCACCGATTCCTGGGACGCCACGGAGGTGCCGATCAATTCGTAAAGCAGGTCGGTAAACAGCGCCTTGTCGCCGCTGTCGACGCTCAAGGTGCGCGCCCAACTGATACGGGTGGCGATGCGCCCGCCGGCAATCCAGTGGCCGTGGTTTTCCGCCTGCTGGGCGATCTGCGTGCCGATGTTCAGCGCTTCGCCCAGATCGACGCCGTTGACCCCGGCGGAAACCACCGCCGCCACCGCCGCCGCGCTGGAGATGCCCAGGTTGGTGTTGTGGGTGACCTGGCACGCCTGGATCACCGCCTGGATAAACTGCGCCGGGTCGTTGACGTCCGCCGCGATGCCCACCGGGGTGATGCGCATGGCGGCGCCGTTGGTGGTGCCGTAGCGCCCGGACTCTTCCGGGGTATGGCCCGCCAGGATCATGTCGATCGCACGCTTGGTCGAGGGGCCCAGCAAATCCTGGGAGCCCTTGGCGCGCATCACCGCTTCCCAGTCGATCAAACGTTGGGCGAGTTCGGTGGGTTCAATCCTGCCCTGCCCGTCCACCAGCAACTGGCCGACGAGGATCGCCTGTTCGGTGTCATCGGTGATCGAGCCCTTGGGCATGTTCGGCGCGATCGGCTGATCGGCGTCGGCATCTTCCAGGCCGGTGATCGCGCCGAAACGCGCCTTGACCTGCTCGCGGCTCAGGGACTGGGTGGGCATGCCCAACGCATCGCCCAGGGCCAGGCCGTAGAAGGCGCCGAGGGCGCGGGTGGTGGCGGTCATGTCGGTGTTCCAAATTGAAGGTGCAAGCGGAAATGCAGAGGGTCGAGCAAGCTTTCGACGGACTCCATGAAGCGGTCCTGGCGGTCGTAGGTGGTGCGCAGGGCCTTGAGGAACACCGTGCCCACCGGGCGCCCCAGGAGCTGGGCGTCTTCTTCGTTCAGAGGCTCGGCACCGATCCATTGATTGCCGGTGGCGCCGACATAGCCATAGGCCGCCAGGGTGATGGTCAGGGAATTATCGATCAGGCCGACTTGCGGCAGGCTTTCGACGCCACCCGAGGCCGGCATCAGCGAGCGCTCCAGGGACACGAACGTGCCGTCGGCAGCGCGACGGCGGCGGTCGAGGGCGATGAATTGGTCGCTGCCGTGACGGCTGAGCAGGTCCGGGCGGGTGACCGCTTCCAGGCGCAGGATTTCGGAGGTCACCACCGCGCCGGTGTCGGCCAGGGCTTGGGCCCAGCCGCTGCGCTGGTCGAGCACCATGCCGTCGAAGGTGACGATGGAGCCGACACCGCTTTGGGTGGCGATGTAGCTGCGGCGCTTGAGTTCGGCCAGGGCTTCACGCAGGGTGCCGCGGCTGACGGAAAACTCTTCGGCCAGTTGGTGCTCGCCCGGCAGCAGGACACCGTCAGCCATCACTCCACCCTCGATACGGCGGATCAGCTCGTCGACGACGCGTTTTTTCTTATCAAATCGGACATGTCTAATCATGTACAAATTGATAACCGAAAGCGCCCGGCTACAGCAAGCGATTTATTTCAGGGAGAGCGAGAAATCAGCCTCAGGGCTCCAGGCCGATGGGGAAAAATACCCCGCCGCTCCAGACGCCAAGCCAGTTCTTACCGTTGATCGGACGGGTCACCGCCAACTCCACCAACTGATAGAACGCATTGCGATGGACCAAGGCTTCGAGGTTGGTGCGCACCCGCAGGTACGGCGAGGGTTCCTGGGTTTCCGGGTCAATCATCACCCGCAGCGGATGTTCGATACCGGCTTCGACCTGTTCATCGACATTGGTGGTAAAGCGCAGGACTTGGCTCTCGCCCTGCCCTTCGACTTCCAGGGTCACGGCGACAAAGGGCGCGTCATCGACCTTGATCCCGACCTTTTCCACCGGGGTGATCAGGAAATAATCATCGCCATCGCGGCGAATGATATTGGAGAACAGCTTGACCATCGGCTTGCGGCCAATCGGCGTGCCCATATAGAACCAGGTGCCATCGCGGGCAATGCGCATGTCGATATCGCCGCAAAAATCCGGGTTCCACAGATGCACCGGTGCGGGCCCCTTGCCCTTGGGCAATTGCGCCAACAGGTCATTGGCCTTGGCCGAATCGGTCATGCTGCTCTCCTTGTGTCTTACTGATCGCTCATGCCCAACAGGCTGCGCGCGTAGTGCGCCAGGGGCTTGCCGATCAGGTCATCTGGCTTGTTGTCGTGGAACGTCAGTAAACCGCCACGGCTATGGATGCGCACAGTATCAATCAAATACTGGGTACTGGTCTCGATCAACATGACCTGGATGGTTCCGGTGTCGATACCCAGGCGATCCACCGCCTCCTGGTCAGACCATTCATCGGCGTTGCCGATACGGTCATCCGCCTGGGCGAAGCGGCAGTACAGCAGGTAATGCGCACCCGCCGCGCGGGCTTCCGACATCGCCTGCTCGAGGCCTTCCGGCTTGCGGGCGCGGCGGACCATCGGGAAATATTCGACAAAGCCGTTGAAGGCTTCCTCGGCCACCACGTTAGGCCGCGGATAAGCACTGCCCGGCGGGGTGAAGGCGCCCTGGGCGATGAAGACGAAGGAGTCCGGCTGTATGCGGACCGAATTGACGCGGCGGGTATCGCTGTGGTCCAGCAGCCCGGCATCGCTCATCTGATAGCGCGTGCCTTCGGCCATATTACTGACGGTCATGCAGCCACCCAGCGCGAGTGACGCCAGCACCAAAACCAGACTACGCATCCTAATTCTCCAAAGGCCGGTGACGGAAAACCGGCGAATGGGCACGAGATGCAGATTTTGCGCCAGCTTGCGAGACTAGCCGCCGATGATCTTCATGATGGTGGCGCCGCCGGAGAAGGCCACTTCCTGCTTGTCACCCAAGGCCTTGACCAACAAGCGCTGCAAGGCCGGCAGGGCCTGGTGGCGGGGTTTGTCCAGCAGGTCGCCGACGTAGTGGCGGTTGCTCGACGACAGGCAGCCATGCAGCCAGCCAGTGGACGACAGGCGCAAACGCGAACAGGTCCGGCAGAACGGCACGCTTTCGTTGGCAATGACACCGAAGAAACCTTTGCCGGGCACTTCGTAGCGCACGGCAGTGGCGTCCACCGGGGCGTTGGCTTGCAGGTATTCGTACTGTTCGCCGATCAGGCTGAGCAATTGCTGAAGGCTGACGAATTGCTGCAGGAACGCGTTGGAATCGTTGGCGAGGTGGCCCATGCGCATCAATTCGATAAAGCGCAACTCGTAGCCACGCTCCAGGCAGTAGTCGAGCAGCGGCATCACCTGGTCGAGGTTCTGGCCGCGCAGCGGCACCATGTTGACCTTGATCTTGATTCCGGCGGCGCTCGCCTGGTCCATGCCATCGAGCACGGTGGCCAGGTCGCCACCGCGAGCGATGCTGCGGAAGGCGTCGGCGTCCAGGGTGTCGAGGGACACGTTGATCCGGCGAATCCCGGCGTCCACCAGCAGCGGCAGTTTGCGCGCCAGCAGTTGGCCGTTGGTGGTCAGGCTGATATCACTGAGCCCCATCTGCCCCACCGCGCCCATGAAGGCTTCCAGCTTGGGGCTGACCAACGGTTCACCGCCGGTAATCCGCAGGCGCTCGATGCCGGCGGCCTCGATCAGGTACTCGACACCCCGCGCCATCGCCTCGGCCGACAGTTCGTCCTGCGCAGCCACCAGCCGCTTGCCGTTGGGCACGCAGTAGGTACAGGCGTAATTGCAGGCTGAGGTCAGGCTGATCCGCAAATTGCGGAATCGCCTGCCTTGACGATCAACGATCATGGATCACTCCGGCAGAGGATAATTCGGGCGCACTAAAACCTGACTGAAAAATCAAGTTTTAGCAAGGTCCTTGCCTGAGTATATTCCTGGGTTACTGCGCTGGGCAGGAAATCATATCGCCATCACGCTGGCGAATGATTCAAGTGGCCGGCGTTTCGGCGTTCGGCAAATCGGTGCTGTGCTTGCGCTTATTGCCCATGCGCACGCCGATGTCCATCAGGAACTGGAAGAAACCTTCCTGATCTTCCAGCACATTGCTCCAGAACGGCGAGTGGTACAACGCCACGGCGCCGTGCACCAACGCCCAGGCGGCGCAGTAGTGGAAATACGGTGGCACGTCTTCGAGCTTGCCTTCGCTGATACGGCCCTTGATCAGCAGGGTCAGGCGTTCGAAGTTCGAGGCACGGATCTTGTGCAGCTCCTCGACCATTTCCGGCACCTGATGGCCCTTCACCACTTTTTCTTCCAGGCGATCAAACAAGCGGTAGCGCTGCGGGTCACGCATGCGGAACTCGAAGTAGGCGCGGGACAGCGCTTCCTTGTCCTTGTCGACATCGGCCGAGTGCAGCAGCTCGTTCAGGTCGCGCTCGTAGTCGAGCATCAGGCGCAGGTAGATCTCGGCCTTGGACTTGAAGTGCTTGTAGATGGTGCCTTTGCCGATACCCACGGCATCCGCAATCATCTCGACGGTGACGCTGTCTTCACCCTGGTCGAGGAACAGCTTGAGTGCGGTGTCGAGAATTTCCTGCTCGCGGCGGCGAAACTCACGGACCTTGCGGGGTTCTTTGTGCATAAGAAAAAGGTCTGCAGAGATGGATATTGGAAGGGCGTTCGCTCCCCAAGCCGTGCTTGTCGGAACGTTTTACCCGGTGCGCGGGATTATCCCGACTGAACGGTCGTTGGGCAACGCCTATATGAACAACCTTTGCACTTAACTTACAACACGCCAACGAATGTGCTGATTCGAGTCAGAAATAAAACAGGTGATTGGCGCGTGTGCATCGCATCCAATGAGAACTCAACCGAAGCGGGCGTATTCCAAATCTGTTTAAAAAACGATCAGATGTGGCTGGACTGAATCGGATACTGATCAATACTTGAAATGTCGGCGTGGCATCTCCCCCAAGTGACGCGTCGACCTGGGTACCGACGGACTGCGTACCCTTGTTTTACTCCTAATGGTCTTAGCCCGGATTCACCCCCCAGAACCCGGGTTTTTTTTGCCTGCGATTCAGTGGCCGACGTGGGCCAGCGGGAACAGGCGCTTGAAGTTTTCGGTGGTCTGTTCGGCAAAGCGCTCGTAGGACTCGCCCCGCAGCATCGCCAGGTAATCCGCCACATCCCGTACGTATTCCGGCAGGTTGGGTTTGCCGCGATGGGGAATTGGCGCCAGGTACGGCGAATCGGTTTCCACCAGCAGGCGGTCTGCCGGGACCTGGCGCGCGACATCGCGCAGGGCATCGGCGTTGCGGAAGGTCACGATGCCCGACAAGGAAATGTAGAAACCAAGGTCCAGCGCGGCCTTGGCCATGTCCCAGTCTTCAGTGAAGCAATGCAGCACACCAGCCTGGGGCAGCGCGGCTTCGCGCAGCAGGGTCAGGGTGTCGGCACGGGCGCCACGGGTGTGGACGATCACCGGCTTGCCAGTCTGCTGGGCGGCTTGCAGGTGCAGACGGAACGACGCCTGCTGCAACTCGGCAGCTTCCGGTTCGTAGTGGTAATCCAGGCCGGTCTCACCGATGGCCACCACGCGCGGGTGATTGAGTTCACCGAGCAGCCAGTCGAGGGCCGGGGCTTCGCCGGGCTTGAGGTCCAGCGGGTGAATGCCCACCGAGCAGTCGACGTCGGCATAACAATCGGCCAGGGCTTTGACGTCGGCGGCGTTTTCCGCGCTGACGCCGATGCACAGGAAGTGCCCTACCCCGCGCTGGCGCGCAGCTTCGAGGGCGGCGTCGAGGGAGCCGCCGTGCTGGGCCAGGTCGAGGCGATCAAGGTGGCAATGGGAATCTACGAGCATAGGGATCTACAACTTGAGTCACGGAAAGTGTCTGGCCAACGATACACCCGTCGGCCACTGAAATTAACGGCGGCCGAGCAAACCGACCCACTGCACCAGCAAGGCCTCAAGCAACAGCACGCGATTGAGGTTGGCCTTGCCGAGGACCTTCTGGCGTTGGGCGAGGATCCAGTCCTGGATGTTCAGCACCTTGTCCTGGGCGCTCTTCTGCGCCAGGTATTGCACGACTTTGCGCATGTCCGGCAGCCCAAGGCCGTTTTCGTCCTGGGTCAGCTGGTAGCGCAGGATCAGGCTCGACCAGTCGCAAAACCAGTCGAACAGCAGCAGCAAGGGAATGTCTTTCCAGGCGCTTTCGGCCAGTTGCGTGGCCGACACTTCCTGCTTGAGCAGTTTCTTCACCCCGTCCACCACCAGCGCACGCTGTTCACGCACGCCCTGGGCCTGGAGCTTGACCGCCGCCAGGGGCGAACCGGCCGCCAGGGTCAGCAACTCGACGCGCTCCGCCTCGCCGCAGTCCGGCAACGCCTGGGCCAGCCACTGCAGGCTCATGGCTTCGCTCGGCAACGGGCAGGCCTGCTGCACGCAGCGGCTGCGAATGGTCGGCAGCAGGCGGCTGGACTGGTGGCTGACCAGCAGCAGCACGGTATCGCCGGACGGTTCTTCCAGGCTCTTGAGCAAGGCATTGGCGGCGTTGATGTTCATCGACTCCACCGGTTCGATCAGCACCACCTTGCGCCCGCCCATCTGCGCGGTCTGCACCACGAAGCTGACCAGATCACGCACCTGGTCGACCTTGATCGCCTTGTCGGCCTCTTCCGGTTCCAGCAGATAGTTGTCCGGGTGGCTGCCGGCCTTGAGCAGCATGCAGGATTTACATTCGCCGCAGGCTTCCAGGCCGTTGGGCCGCTGGCACAACAAGCTGGCCATCAGCCGCTCGGCCAGGGCGCGCTTGCCGATGCCCACCGGGCCGTGGAGCAGGTAGGCGTGGGCGTGCTGGGGACGGCCCGCCAGTTGCTGCCAGAGGCTGTCCTGCCATGGATAGGCTTCAGCCACGGACACGCTCCACAAGCTTCGGCAACAGGGCGTCAATGCACTGCTGAACCTGAGTCAACGGTTGTGCGGCGTCCAACAGGTAGTAACGAGCGGGGTCGGCTTCGGCGCGCTTGAGAAACGCGCCGCGCACAGCTTCAAAAAAGACTCGGGTTTCCAGTTCGAAACGATCGAGGCGACCCCGGGCGGTGGCACGGGCCATGCCGACTTCCACCGGGAGATCGAACACCAGGGTCAGGTCGGGCCGCAAATCGCCCTGGACGAAGGTCTCCAAGGCCGCAATGCGCTCCAGGGACAAGCCACGGCCGCCGCCCTGATAGGCATAGGTGGAATCGGTAAACCGGTCACAAATCACCACGGCGCCCCGGGCCAGTGCCGGGCGAATGACTTCGGCCAGGTGCTGGGCGCGGGCGGCGAACACCAGCAACAGCTCGGTGTCGGGGTTCATCTGTTCGTCGCCCGGGGTCAGCAGCACTTCACGGATACGCTCGGCCAGTGGCGTGCCGCCAGGCTCACGGGTCAGCAGCACCTCGATACCTTCGGCGCGCAGGCGCTCGGCCAGGTATTCACGATTGGTGCTCTTGCCGGCGCCTTCCGGGCCTTCCAGGGTAATAAACAAGCCAGTCACAGGCAGTCCTTAGTCAGAGTCATTGCGGGCTTTGCGGCGCGGCGTCATCGGGTGCCGGAGCCGGCTCGGCGGGCGTATCCAGCGGCGCGTCCGCAGGCTTTGCCGCCGGCGCCGGGCTGGAACGGTAATCGGCGCGACGCTTCATCTGGAACTCACGCACTGCTGCGTTATGCGCATCCAGGTTATCCGAGAAAATATGGCTGCCATCGCCTCGGGCAACGAAATACAGGCTGCTGCCCGCCACCGGGTTCAGCGCAGCATGAATCGCCTCCCGCCCGACCATGGCGATCGGCGTCGGCGGCAGGCCGGCGATCACGTAGGTGTTGTAGGGCGTGGCTTCCTTGAGGTGTGCGCGGGTCAGCTTGCCGGTGTAGCGCTCACCGAGGCCGTAGATCACCGTCGGGTCGGTTTGCAGCAGCATGCCGATCTGCATGCGCCGCACGAATACCCCGGCGATCTGGCCGCGCTCTTCCGGCACGCCGGTTTCTTTCTCCACCAGCGAGGCCATGATCAGCGCTTGATAGGGGTCGGTGTACGGCGCATCGGCCGCGCGCTTGCTCCACTCTTGGGCGAGGACATCGTCCAGACGGTTGTAGGATTTTTTCAGCAGTTCGACGTCGCTCATGCCACGCACGAAGCGGTAGGTGTCCGGGAAGAAGCGCCCTTCAGGAAATACGCCCGGGTGGCCGAGTTTTTCCATCACCTCGCTGTCACTCAGGCCGGACAGGGTCTGCTCGATCTTTTCATGCTTGCCCAGGGCCGCGCGCACCTGGCGGAAGTTCCAGCCTTCCACCAGCGTAATGCTGTACTGCACCACTTCGCTACGCTGCCACAGGCCGATCAGGCCCTCGGCGGTGAGGCCCGGGGTCATGCGGTATTCGCCGCTGTGCAGCGGCTGGCCGTCGAGGTTGAAGCGCCAGTAGAGACGCAACCAGAACGCATCCTTGAGCACGCCGTCATTTTCCAGGCGATTGAAGGTGCCGGTGGGCGTCGCGCCAGCCGGTACGTCCAGCAATTGCTCCTGGGTCAGATTCAAGGGCTGCTCAAGGGCCGAGTTCAGCTTCCAGGCCGAAGCGCCCAGCAGCAAACCCGCCAGGACCAGACCGATCTCCAGCAACAATACAAATTTACGTCTCAAATCAAATATCCAATAGTGCGCGAACAATGCCCTGCAGTTTACGGGTGAGCGGCCCAACCGGCCAGCTCATCGCAGCACATCCGCGCACCGGCCAAATGCCATATACGCTGTTGCACACCAAGACTTCATCGGCCTGTTGCAGCTGCTCAAGGCTGATATCGGCCACGCTCGTCGGAATGCCCAACGCCTGCGCCTGGGCCAACACCTCGGCCCGCATGACGCCGGCGACGCCGCAGCGTTTCAGATCAGCGGTCAGCAACACGCCGTTACGCACCAGAAACAGGTTGCTGAAGACGCCTTCGATGACTCGACCGGACATATCCAGCATCAAACCTTCGGCGTGTTCGGCATCCTGCCATTCGGCGCGGGCGAACACCTGTTCCAGTCGATTGAGGTGCTTGAGGCCGGCGAGCAACGGTTGCTCGGACAAACGCGTGGTACACGCAAACAGGCGGATGCCTGACGCTGCATGTTCCGGGGGATAAGTGGCAGGTGGACTGCCTTGCAGAATGCGCCGCGCCGGAGCGCCAGCACTGATGCCATAACCGCGCTGGCTGTCGCCACGGGTCAGGATCAACTTGAGTACACCGTCACCGAGGGCAGCGGCGTAGGCCAGCAATTCGCTGCGGATCAGGGGTTGATCCGCAACAATCGCCAACCGCCTGCAACCTTCTTCAAGGCGCTGCAGGTGGCGGTCAAGCAGCACGGGCTGCCCGGCCTTGACGGCAATGGTCTCGAACAGCCCATCACCGTATGCCAGGCCACGGTCTTTCAGGGGCACTGCGCCCGCCGGCTGACCGTCGACCCAGCTCTCCATCACTCGGCGAACCGGCGGAACACCAGGGAACCGTTGGTACCACCAAAACCGAACGAGTTGGACAGCACCACGTCGATCGGCATCTTCTGCGGCTCGTGAGGCACGAAGTTCAGGTCGCAGCCCTCATCCGGTTCATCGAGGTTGATGGTCGGCGGAGCGACCTGATCCTTGATGGCCAGCACGCTGAAGATTGCCTCGACCGCTCCCGCCGCACCCAACAGGTGCCCGGTCATGGACTTGGTGGAACTGACCGCCAGCTTGTAGGCATGCTCGCCGAACACCGACTTGATGGCCTCGGCTTCCGCCAGGTCGCCGGTCGGGGTCGAAGTGCCATGGGCATTGATGTACTGCACCTGGTCAACGTTGACCTTGGCATCACGCAACGCATTGGTGATGCAGCGTGCAGCACCCGCGCCGTCCGACGGAGGCGAGGTCATGTGGTACGCATCACCGCTCATGCCGAAACCAATCAGCTCGGCGTAGATGGTGGCGCCACGGGCCTTCGCGTGCTCCAGCTCTTCGAGTACCAGCGCACCGGCACCGTCGGCCAGAACAAAACCGTCGCGGCCCTTGTCCCACGGACGGCTGGCACGGGTCGGCTCGTCATTGCGGGTCGACAACGCACGGGACGCGCCGAAGCCGCCCATGCCCAAACCGCAGGCGGCCATCTCGGCACCGCCGGCGATCATCACGTCGGCCTCGTCATAGGCGATATTGCGCGCCGCCATGCCGATGCAGTGAGTGCCCGTGGTGCACGCCGTGGAAATGGCGTAGTTGGGCCCCTGGGCACCCAAGTGGATGGACAGGAAACCGGAAATCATGTTGATGATCGAGCCAGGCACGAAGAACGGTGAAATTCTGCGAGGGCCGGACTCATGCAGTGTGCGGCTGGTTTCTTCGATATTGGTCAGACCGCCAATACCCGAACCCATGGCCACGCCGATGCGCTCACGGTTGGCGTCGGTGACTTCCAGGCCGGCATTACGCACCGCCTGAAAACCGGCTGCCAGGCCGTATTGAATGAACAGGTCGAGTTTGCGGGACTCTTTGACCGAGAGATATTCCTCGACATTGAAGTCCTTTACCGAGCCGCCAAAACGGGTGGAATAGGCAGAAAGGTCCGTGTGTTCGATCAGACCAATACCACTGCGGCCAGCCAGAATGCCCTGCCAACTGCTCGGCACATCCGTACCCAGTGGCGACAACATACCCATACCGGTGACTACGACGCGTCTACGCGACACAGCACTCTCCTTTTTCTAATGACGACACTTTGCATCAGGCTTAAAGGAAAAAACCGCACGCCATAGGGCAGTGCGGTTTTTCCATCACAGCAAGCGACGATTACAAACTATTACGCCTGGTGGCTAGTAACGTAGTCGATAGCAGCTTGAACGGTAGTGATTTTTTCAGCTTCTTCGTCCGGGATTTCGGTCTCGAATTCCTCTTCCAGAGCCATCACCAGCTCAACGGTGTCAAGGGAGTCGGCACCCAGGTCTTCAACGAAGGAAGCGCTGTTGGTCACTTCTTCTTCTTTAACGCCCAGTTGCTCGGCAACGATTTTCTTGACGCGCTCTTCGATGGTGCTCATACCTTGTTTTCACTCCTAATGGACAAATTCAGGCAGCTGGCCAGTGGGTAAGTGTATAGAAAGACTTTTCAGCTTTTCAACTGAAAGCTTCACCCTCGTACCCTATTGGCCATCTGCCTATAAATAGATTGCAGCTTTATAACGGATTTTAGACAGCTCGTATGACATTTTTTTGAAGCGATCCGTCACAATTTAACTCATGTACATCCCGCCGTTCACCGGGATTGTAGCCCCAGTCACGTATGCCGCACCGTCGGATGCCAGGAAAGCGACCACATTCGCGATCTCTTGAGCCTGGCCCAGACGGCCCAGCGGAATCTGCGTCAGCAACGCTTCACGCTGCGCTTCAGGCAATTCGCGGGTCATATCGGTGTCGATGAACCCTGGGGCCACCGAGTTGACCGTAATCGACCGCGAGCCTACTTCACGCGCCAATGCACGGCTGAAACCTTCCAGACCGGCCTTGGCGGCTGCGTAGTTTACTTGGCCTGCGTTGCCCATGGCACCCACAACAGAGCCAATATTGATAATTCGACCCCAACGAGCCTTGGTCATGCCGCGCAAAACACCCTTGGACAGGCGAAACAGACTGTTCAGGTTGGTATCAACGACGTCATGCCACTCGTCGTCTTTCATACGCATCATCAGGTTATCGCGGGTAATACCGGCATTGTTCACCAGAATAGCCGGTGCACCGAATTGCGCCGTGATTTCAGCCAATACGGCCGCCACGGACTCATCGCTGGTCACGTTAAGCTCAAGACCGGTGCCCTGGACGCCGTTTTCCTTCAGCGTCGCGGCAATACGTTCAGCGCCGGCGGCGGAGGTTGCGGTACCGATGACCACAGCGCCCAGACGGCCCAGCTCCAGGGCGATCGCCTGGCCAATGCCACGGCTTGCGCCGGTGACCAGTGCAACTTTACCTTGCAGACTCATGCAGGCTTCTCCTAGGTTCGGAAATTAACGTCAGGCCAGGGCTGCGCGAGCGGCAGCGAAGGCATCCGGGGTATTGAGGTTGGAAGTCGACACGCCCTCGGCGCAACGCTTGTTCAGGCCGGCGAGGACTTTGCCCGGGCCGCACTCTACCAATTGGGTGGCGCCGTTGGCGGCCAGGGTCTGCACCGACTCAACCCAGCGAACCGGCTTGTACAGCTGTTCCAGCAGATCGCGCTTGAGGGTTTCCAGGTCAGAGGCCACGGCGGCACTGACGTTCTGCACCAACGGAATCTGCGGCGCCTGCCAGTTGATCGCAGCGATCGACTCGGCGAAACGCTCGGCAGCCGGGCGCATCAGTTCGCAGTGGGACGGCACGCTGACCGGCAACGGCAACGCACGCTTGGCGCCACGAGCCTTGCAGCCTTCGATGGCGCGCTCTACCGCCGCCTTGGCGCCGGCGATCACCACCTGGCCAGGGGAGTTGAAGTTCACGGCGCTGACCACTTCGCCCTGGGCCGCTTCGGCGCAGGCGGCAATCACGTCAGCATCTTCCAGGCCGAGAATGGCAGCCATGCCGCCCTGCCCGGCAGGAACCGCTTCCTGCATCAACTGGCCACGACGCTCCACCAGCTTGACCGCTTCACCGAGGGTCAGGCTGCCGGCAGCCACCAGGGCGCTGTATTCGCCCAGGCTATGACCGGCAACGTAGGCCGGACGTGCACCACCTTCAGCCAACCACAGGCGCCACAGGGCGATGGAGGCGGTGAGGATGGCGGGTTGGGTCTTGTCGGTTTGATTGAGCAGCTCTTCCGGCCCTTGCTGGGTCAGTGCCCACAGGTCGTAACCCAAGGCATCGGAGGCTTCCTTGAAAGTGTCCAGGACCAACTGATGTTCCGCGCCCAGCTCGGCCAACATGCCGAGGGACTGCGAACCCTGCCCTGGAAAGACGAATGCGAGGGATGTAGACATGTAACAAGCCCCTAATGATCTGGTCGTCGGAAATTGGCGCCCCACACGTGGGAGCGCAAGAAACTGACAGATTGGATGGTCAATTGAACTGGCCGGTCACATTTAAGCATTTCCGGCCCGATTCGCCTAAGGCAACAGATCCTCAAGGCGGCCGTGCAAGCGTTGCGGCAGGTTTTCCTGGATCTCGATCAAGGCGCGCTGGATGGCACTTTGAAAACCCTGCACCCCCGCCGAACCATGACTTTTCACCACGATGCCCTGCAACCCGAGGAAACTCGCACCATTGTGCCGCGCCGGAGCCAGGTCAGCCTGCAAGCGCCGCATCAAGGGCAGCGCCAGTGCGCCCACCAGGCGTGACGCCAGGTTGCGCTTGAACAAGGCCTCGATGCGCGCAGCAATCATCGTCGCCAGGCCCTCGCTGGACTTGAGCAGGATATTGCCGACAAAACCGTCGCACACCACCACGTCGGCTTCGCCGCGGTACAGACCGTCACCCTCGACAAAGCCGATGTAGTTCAAGCCTCGCGCGCTTTGCAACAGCGTCGCCGCCAGCTTGACCTGCTGGTTGCCCTTGATGTCTTCGGTGCCGATATTCAGCAGCGCCACCCGAGGCCGGGCCACGCCCAGCGCTTCGGCCGCCACCGAGCCCATCAGGGCAAAGTGCAGCAGATGCTCGGCACTGCAATCGACGTTCGCCCCCAGGTCCAGCAACTGGCAATAGCCCTGCCGGGTCGGAATAGCCGCAACCATCGCCGGCCGGTCAATGCCCGGCAGGGTTTTCAGCACATGCCGGGACAACGCCATCAACGCCCCGGTATTGCCGGCACTGACACAGGCCTGGGCCTTGCCGTCGCGTACCAGCTCAAGCGCCACCCGCATCGAAGAATCAGGCTTGCCGCGCAAGGCCTGCGCAGGCTTTTCATCCATGGTGATGGTTTCGCTGGCCGGTGTAATAGTCAGGCGCGCGCGATCCACCGCCGGATGGCTGGCAATCAGTTCTTCAAGTAAGGAGGGTTGACCGACGAGGGTCAGGTGCAGCGAGGGCGTGGCAGACAGGCAAGCAATGCAGGCCTGAACAATGCTGCGGGGACCGAAGTCCCCGCCCATTGCGTCAATCGCGATGACTTGAGCAGACAAGTGATTACTCGTCAGCGCCCTTGTCGATCACTTTACGGCCACGGTATACGCCTTCTGGCGATACGTGGTGACGCAGGTGAACTTCACCGGTGGTTTTTTCTACAGACAGAGTGCTTGCCGTCAGGGCGTCGTGCGAACGACGCATGTCACGGGCAGAGCGGGATTTTTTGTTCTGCTGAACAGCCATAATTGATTAACTCCTAAACGTTTGGGTCACGCTTTAACTGCGCCAATACACTGAACGGGTTGGACCGCGTTACCTCGTCCTCGCTCGGTTCGGGCTCATCGAGACCCGCCGGCTGCTGGCATTCTTCCGGATGATGAGCAGGCACAATGGGCAAGGCGAGCAAAAGCTCCTCCTCGATCAGTGACTGCAGATCCAAAGGATCTTCGCCCAGTTCCAGCACGTCATAACCTTTCGGCAACGACTGGGTATTCGCACCCTCTTTCACCACAGCATAACTGCATTCGCTGTGGATCGGCAGGGTGACCAGCTCAAGACAACGCTGGCAAACCATTTTGACTTCGGTGTCGATAAAGCTGTGGATTACCACAGACTTACGTTCATCTCGTTCAAAAACGAATTTAGCCTGCACCGTACCGACAGTGTCGGAAAGCGGGTCGCAGAGTCTCTCCAAATCGGCCAGGAGCAGCTCACCTTGAAGGGTGGTGCCACGATCAGCCAATTTGCGCGGGTCAACGTGAGGTGGAATCGGGTCATTCAACATAGGCGCAGCATTATAGGGATGCACCCGGCCATGTCAAAGGAAATTCAGCCCTGTCCGTCACCGGGCCTCCCCGCTAGAATCCGCGACTGCCTTGAGGAGACGCCCATGCTGCCTTTATTACTCGCTTCCAGCTCGGTTTATCGCCGGGAATTGTTGAACCGCCTGCACCTGCCGTTCATCTGCAGCTCGCCGGATATCGACGAAAGCCACCGCCGGGACGAGTCCGCTGTGGAGCTGGTCAAGCGCCTGGCCGAGGAAAAGGCCCGCGCCCTGGCTGACAGCCATCCGGGCCACCTGATCATCGGCTCGGACCAGGTCGCCGCGCTCGACGGCCAGATCATCGGCAAGCCCCACACTTTCGAGAAGGCCCGTGAGCAACTGTTGGCAGCCAGTGGCAAGCGCGTCAGCTTCCTGACCGGCCTGGCTGTACTGAACAGCGCCACCGGCCATTGCCAGGTCGACTGCATCCCCTTCACCGTACACATGCGCACGCTGGACGCCGCACGCATCGAACGCTACCTGCGCATCGAGCAGCCCTACGACTGCGCTGGCAGCTTCAAGGCCGAAGGCCTGGGGGTGAGCCTGTTTCAAAGCACCGAAGGGCCAGACGCCACCAGCCTGGTCGGACTGCCGCTGATCCGACTGGTGGACATGCTACTGGCCGAAGGCGTACAGATTCCCTGAGAACATCACAAACAAATGTGGGAGCTGGCTTGCCTGCGATGCAGACACCTCGGTACATCAGCTGCACCGAGGTGATGCTATCGCAGGCAAGCCAGCTCCCACATTTTGAGCCATGTCGCGCTCAAGCTCTCAGCGCAGGGTCGGACCCTGGAAGCCCATGTATAGCGCCAGCTTCTCAGCCACGCTGGCACCCAGCTTCTTGGAGAACCGGTCAAACGGCGATTCCTGAACAGTGAAGTCCACCAGTTCTTTCTCGCCAATCACGTCCCGCGCCACCGAACTGGCACTGCCCAGGCCATCGATCAAGCCCAATGGCAGCGCTTGCTCGCCAGACCAGACCAGACCGGAGAACAGCTCCGGATGCTCCTTATCCTTGAGCCGGTCACCGCGCCCCTGCTTCACACTGGCAATGAACTGCCGATGAGTGGTATCCAGCACACCCTGCCAGAACTGGGTTTCATCCGCCTTTTGCGGCTGGAACGGGTCCAGGAACGACTTGTGCTCACCCGACGTGTAGGTACGACGCTCAACCCCGAGCTTCTCCATGGTGCCGACAAAGCCATAACCGGCCGCCGTCACACCAATCGAACCCACCAGACTGGCCTTGTCGGCATAGATCTGGTCGGCAGCACTGGCGATGTAGTAGGCACCCGAGGCACCCAGGTCGGAAATCACTGCATACAGCTTGATGTCCGGGTGCAAGGCGCGCAGGCGACGAATCTCGTCATACACATAACCCGACTGCACCGGACTGCCGCCCGGGCTGTTGATGCGCAGGATCACAGCCTTGACCTTGGAGTCCTCGAAGGCCGCCCGCAGGCTGCTGACGATGTTGTCTGCACTGGCAGACTCCTTGTCGGCAATCACTCCGCGCACTTCGATCAACGCCGTGTAATTACCGCTTCGGGTGGCGCTCTTCTCCATGTCCATCAGCGGACTGAACAGCACCAGCATGCCCAACAGATAAATAAAGGTCAGAAGCTTGAAAAAGATCCCCCAACGCCGGGAGCGACGCTGCTCCTGGACACTGGCCAGCAGCGTCTTCTCCAGCAACTTCCAGCTTCTGTCATCGCCATTGTTATCGGCATTGGCCTTCTCAGGCGCTTTCCACTCATCGGTCATGCCATCTACCCCAGCAAAGACTTAATGGGCCCGGCTGAGCCAGGCCTGCAATTCAGAAAAACGGTCAATTGTCAGGCGCGGCTCGTAGGCCTGCAACGCCTGGGCAGATTGGGCGCCGTAGCTGACCGCCACGGAGTCCATGCCAGCATTACGCGCCATCATCAGGTCGAACGACGCATCACCCACCATCAACGCCTGCCGAGGCGACACGCCACATTGAGCGAGGATCTGCTCGAGCATCAGAGGGTGGGGCTTGCTGGCGGTTTCATCCGCCGCACGGGTGGCGTCGAAATAATCTTCCCAGCCATGGGCCTTGAGCACCCGGTCCAGGCCGCGACGGGCCTTGCCGGTCGCGACCGCAAGGTGATAACCGTCGGCGCGAAATGCTTCCATGGCCTGCGCCACGCCTTCAAACAGCGGCGAAGGCTGGGCGTCGAGCGCCATGTAGTGATCGGCGTAGTGCTGACGAAACGCTATCAGCTCGTCATCACCAATCTCCGGGTACAGGGTGCGGATCGCTTCCGGCAGGCCCAGGCCAATAATGCCCTTGACCGCCAGGTCGTCGCACAATGCATAACCGGAACGGGTCGACGCAGCGTGCATCGACTCGACAATCCGACCAATGGAATTACACAGCGTGCCATCCCAGTCAAAGATCAACAGCTTGTAGTCAGGGTGCGACACTCAGGCGCTCCACGGTCTTGGCCCACATTTCATCGACAGGCGCTTGCAGCTTCAATTCGCCACCATCGGGCAGCGGCACGGTCAGCATGTAGGCGTGCAGGAACAGGCGTTTGCCACCCAGGTCGCGGATTTCCTTGGAGAAATCTTCATCGCCGTATTTGGTATCGCCGGCAATGCAGTGCCCCGCATGCAGGGTGTGCACACGAATCTGGTGGGTACGGCCAGTGACCGGCTTGGCCTCGACCATGGTGGCAAAGTCACCAAAGCGGCGCAGCACCTTGAACAGGGTCAGCGCCTCCTTGCCCTCCTCGTCCACCTCGACCATGCGCTCGCCGGAACGCAGGTTGCTCTTCTGCAACGGCGCGCGCACGCTCTTGATCGAGGTGGCCCAGTTGCCACGCACCAGCGCCATGTAGCGCTTGTCCACGCCATCACCGCGCAGGGCGGCATGCAGGTGGCGCAACATGCTGCGTTTCTTGGCGATCATCAACAGGCCGGAGGTGTCACGGTCCAGACGGTGGACCAGCTCCAGCTCCTTGGCATCCGGGCGCAACTGACGAAAGGCTTCGATCACCCCGTAGTTGAGGCCGCTGCCACCGTGAACCGCGATGCCACACGGTTTGTTGATCACGATCAGTGCCTTGTCTTCGAAGACAATCGACGCTTCAAGGCGCTGCAACAGGCCCTGGGCCAGTGGGACCGGTTCGTCACGCTCAGGCACCCGCACCGGCGGCACGCGGACGATGTCGCCCGCCTGCAGCTTGTACTCGGGCTTGATCCGGCCCTTGTTCACGCGCACTTCGCCTTTACGCAAAATGCGGTAAATCAAGGTCTTGGGCACGCCTTTGAGCCTGGCAAGAAGAAAGTTGTCGATGCGTTGGCCGGCATATTCCGGCGAGACCTCGAGCAGCTGGACGCTGGGGGTCTGGGGGGCGGTAGTCGTCATGGCGGCGATGATAACAATTTTTTATGGAATTGAAGCACTTAATCATTGCTGCTATAGTCGCGAACGCCGCCAAAAGCGGCCTGGACAGAGGACTAGCGGCAAACTGCCGGCCCTGACCATCGCAATTCATCAGGACGCGAGGCCGTCCTACGGGGCTTTCGCCACCCTGGAAGGCTCGAGATTGTAACAAGCGCAGGTGACATGAGGCCTGAAGCGAGTGCAAAAAGCAGAGTGATTACTCGCCTTTTGCGCCGATATTTACGGCCAGTTCACAAAGTGCAGTCAGTCTGGAGCCAGACCACGGCGAATGCTTCGGAAACAACGCCTGTTACGAGCTGAGTGAGAGCACAATCGCCCACACCCGGTCTTGTTTAGCCATGAGCGTGGACTCCCCATTGGAGAACACGGTAAATGCCAACCCGCTGCGGATTCTGCGCGCGGCAGCACCCGAATTATCAGGGATACGTGTAGGGTGGAGATGCACAACCGTCGGACTGTGTAGCACTAGGCTTATATTTAGACGCTTCATCTCGTCCACAGTCGCCGGTTGATTCCTCCTCCTGACTGAGTGCTTAAGTCACCACAGCAAGCAGGAAGCGTACGTCGCGATACCGCCCATTTTGGCGGGTATTGCTGGACACTGGAGTGGCCAACCACTCTTGACGCACCTGACACCGACCGTGAGAAGTCGTGTGTGCCGAACGCCGTTTCCGGCAGCCCGGAAACCGACGGTACAACATGAAAAGAATGCTGATTAACGCAACTCAACCCGAAGAGTTGCGTGTTGCACTGGTAGACGGCCAACGCCTCTACGACCTGGACATCGAGTCCGGTGCACGCGAGCAAAAGAAGGCCAACATCTATAAAGGCCGGATTACTCGCATCGAACCAAGCCTTGAGGCTGCCTTTGTCGATTTCGGCTCCGAGCGCCATGGCTTCCTGCCCCTCAAAGAAATCTCCCGCGAATACTTCAAGAAATCCCCTGAAGGCCGCGTGAACATCAAGGACGTCCTGAGCGAAGGCCAGGAAGTCATCGTTCAGGTAGAAAAAGAAGAACGTGGCAACAAGGGCGCCGCCCTGACCACCTTCATCAGCCTGGCTGGCCGCTATCTGGTCCTGATGCCGAACAACCCGCGTGCCGGCGGTATCTCCCGTCGCATCGAAGGCGAAGAGCGCAACGAACTGCGTGAAGCGCTGAACGGCTTGATCGCTCCAGCAGACATGGGCCTGATCGTGCGCACTGCCGGCCTGGGCCGCAGCAGCGAAGAAATGCAGTGGGACCTCGACTACCTGCTGCAGCTGTGGACCGCTATCAAGGAAGCGTCCCTGGATCGTTCCGCGCCGTTCCTGATCTACCAGGAAAGCAACGTGATCATCCGCGCCATCCGCGATTACCTGCGCCAGGACATCGGCGAAGTGCTGATCGACAGCGTCGAAGCCCAGGACGAAGCCCTGACCTTCATCCGCCAGGTGATGCCGCAGTACGCCAGCAAGATCAAGCTGTACGAAGACAGCGTTCCGCTGTTCAACCGTTTCCAGATCGAAAGCCAGATCGAAACCGCTTTCCAGCGCGTCGTCGAACTGCCTTCCGGCGGCTCCATCGTGATCGACCCGACCGAAGCCCTGGTGTCCATCGACATCAACTCGGCGCGTGCCACCAAGGGTAGCGACATCGAAGAAACCGCCCTGCAGACCAACCTGGAAGCGGCTGAAGAAATCGCCCGCCAGCTGCGCCTGCGTGACATCGGCGGCCTGATCGTGATCGACTTCATCGACATGACCCCGGCCAAGAACCAGCGCGCCGTGGAAGAGAAAGTCCGCGAATGCCTGGAAGCTGACCGTGCCCGCGTACAGGTCGGCCGCATCTCGCGCTTCGGCCTGCTGGAAATGTCCCGTCAGCGCCTGCGTCCATCCTTGGGTGAAAGCAGCGGCATCGTCTGCCCGCGTTGCAACGGCACCGGCATCATCCGTGACGTTGAATCGCTGTCGCTGGCGATCCTGCGCCTGATCGAAGAAGAAGCCCTGAAAGACCGCACTGCCGAAGTGCGCGCCCAGGTGCCGATCCCGGTCGCTGCGTTCCTGCTCAACGAAAAACGCAACTCGATCACCAAGATCGAACTGCGCACCCGTGCCCGTATCGTCATCCTGCCGAACGATCACCTCGAGACGCCGCACTTCGAAGTGCAGCGCCTGCGTGATGACAGCCCGGAAGCCCACGTCAACCAGTCCAGCTACGAAATCGCTGCTGCCGCTGCCGAAGTGGAAGAAGTCCAGCCAGCCGCTGCGACCCGCACCCTGGTTCGCCAGGAAGCCGCCGTGAAGACCGCGCCAGCCCGTGCCAACGCACCGGTTCCGGTCGAGGCTGCCGCGCCGGTTGCCGCACCAGCTGCCCTGCCTGAGCCAAGCCTGTTCAAAGGCCTGGTGAAGTCGCTGGTCAGCCTGTTCGCCACCAAGGAAGAGCCAGTGGCTCCAGTTGTGGTCGAGAAGCCTGTGACTGAACGCCCTGCACGCAATGAAGAGCGTCGCAACGGTCGCCAGCAGAGCCGCAATCGCAACGGTCGCCGTGACGAAGAGCGCAAGCCTCGTGAAGAACGTGCACCCCGCGAAGAACGCGCTCCACGTGAAGAACGCCAACCGCGCGAAGCCCGTGAAGAAACACCAACCGTAGCCCGTGAAGAGCGTGCACCACGCGAAGAACGTGCACCGCGTGCTCCACGCGCTCCACGTGAAGACCGCAAGCCACGTGGCGAGCGTGAAGAACGCGTGCGTGAATTGCGCGAGCCGTTGGATGCCGCTCCAGCCGTAGCCGCTGCTGCTGCCACCGCTGCCACTGCTGAAGAGCGTCCAGCTCGTCAGCCGCGTGAAGAACGTGCGCCACGCCCTCCTCGTGAAGAGCGTCAACCACGTGCCGAGCAAGCGGCTCCCGCCGGTGAAGAAGAAGAGCTGCTGTCCAACGAAGACCAGCAACAGGAAGACGGCCAGGACAACGCCGAAGGCGATCGTCCACGCCGCCGCTCCCGTGGCCAGCGTCGTCGCAGCAACCGTCGTGAGCGTCAACGTGATGCCAACGGCAACGAAATCGAAGGTTCGGAAGAGACCGGCGAAGCCAACGCAGCCGCTACCGGCGAACCGACTGGCGCCGAACTGGCTGCCGGCCTGGCCGTTACCGCGGCTGTCGCCAGCTCGGTCATCAGCGCACCTGCTGAAGCCCAGGCCAACGAGCAAGCTGAAGCAGCCACCGCTGCCATCCAGGAAACCCCTGCTGTAGAGACGCCAGCCGTCGAAGCACCTGTGGTTGAAGCGACGACGCCAGTCGAAGCCCCGGTTGTTCCGGAAGTGGAAGTAGCGCCAGCTCGTCAAGTTCGTGAAGTTCGCGAACCTAAGCCTGAAGCTGAAGTGGTTGCCGAGCCTGCCGCTGTTGTTGAACAACAGCCCGTGGTTGAAGCCGCCGTTGAAGCACCGGTTGCCGAGCCAACCCCTGAAGTGCGTGAAGTTCGCGAAGAACAGACCGCCTTCCAGTGGACTGCCGAACCTGCCCCAGTGGTCGAAGCGGTTGAAGCACCAGCGCCTGCTCCAGTGGTCGAAGAAGCTCCAGCGCCAGTCGCTGAAGTGGTCGTCGCCCCTGAACCTGTGGCCGTGGTTGCCGAGCGTGCTCCAGTGGTTGAAGCACCAGTGGTTGCCGAAGTGGCAGCCCCGGTGGTTGAAGCCGCTCCGGCCAGCGCCCTGACCGAAAATGGCCGTGCGCCGAACGACCCACGCGAAGTGCGTCGTCGTCGCAAGGAAGCTGAAGCGGCTGCCGCTGCTGCCAAGGCCGCTGCCGAAGCCGCTCCAGCCGTCGCTGAAGTTGCCGAGGCAGCCCCTGCTCCGGTCACCGAAGCCGTGGTTGAGCACACTGCCCCTGCCATCGACGAGAACGTACGTTCCGTTGAAGAAGTGGTAGAGCACCACCCTAAGGCCCAGGAAGAAGAGCACGAGCCTAAACCCCTCGTCTGATTCCATCGGCCACTAAAAAGCCCCGCCTGAGTGATCAGACGGGGCTTTTTTATGCCTGCGCTATCCGCTAGCAGTAGTCCAACAACCCTGGCACATCGACGTCCCACAACACACCGGGATCATCGACTACGACTTCCTGCACCGAAGCCTTGGCAAATAACGGTTTTGCCCCACGGTCTCCGATCAGCGCGATCAAGGCCGGGCCGAATGAACGGCCAAACCCCACGGGGTGCCCGTACTGACCCGCATGCACCGGGACGCTGATACCGTCTTCCTCCAGGCCTGCCATCACTTGCTCGATACTTGCCGGCAGGATAAACGGCATATCCCCCAACACCACCAGCCAACCAGCCGACGGCCCACTGGCCGCCACCGCTGCGCCGATGCTGTCACCCATGCCCGGCGAGCGCAAAAGCAATACTTCGCAACCGTGCACCTTAGCCAACCGAATCACTTCGGTGCGATCCGGTGACGTCACCAGCCAACGTCTCGTAGCCACAGGCGGCAAATTCACCAATACCTGCTCGATCACCGGCCGCGTGATGCCATCCCGGCCCACGCAGGGCGCCAGCAACTTGTCCTGATCGGCCCCCGCCACGGCCCGAAAACGACTGCCCTGCCCCGCCGCCAGGATGATTACGGCGATGCCCGTCAACTGACCGCTGCCTGCAACGGCTTTTTCTGCAGCAGATCGATCCCGTTCTTGATGGCGACGATTTCCGCCATCAACGACAGGGCGATTTCCGCCGGCGTATGGCTGCCGATATGCAGGCCAATCGGCCCATGCAGCCGCGCAATGGCGTCCGCACTGAGCCCCAGTGCCGCGAGGTTTTCCCGGCGCTTCTGGCTGTTGACCCGCGAACCCAGCGCGCCTATGTAGAACGCCCGGGAATTGAGGGCCGTCAGCAACGCCATGTCATCCAGGCGCGGGTCATGGGTGAGCGCGACAATGGCGGTGCGTTCATCGGTCTGGATATTCAACACCGCTTCATCCGGCATACCCGGCACAAAGCGCCCGTGCTGCTCCTCCCAGCCATAAACAAACTCCTGGCGCGGGTCGCAGATCAGCACTTCGAAATCCAGCAACCGAGCCATTTCCGCCACATAACGTGACAGCTGGCCCGCGCCGATCAGCAGCAGGCGCCAGCGCGGACCGTAGATCGCGCGCAAACGCTCGCCGTTGAAGCTGACCACATCGGTCTTGCTCGCACCGCTCAACACCACCTCGCCGGTGGCCAGGTCCAACTCACGGGCGACAATCTCGTGGGCCTCACAGCGCGCCAGCAGTTCAGCTACCCAACCCGGATCACTCACCCGCTCTTCGGTGAGACGCAGGGTGCCGCCACACGGCAGGCCAAAACGCGCCGCTTCGTCCCGGGTGACACCGTAGGTGACAAGCTGCACCGGCGGCCCGTCGTCAGGCAGCCGACCGTCCTGCAACCGGGCGATCAAGTCGTCCTCGATGCAGCCGCCGGACACCGAGCCAATCACCACCCCGTCGCCGCGCAAGGCCAGCATCGCCCCCGGCGGACGCGGGGCGCTGCCCCAGGTCTGGACCACGCTGTACAGCACCACTCGCTGCCCGGCGAGGCGCCATTCCAGCACGCTGCGTAATACATTCAGATCAACACTGTCCATCAGGCTTTCGCCTCCCGCCAACCTTGCAACTGATTTTGATAAACAGCATCTATGGGTTGATCAAAAATATCGGTAGTCAGCTAAGTTAACTCACCGGCAATAAAAAAGCCCTGCAATGCAGGGCTTGGTGCGTCAAAAAACAAGCTTAGTTCAATAGCGATTCGGCTCCATTTCCAGCACCACCTTGAAGCGCTTTTCGATGTCCTGCTGGATACGCAGCGCGAGCCCGGCAATGTCCTGGCCGCTGGCCGCGCCGTAGTTCACCAATACCAGTGCCTGCAAGCGATGCACGCCGGCATCGCCATCGCGAAAGCCTTTCCAGCCGGCCTTGTCGATCAGCCAGCCGGCGGCCAGTTTCATCTGCCCGTCGGCCTGGGGGTAAGCCACCAGGTCCGGGTATTGACGCTGCAACTCGGCAGCCAGTGCCTGGGACACCAGCGGGTTCTTGAAGAAACTCCCCGCATTGCCGAGCACCGCCGGGTCGGGCAGTTTCTCGCTACGAATGCTGCAAATCGCGCGGCTGACATCGCTGGGCGTGGCCTGCGCGATGCCTTGCTCGGTCAGGCGCTGTCGCACCGGCCCGTATTCAAGTTTCAGATGCACGGCGCGGCTCAGGGCAAAACGCACCCGCAGGATCAGCCAGCGCCCCACTTCGTGCTTGAACAGGCTGTCGCGGTAGGCAAAGTTGCACTCGGCCAGGCTGAAATCCCGCAGTTCGCCGGTCTGGCGATCAAGGGCGGTCAGGCCGCTGAATACATCCTTGATCTCTACACCGTAGGCGCCGATGTTCTGCATCGGTGCGGCGCCGACCGTTCCGGGAATCAGGCTGAGGTTTTCCAGGCCGGAGAAGCCCTGGGCCAGGGTCCACAGCACAAACGGATGCCAGGCTTCGCCCGCTTCGGCCTCAACCACGACCTGCACGCCATCGTCGTGCAACACCCGGATGCCCTGGCTGGCCATGCGCAGCACCAGTGCGTCAATATCCTGGGTCAACAGCAAGTTGCTGCCACCGCCAATCACCAGCAACGGCAGTTGTTGCTCGGCGGCACAGGCCAGGGCCTCACGCACGTCGGCGTCATTGTGGGCCTCGGCAAACAGCCGGGCACGCACGTCGATACCAAAGCTGTTGAACGGCTTGAGCGAAACCTGTGCCCGTACCTGCAAAGTCATAACCGGCCCTTCAATTCAATCACCAACAGGTCACAGGCGCGCTCGATCAGGTCGAGGACAGTTTCAAAGCCCTGGTCACCTTCGTAGTACGGGTCCGGCACTTCATCCACCACCGAGTCGTAGCGGCGCAGGAACAGGTCCAGGTCCGCCTTGCCCTGAGCCGGCTGCATGGCCTTGAGGTTGCGCAGGTTGCTCTGGTCCATGGCGAGGATCAGGTCGTAGCGGGAAAAGTCGGCACGCGACACCTGTTGTGCACGCTGGGCCGACAGGTCGTAGCCGCGTTGCAGCGCTGCACGCTGGCTGCGCTTGTCCGGTGGGTTGCCGACGTGCCAATCACCGGTACCGGCAGAGGCCACTTCAACCTGATCGGCCAGGCCGGCTTCGCGCAATTTGTGGCGCAGAACGCCTTCGGCCGTGGGCGAACGGCAGATGTTGCCCAGGCAGACGAACAGAACCTGCATCAGGCCCCCAGAAGGCGACGGACGCGCTCGAGGTCTTCAGGGGTGTCGACGCCCGCCGGCGGCGCTTCCAGGGCATCGCCCACATGAATGCGCACGCCGTGCCACAGGGCACGCAGTTGTTCCAGGGATTCGGTATTTTCCAGCCAGCACGGGCCCCAGCTCACGAAGTCGTGGAGGAAACCGGCGCGGTAGGCGTAGATGCCGATATGGCGACGGTAAGGCACGCCAGCCGGCAGCACGTCAGGCTGTTTGGCGAACGCATCCCGCGCCCACGGCAAGGTGGAGCGGCTGAAGGTCAGCGCCAGGCCATTGATGTCGCTGACCACTTTCACCACGTTGGGGTTGAACAGGGTCTCGATGTCTTCAATCGGCTCGGCCAGGGTCGCCATGCGCGCTTCGCCATGGGCTGCCAGGTTGGCCGCCACCTGATCGATCACGCTGGGCGGAATCAACGGCTCGTCACCTTGCACATTGACCACGATGGCGTCCGCCGCCAGGCCCAGCTTTGTGGCCACTTCGGCCAGGCGGTCGGTACCGGAGTTGTGGTCTTCACGGGTCAGCACCGCTTCGGCACCAAAGCCTTTGCAGGCCTCGATGATGCGCGGATCGTCGGTGGCCACCACTACCCTTTCGGCGCTGCTTTTGCAGGCCTGTTCCCACACCAGCTGGATCATCGGCTTGTTGCCGATCAGTTGCAGCGGCTTGCCGGGCAGGCGGGTGGAGGCGTAGCGGGACGGGATGACAACGGTGAAGGCGGTGGTCATTTATCCAGGCGCTCGTCGGTGGTCAGGGTGCGGGCTTCGCTTTCGAGCATTACCGGAATGCCATCACGAATCGGGTACGCCAGGCCGGCGCCCTTGCTGATCAGCTCGGTTTTGTCGGCGCTGAGCTTGAGCGGCCCCTTGCAGATCGGGCAAGCGAGGATATCGAGCAGTTTGGTGTCCATGAGTATGTCCTGGAGAGCAGCGTTTTAAGGCAAAAGGCGAGCGGGCAGCAAGCGCATCAACTGCGTATCGAACCAGGCGATAAACGCCGGTGACGGTGCCGCGTCCACCGCAAGGTACCACCAGTCGGGCCTGGCAAAGGCGCGGCACTTCACCGCGTCCTTTTCAGTCATGACCAACGGCAGTGCCGGTGTGAAATTCAAGACCTCGGCGCTGTACGGCGCGTGGTCGGCAAAAGCATGGGGTATTGGGCGCCAGTGTAGCGTTTCAAGGGTATTGAAGAAACGTTGCGGGTTGCCGATGCCGGCCACCGCATGTACCTGCTGCCCCACCGGGAAGTGTTCGACGGGTTTACGCTCGCCGGTATGCAGGTTGACCAGCGCGGCAGGCAACAGACGGAAGGCATAGCCGTCGTCACGGTCAGAACCTGCGCCGTTGTAAAGCAGCGCATCGACGCTCTGCAAACGCTCGACCGGCTCACGCAACGGCCCCGCCGGCAGGCAGCGACGGTTACCCAGCCCGCGGGCGGCGTCAATCAACACCAGTTCCAGATCACGGGCCAGGCGGTAATGTTGCAGGCCGTCGTCGGAAAGGATCAGGTCGAGGGTTTCGCTGGCCAACAGCGCCTTCACGGCGCGGCTGCGGTCGGGGTCGATCATCAGCGGCACGCCGCTGCGCTGCACGATCAGCAAGGGTTCGTCCCCCGCCACCGCTGCGGTTTGATCGGCCTCTACGCGCCATGGAAACTGTGGCGGCTTGGCGCCATAACCGCGGCTGACCACACCGACGCGCAAACCACTGCGCTGGCAATGGTCGATCAGCCAGAGAATCATGGGCGTCTTGCCGGTGCCACCCACCGTGATATTGCCTACCACCACGACCGGCACCGGCGACTGATAGATCTCGCCCTCGCCCGCCAGGAACCGTGCGCGCTTGCGCTGCACCACCCGGCGATAGAGGGATTCCAGCGGCTGCAACAACGCGAGCGCCGGATGGCCTTCGTACCAGGCCTTGAGCAAACGATCAGTCATGGCCATCAGGGTTGGCTCGCCGCCTCGACGGTGGTCATGCGCAAATGGCTGAAGCCGAGCTTGCCGGCAGCGTCCATCGCCGTGATCACGGCCTGGTGCTTGGTGTTGCCATCGGCGCTGATGGACAGTGGCAAGTTAGTGTCCCCACCAGACTCTTTTTGCAGCGCTTCCATCAGGCTGGCCAGGTCGTTTTTCTCCAGCAACTGGTTATTCACCGAGAACACGCCATCGGCGCTGATGGCGATGTCCAGTTGCTTGGCCTGCTGGTCTTCCGCCGGCGAACCGCTGACGGCTTCCGGCAGGTCGACGCGCAGCTGGGTTTCCCGGGTAAAGGTGGTGGTGACGACAAAAAACAGCAGCAGGATAAACACCACGTCGATCAACGACGCCAGGTTGATATCGACGTTTTCCCGTTGCTTGCGACGAAATTTCACGCGTTGCCCTCAACCAGGTCCACGTCACGGTCGCCCTGTACCACTTCCACCAGCTTGATGGCTTCCTGCTCCATGCCCACCACCAGTTCGTCGATGCGCCGTTGCAGGAAACGGTGGAAGAACACCGAAGGAATACCGACCATCAGGCCCGCCGCCGTGGTGATCAATGCCTTGGAAATACCACCGGCCAGCACTGCGGCGTTGGTGGTCATGCCCGACCCCATGAATGAGCTGAAAATATCGATCATGCCCAGCACCGTACCGAGCAGGCCGAGCAACGGTGCCATGGCGGCGATGGTGCCCAGGGCATTGATGTAGCGCTCCAGCTCATGGATGACCCGGGCGGCGGCCTCTTCGATGCACTCCTTCATGATCTCGCGACCGTGCTTGGAGTTGGCGAGGCCGGCGGCGAGGATTTCACCCAGGGGCGAGTTGGCGCGCAGTTCCTTGAGCTTTGTCTTGTCGAGCTGCTTGTTCTTGATCCAGCCCCAGACCTGGCCCAGCAGGTGGTCAGGCGTTACACGGCTGGCACGCAGGGTCCATAGGCGTTCGGCGATGATGCCGAGTGCGGCGATGGAACTCAAAATGATCGGCAACATCATCCAGCCGCCGGATTTGACCAATTCCCACACAGTGAATGTCCCCTCGAAAAAGTGCGCCACTTTACCATAAGGGTCCGGTGGAAGGGCTGGCCTGCCCCAGAGCATCCTGACGCAGGGGCCGCTCTTTGGTAACGCTGTTTTGCGGCGGGCGCTCGCGCCAGAAACGCCGCTGGCTGCGCGCGGCCAGCGGCGGCTGGAACGTGCCCAGTTGCAGGCGGAGTGCGCCTTGCTCGGCACTGTCATAAATCGCGCTGCCCATGGCCTGGTAACGCTCCAGCACCTGTGGATGCGGGTGGCCAAACCCATTGCTGCGCCCCCGGGAAATCAACACGGCCTTGGGTGCCAGGCGCTGTAGAAAGGCCCATGACGACGAGCTGCGGCTGCCGTGGTGCGGCGCTTGCAGCCAATCGACAGGAGCGCCCATGGGAGTGGCCAGCAATGCCCGCTCGGCGTCATGGTCAATATCCCCGGTCAGCAACAAGCGCTCGCCATTGGCCTGCACCCGCAACACGCAGGACATCTGGTTACCGTCCGTCGCATCAGGCCATTGCCATAGCTCGAACCTCACGCCGTCCCACTCCCACTGCTCGCCGCTGACACACGCCTGGGTACCGAGCGAGGCCGGCAGCCGTGCCGTCTCACCGCCCACCACACGCTTGACCGGCAACCCATGGGCGACGGCCAACGCGCCGCCGGCATGATCGGCATCGGCATGACTGAGCAGCATCACGTCCAGCTCTGCGACCCCCAGCTTGCGCAACGCAGGCAATACGACACGCGCGCCAAGATCGAACTCACCGGAGCGCGGCCCGGCGTCATACAGCAGTACATGGTTGCGGGTACGCAGGATGATCGCCAACCCCTGGCCGACATCCAGTTGCACCACCTCGACCAGCCCATGAGGTATCGACTCCCGCGGCGGGAACACTGCCAGCAGCAACATCGGCCAGCCCAGCAGCCGAAACGGGACGCCCTTGGGCAGCAATAACAGCACCGCCCCCAGCAGGCTCACCAGCCAATAGCCAATGGGCACTTGCGCCGGTATCCAGGCCGGCAAGTACTGCGCCAGCAGCGCCAAGGCCTTGAACAGCCCGTCCAGTGTGCCGCCCGCCAGCCATAACAACCCCTCTCCTATATAAGGCAGCGGCAATAACACCGTACCCAGCAAGGCCAGGGGCAGCACCACCAGGCTGATCCACGGCACCGCAACCAGGTTGGCCAGCGGCCCGCTCAGGCTGATAGGCAGGCCGAGCACCAGCAGCAGCGGAAACAGGCCGATGGCAATCATCCATTGGGCGCGGGTCCAGGCTTGCCACAAGGGCCAGGGGCCCAATCGGCCACTGAACGCCAAAATCAGCACCGCAACAGCCGCAAAAGACAGCCAGAACCCCGGCTGCAGGCTGGCCAACGGTTCGAGGATCAGCACCGCGTCCAGCGCCAGCAACAGCGGCCACCAGATTCCCAGGTGACGAAACCGCAGACGCCACAGCAATACCAGGCCCACCATCACACAGGCCCGTTGCACCGGCACCTCGAAACCTGCCAGCAGGCCGTAGCCCAGCGCTGCAGCAAACGCCAGGCCGCAGGCCCAGGGCAGCCACGGCAAAGGTTTCGGCCAACCCCCGTAGCGCGCAAGACCGGCGACCAGGCCATAGATCAACCCCGCCAGCAGGCCGATGTGCTGCCCGGATATCACCAGTAAATGCACGGTGCCAGTGGCTTGCAGGACCCGCCAATCCTCGGCGGCCAACCCGGAACCATCGCCGAGCACCAGCGCCGCCAGGCCCGCCTCTCGCCCCTGGGCATCCACTGCCAGCAGCCGCTGGCGAATCCCGTCGCGCCAGGCATGTCGTGCCGGTGCCAGCAGTTGGCCGTCCTTGACCGAGCCGGTGGCGCCAATCCGCTGGGCCAGCAGCCAGGCTTCATAGTCAAAGCCATCGGCATTGAGCAATCCGGAAGGACGCTTGAGAGTCACCGCCAGTCGCCAGCGCTCACCGCTCTTAACCGGTGGGCCGCCGCGCCAGGACACGCGAATGCGCTTGGGAAGCAGGTCCTTGCGTGACCGGCTGTCGGTCAGTTCGAAGCGCACACCGTCGCCCATCTGCTGCGGTAACCCGCTGACACGCCCTTCCACCCAGCGGGTCTGGCCATCCAGATGCGGGGCCAACCGGTCATCCAGCGCCCACTGCGCGCTGAGGCATGCCCAGCCCAGGCCAAGCAGGAAAAACCCCAGCGGATAGGTACGAAAAGGCAACAACATCAGGGCCAACACCGGCATCAACAACAGCCAGCCGCCGGACGGCAACGCGGGTAAAAAACGCAAGGCGAGCAGCCCCAGCGCGAGTGCGAACATCCCTGTTCTCATGGATCTTTCCTTGAAAGCGACCCATTGAGTCTTAGCCGGGCTAGCGGTGTGGCCTATTATTATTTGTCACAAAGTCTGAATTTCACGTTCGTGGAATGCGGGCATACTTGCCCCTCGAACTGACCTGGACCCCTTATGCCACGGCGCTTATTCAAACGGTACATGCCCGATCCGACCAGCATTCGGGAACACAAGTCCTTACGCTTTCTCGGCAAGTTGCTGCATGACCCGAATCTCTGGCACCTCAATCGGCACTCGGTCGCGCGGGCCATGGCCGTTGGCCTGTTCGCGGCATTCATCCCCATTCCCTTGCAGATGCTGCTGGCAGCGGTCCTCGCCATCAGCGTGCGCGGCAACATGCCGATTGCCGTGAGCCTGGTCTGGCTGACCAACCCGATTACCATGCCGCCGGTGTTTTTCTGCACCTACATGACCGGGGCCTGGCTGATGAATGTGCCACCCCGCAGCATGCCCGACGAGCTGACCTGGGAATGGATCAGCGGGCAGTTGTCGACGCTGTGGCAACCGTTCCTGCTGGGCTCGGTAGTACTGGGGCTGGTGATGGCGGTGCTGGGTTATTGCCTGACCATGGGCTATTGGCGCTGGTGGGTGGCCCGACAGTGGAAAAAACGCAAACAGCGCAGGTTGTAACCGTTAGCGCGCCAGCAAGCGCATGTGCACACGTAAACCCTGGCCGGTATTTTCCGCCCACAGGCTGCCGTCCTGACGCTGCACAGCGTTGCGCGCAATGCTCAAGCCCAGGCCAAAGCCGCCGTCGCCGGGCCTTGAGCCGTCCAGTCGGGTGAATGGCGCAAAGATTCGCTCCAACTCCACCTCATCGATCCCGCCGCCCTGGTCTTCCAGCCACAAGTGCCAGTGATCCCCCTCACGCTGCCCGCCCAATTGCACCGTTCCGTCTTGCGCAGAGTGCCGGATGGCATTGCGCAGGATGTTCTCCAATGCCTGGGCCAGCAGGTTCAGATGACCGCGCACCCAGCAGTCGGCCCCCAGCTCGCACTGCAAGCGTGAAGCCGGCCAGCCACTTTCAAAACAGGCGTTTTCCCGGAGCATGTCCCACAGCGCCTGCACCTGGATGTCTTCCTTGGGCAACGGCGCGCGTTCGGTGTCGAGCCAGGCCAGTTGCAGGGTGTCGTCCACCAGGCGCTGCATGCCGTCGATTTCCCTCCCCAGGCGCTCGCGCAGCTGGGTCAGGTCCTGCTCGCTGTCACTGGCCACACGCAGGCGGCTCAACGGTGTGCGCAACTCATGGGACAAATCCCGCAGCAGTTGCTGTTGCAGGGCCACGGTGCCTTGCAGGCGTTCAGACATCTGGTCAAACGCGCGGCCCAATTCCCCCAGTTCATCCTGGCGGCTGGTGGTGTCGCGGGAAAGCCGGGTGCCCAGTTGATCGGCACGCCAGGCGTTGGCCTGCTCTCGCAGGTGGTTGAGAGGCATGATCAACAGCCGGTAGAGGCCGATGCACAGCAGCAGGGTGAACAGGCCGGGAATCACGCCATTGGTGACGATCCGCCAGAACAGCTGGTTTTGCCCGGGCATGAAACGCCGCGGCAACTCGATCACCAGGGAGCCCGCACCCGGGTCGAGCGGGAACGGGATTTTCAACCACGGCAGGCCCTTGGCATGCCGGCTGACGGGCCAGTCCAGGCCGCGCAGGAAGGTCAGGCGCTGGCTCTCCTTGTCCGTCAGTGGGTAGCTGCTCAGGGATTGCAGGTCGTTGCCGATGACCCCCACCCAGGTGCGCTCGCGCTGGCCCAGGGTGTGCAACCATTCGTCCACACCGGCGTTGCCGCCCTTGTTCCAGGCCAGTTCCGCGCCAGCGGCATAACCGCTCAGGGTGGCGCGGGCCTCGCTGGACAGAAAGGCATTCTGCTCTTCCATATACCGGCCCCATGACCAACTGAGCCAGATCATCAGCAAGCAGAACGCGATCAGCAGACAGGCCAGTTTCCAGAATAACGAATGCTTGCCCGGCAGCCGTTTGAACGCGGCTTTAAAGCCCGTCATCGTGACCGCTCAACACATAGCCCTTGCCCCACACCGTGCGCACTTCCCGCTCGCTGTAGCCGACAGCCTTGAGCTTGCGACGAATCTGGCTGATGTGCATGTCCAGGCTGCGGTCATGGGGCGCATAGCCGCGCTGGAACACATGCTGGTAGAGGAAGGCTTTGCTGAGGACTTCTTCGGCGTTGCGGTGCAGGGTTTCCAACAGGCGATATTCGCTGCGGGTCAGGCCGGCCCACTGCTCCCGGTGAAACACATCACACAGCTCGTCATCGAAACGCAGGCTGCGGGCATCGCCGCGCACCGCCGCCAGGGCCGGCAACGGCCGCCGGTCCAGGGCGACCCGGCGCAGGATCGCTTCGATGCGCACCCGCAACTCGGCCATGCTGAACGGCTTGGGCAGGTAATCGTCGGCCCCCAGGCGAAAACCGCTGATGCGATCGGCTTCGGCCCCCAGGGCCGACATCAGGATCACCGGCATCGAATGGCTCTGGCGCAAATGCGTGAGCACCGACAAACCGTCCATGCCCGGCAGCAGGATGTCCATCAACACCACGTCGAAGCGCTGATCGCGGGCCATTTGCAGGCCCTGCTGGCCATTCTGGCACCAGGTCACCTGGAAGCCACAGAGGCCCAATTGCTCATGGACATAGGCGCCAAGCACAGGATCGTCTTCAATCGCCAGGATACTGGGTAAGCCAAGTGCTGCGGGATTCATTAGCGTCTGCAAGTCATTCTCAATGACTGATTATTCAAGATTGCCCCCCCATGAGCAACCGCCGCCGGGCGTCCGGCGGCCCAAGGTTTGCCTCAGGTCATTAATTTTGCAAGATTCCCCGCCGCGCAAATGGCTACACTGCGCAGGTGGCGCGGGCCGGATGCCTGCGTGGAATTCGACAACAGTGTGGTAGCAGGAGAGTGGCGTGCTTAAAAGAATGGGGATAAAAGGCCGCGTACTGTTGCTGACCTTATTGCCTACCAGCCTGATGGCGTTGCTGCTGGGCGGGTATTTCACCTGGATGCAGCTTTCGGAGTTGCAGTCGCAGTTGCTGCAACGCGGCGAGATGATCGCCGAGCAACTGGCGCCGCTGGTGGCCCCGGCCCTCGGCACCAGGAACACCGACCTGCTGGAACGCATCGCCACCCAGTCCCTGGAACAAACCGATGTGCGCGCCGTGTCGTTCCTCGGGCCCGACCGCACGCCCCTGGCCCACGCCGGGCCGACCATGCTCAACCAGCCGCCCATCGGCAACAGTTCGCACCTGTTGCAGCGCACCGGCAATGACGCCACCCGTTATCTGCTGCCGGTGTTCGGCCGCCATCGCAACCTCGCCGGTGAACTGATCCCGGATGAATCCGACCGCCTGCTCGGCTGGGTCGAGCTGGAACTGTCCCACAACGGCATGTTGCTGCGTGGCTACCGCAGCCTATTCGCGAGCCTGCTGCTGATCGCCATCGGCCTGATCTGCACGGCAGCCCTCGCCTTGCGCATCAGCCGTACGATCAACTCACCGATCGGCCTGATCAAACAGGCCGTCGCGCAACTCAAGGACGGCAATCTCGAAACCCGCTTGCCACCCCTGGGCAGCCAGGAGCTGGATCACCTGGCCTCGGGCATCAACCGCATGGCCGAGACCCTGCAAAACGCCCAGGAAGAATTGCAACACAGCATCGACCAGGCCACCGAAGACGTGCGGCAAAACCTCGAAACCATCGAGATCCAGAACATCGAGTTGGACCTGGCCCGCAAGGAAGCCCTGGAAGCCAGCCGCATCAAGTCGGAGTTTCTGGCCAACATGAGCCATGAGATCCGCACGCCGTTGAACGGCATCCTTGGTTTCACCCATTTGTTGCAGAAAAGCGAACTGTCACCGCGCCAGCTGGATTACCTGGGCACCATCGAAAAATCCGCCGATAACCTGCTGGGCATCATCAACGAAATCCTCGACTTCTCGAAAATCGAGGCCGGCAAGCTGGTGCTCGACAGCATCCCGTTCAACCTGCGGGACTTGCTGCAAGACACCCTGACCATCCTCGCCCCGGCCGCCCACGCCAAACAGCTGGAGCTGGTGAGCCTGGTCTACCGCGACACGCCGCTCGCCTTGGTGGGTGACCCGCTACGGCTCAAGCAGATCCTCACGAACCTTGTGAGCAACGCGATCAAGTTCACCCGCGAAGGCACCATCGTTGCCCGCGCCATGATTGAAGACGAACAGGAAGACAGCGTGCAACTGCGCATCAGCGTGCAGGACACCGGCATCGGCCTGTCGAACCAGGATGTGCGGGCGCTGTTCCAGGCGTTCAGCCAGGCGGACAATTCGCTGTCACGCCAACCCGGCGGGACCGGCCTTGGGCTGGTGATTTCCAAGCGCCTGATCGAACAGATGGGCGGTGAGATCGGCGTCGACAGCACGCCGGGAGAAGGCTCGGAATTCTGGATCAGCCTGAACCTGCCGAAAACCCGTGACGATATCGAAGACCTGCCCTCCGCGCCGCTGCTGGGCCGGCGCGTGGCGGTGCTGGAAAACCACGAGCTGGCGCGCCAGGCCCTGCAACATCAGCTGGAAGACTGCGGCCTGGAAGTCACCCCGTTCAACAGCCTGGAAAGCCTGACCAACGGCATCACCAGCGCCCACCAGACCGAACAGGCGATTGACCTGGCCGTGCTGGGCATCACCGCCAACGACATTCCGCCGGAGCGTTTGAACCAGCACCTGTGGGACCTCGAACACCTGGGCTGCAAGGTACTGGTGTTGTGCCCGACCACCGAACAGCTGCTGTTCAACCCCTCGGTGCCCAACCCCAACAGCCAGTTGCAGGCCAAGCCCGCGTGCACCCGCAAACTGCGTCGCGCCCTGGCCGACCTGATCAGCCCGCGCCCGCTGCGCAGCGAACCCGGCGAGCCCCTGTCCAGCCGCGCGCCGCGGGTGCTGTGTGTCGACGACAACCCGGCCAACCTGCTGCTGGTGCAAACCCTGCTGGAAGACATGGGCGCCAAGGTCCAGGCGGTGGAAAGCGGTTACTCGGCCATCGAGGCAGTGAAGCAGGAAGCCTTCGACCTGGTGCTGATGGACGTGCAGATGCCGGGGATGGACGGTCGCCAGAGCACCGAGGCAATCCGCACGTGGGAAAGCGAACGCCATGGCACACCGCTGCCCATCGTCGCGCTGACGGCCCATGCGATGGCCAACGAAAAACGCGCCCTGCTGCAAAGCGGCATGGATGATTACCTGACCAAACCCATCAGCGAACGGCAACTGGCCCAGGTGGTGTTGAAATGGACCGGGCTGGCCCTGCGCAACCAGGGCCCGGACCGTGGCACCGAAAGTTTCGGGCATGCCACGCAATTGCCGGTGCTGGACCATGAAGAAGGTTTGCGCCTGGCGGCCGGCAAGGCGGATCTGGCGGCAGACATGCTCGCGATGCTGCTGGCCTCGCTGGAAGCGGACCGTGAAGCGATTCGCGTCGCCCGTGACGCCAATGACCGCAACGCCCTGATCGAACGGGTGCACCGCCTGCACGGCGCCACCCGGTATTGCGGCGTGCCGCAACTGCGTGCGGCCTGCCAACGGGCCGAGACCCTGCTCAAGCAGGACGACGCCAAGGCCATGCCGGCCCTGGATGAACTGGACATGGCGATTGCCCGGCTGGCCAGCGAGGCGCGAGTCAGCGCGTAAACTTTCGGGGCAATGTGGCGAGGGAGGCTTGCTGTGGCGAGGGAGCTTGCTCCCGCTGGAGTGCGAAGCGCTCCCAGGATTTTGGGGCCGCTGCGCAGCCCAGCGGGAGCAAGCTCCCTCGCCACAGCAAGCTCCTCGCCACAGTAAGCTTCCTCACCACAGACAAGCCCCCTCGCCACAAAATCAGCTTTCCATCATCAAGAAGGAATATTTGATGCGCATCATCCTCTTCAGCAGCCAGACCTACGACCGCGACAGCTTTCTCGCCCAACCGCTGCCCGAAGGCATGCAGCTGCAATTCCAGCCGGCCCGGCTGAACCTCGACACCGTGGCCCTGGCCGAACACCACGAAGTGGTCTGCGCCTTTATCAACGATGACCTCAGCGCCCCGGTGCTGGAGCAGTTGGCCAGCGGCGGCACCCGCCTGATCGCCCTGCGTTCCGCCGGTTACAACCATGTCGACCTGCCCGCCGCCAAGCGCCTGGGCCTGACCATCGTGCGGGTGCCGGCCTACTCGCCCCATGCGGTGGCCGAACATGCGGTCGCGTTGATCCTGGCCCTCAATCGCCGCCTGCACCGTGCCTACAACCGCACCCGCGACGGTGACTTCAGCCTGCACGGCCTGACCGGGTTCGACCTGGTGGGCAAGACCGTCGGCGTGGTCGGCACCGGGCAGATCGGCGCCACATTCGCCAAGATCATGGCCGGCTTCGGCTGCCAGCTGCTGGCGTACGATCCCTACCCCAATCCGCAGGTCGAGGCCCTTGGCGCCCGGTATGTGAGCCTGCCGCAGTTGCTGGGCGAGTCACAGGTCATCAGCCTGCATTGCCCGCTGACGGCGGACAGCAAACACCTGATCAACGCCCAAAGCCTCGCCCATATGCAGCCCGGCGCGATGCTCATTAACACCGGGCGCGGCGGCCTGGTGGACACCCCGGCGCTGATCGACGCGCTCAAGGACGGCCAGCTAGGCTATCTGGGGCTGGATGTGTATGAAGAAGAGGCCCAGCTGTTTTTCGAAGACCGCTCGGACCTGCCCCTGCAAGACGACGTATTGGCGCGCCTGCTGACCTTCCCCAATGTGATCATCACCGCGCACCAGGCCTTCCTGACCCGCGAGGCGCTGGGGGCGATTGCCGGCACCACCCTGGCCAACATCGCGGCGTGGGCCGGCGGACAGGCGCAAAACCTCGTCGAAGGATGATCAGCGGTCACATAGCCGCGCCATGATGGGTAGCGGCGCATGATAGGATGCCGCGCCTATTTGGAGGATCCATGGCCGAACACGATTTCCGCTTCAGCTTGCTGAGCCCGCAACACACCCTGATCGAATGCCGGGCCCTGGTGCCGGGCCGTTATCAAGTCACCGGCAACGGTGGCTCGATCAAGAACGGCGACGTTCTGATCGTCACCCTGCGCGGCAGCAAAACCCTGTCGATGCGCCTGACCGTCGAAGGCGATGCGCGCTACTCCATCCGCCCGGCGGGCCAGTGGGTCGCCATGGCCCAGGGGCCGAAATTCGGCGAACTGGAGATTCACACCTGGAAGGTCAACTGCGACAGCTGCGACAACGTGCTGGAGTTTGAATTCGCGGTGGAAACCAAGCTGACCAAGGAGCCGCTGCAACCGGCCGCCACTGCACGGGTTACCGAGTTGGGCTGGGCCACCCTGGGTGACAAGCACCGCTGCCCGAAATGCCAGCAGGCCGCGCAATGAAAGCCCTGCTGATGCTGGCCGTGCTCGGCGCAGGCCTGGCGGGCTGCGCCAGCGACGAGGTCAAGCTCAAGCAGGATCACAGCTACGTGGTGGAATGGATCGGTGAGCGGCCGCTGATGGATTACGCCCACCTGACCGTGACCCTCGGCGCCGATGGCCGGGCCTATGGCAACGGTGGCTGCAACCATTGGTTTGCGCCCTACACCCTGGACGGCGACAAGCTGAGCTTCGGCAAGGTCGGCAGCACCCGCAAACTCTGCGCCGAAGCGCTGATGGAGCAGGAGCACCGCTTCTTCCAGGCCCTGCAGGGCGTGCAGCGCTGGGACATTTCGCCGATCGAACAGACCCGCTTCTGGCCGGCGGATGGCAAGCCGTTGCGGTTGTGGCTGGAAGAAGGCTGATCTGAAGGCGCAACAAATCTAAATGTGGGAGCGGGCTTGCTCGCGAAAGCGGTGGATCAGTCGATGTATCCGGTGACTGTCACACCGCATTCGCGAGCAAGCCCGCTCCCACACAAGCCCGCTCCCACATTTTGATCTGCGCTTTAGTGCATCTTGCTGTGATCCATGGTTTCCGTCGCATTCAACGCACGGGCTTGGGCCTTCACTTCGATCGACTGCTTTTCACCCTTGGCATTTTCCACGGTGACGGTCAGCGGCACCTGGTCGCCCTCCTTGATCTGGGCGGTGAGGTCGATCAGCATCACGTGATAGCCATCCGGGTCGAGCTTGACCGCCTTGCCCGCGGGCAATGGCACCGAATCCACCGGGCCCATGCGCATCACGTCGTCCTTCATGGTCATCTCATGGATCTGCACGGTCTTGGCGACCGGCGAAGCCACGCTGAGCAGTTTGCTGTCGCTGTCGGCGGTGACGGTCATGAACGCACCGCTGGACGGCTGGCCCGGTACCGAAGCGCGTACCCAGGCGTCGGTGACCACTGCCTGTGCACTGGCGTGGGCGGCGAGGCCGAGCAGGGAGAGACCGAGGGCGAAGCGCTTGAGGTGTTGAACGGCAGTCATTAGCAGACCTCCATGACGGTGAGCAGGTCTTCTGCGCACTCTTTGGCGTTAAGCGAGGCAGACAAGCCCAGGCGCAGGGTGCCCCGGGTGTCGAACACAAAGCTGGTGGCGGTGTGGGAGAGGGTGTAGCTGTCGCCGGCGGGGATCTTTTCATAAAAGATCCCGAATTCCTTGGCGGCCACGGCGATTTCTTCCGGGGTGCCATACAGCGCCTGGAAGCTGGGGTCGAAGGCCTTGACGTAGGCGTCGAGTATCTTGGGCGTGTCGCGTTCGGGATCCAGGGTGATAAACACCACCTGCATGATCTTGCCGTCGCGGCCCATCAGTTTTTTCGCCTGGGCCATGCGCGCCAGTGTGGTCGGGCACACGGCCGGGCACTGGGTGAAGCCGAAGAACACCACTGGCATCAAGCCACGGAAGGAACTCAAGGTGACGGTCTCGCCGTCAGTGTTCTTGAGCTTGAAGGTGCGGCCCATGATCTTGTCGCTCAGATCCTTGCCGTACTTGAAGTTCAGTTTCGGGCTGTTGTCACAGCCGGCCAGCAGGCCCAGGCCCAGCAATCCCATGCCGGAGAGGACTTTGCGGCGGGTGAATAACGTACTCATCAACTGTGCATCCTGTGAAGCGCCTGGGTACCACGAAGCGTTAAATCAGGCGAGGAGAGCGTGGCATTCTAACAACCCGGGCCTCTGGGCGTAATCTGCGACGTTCTGTCACAGGCCCTGCCGAGCAAGACCAAATGTGGGAGCTGTCGAGCTTGAGCGAGGCTGCGAAGGGATCGCCTCGGTATTCCTGCAAGACCGTGGCGTCTGCATCGCAGCCTCGCTAAAGCTCGACAGTTCCTACAGGGGGAATGGTAAAGTCGCCGCCATGAAACTCTCCCGCCCGGACCGTTCACTCATTGCCTGGACCCTGTATTTTTGCGTCCTGTTCAATGTGTTCGTCTGCGGTTTGGGCCATGGGCAGATGATGGGGCTTGAGCTCAATGGCCTGGGCGGTCAGTTCTGCTCAAGCCTGGGTACCAAGGCGCCGGCCTCGGATGCCGGCCTGGGCAATCCGACGGCCAGCAGCTGGTCGAACTTCTTCGCCTGCCCGGTGTGCTCCGCCGTGACCCTGGGCATCGTCTTCCTGTTTTGCCTGGCCTGGCTGTTGGGCCTGGGGCAAAAGCCGCGCCCGGCCCATGAGCGGCGCAACAAGGCCCCTCCGCGGTATTCCTGGCCTTCGGCCAACCCTCGCGCTTCCCCTGCATTCTGACGTGTGCCCCGGGCTTCCTGATACCAGGAGGCGTTCTATCGTCACGAGTGTGAGTGCGTTCCATGAGCTCTATCCTGCCTTCCGGCGCTGCCCGTCTGGTCAGCAAGGCGCCGCGCCGTCCTTCGCGCGGCGATGTGTTGTTGCCGTCTGTCGAATACCCGAGTAACGCCCGCTGTTTCGTCCACCTGGATGCACGGTTACTGCCGTACTGGCACACCTTGTTCGACATCTGCCCCGGTTTGCTCAAGCTCGACCCGCCGGAGGGCTTGAACCTGTTTCGCAGCTTCATGACCTGGGCTTACCGCAACCGTCCCTCCCTGGACTGGACCTACCATGTAAACGTGTGCCGTTGGCTGCTCGGTTCGGTGTATCGCACGCAGATCGATGAAGAACCCATCGAAGCGTTCATGACGGCGGCGGCAGCCCGTTGGGTCAGCGATGACACCAGCCAGGCCCGGGGCCTGGTCCTGGCCTGGCAAGGTTCATCCCTGCAAGTGGTGGACTGGAAGCAGGGCAGCGGCGTACCGCTGCAGAACTTGCCGCCGCTGCCCGGAGATTTCGCCTGGTGCGCGCTGGATAGCCAGGGAAGGTTCAGCGGGTGGTTGCCGGTGCCTTGAGGTTCCGCTCGATCCACTGGGCAACAACGGTTGCCGGATCTAAAAGTTTGCCTTGTGTAAGTTAAAGCGCTCACCGTATTATCCAAGTGTATTCTTGGTTATATGCCAAGAGCCTGATTTGCCCTACAGTAGACAAGGAGGTTTGGATGAGCGTCGAGCTATGGTTGCCGGGAGGTACTGCAGGGCTGTTCCTTATCACTCAGGCCCTGGGTTTGAGTGTCTGGCTGACCCTCGCCGTTATCAACAACTTGCAGGCCTTTCGCAGCTCGGTCGGTGCGGTGGGCGCGACCATGGCCATGGCGCCACTGCACCAGGCTCCGGCCATCGACATACCCCTGTTGAGGCGCGCTGTGCGTTCTTCGCACCTGCATCAATTGGCACTGTTGATTGTGTTGGCGCTGCAAGTGATCGCGGCAGTGGCGGCATGGACCGGCAGCTACCAGTTGGTCCTCGGTGATGGCCTCTCGGCCGCGCGGCCATGGCTCAATCTCGCCCTCAGCGGCTTCTCGGCTTTCGTTTTCGCGATGCTGCTGGGTGGCTTGTGGTTTGGCTACTGGATTCGCCAGGAGGGCTTGCAACTGACGCACTTGGTGCTGGCGATCTGGGCGCTGTTGGCGTTCGCTCTGTTCAACCTGCAATGGGCCTGACTTCGGCCTGAGGCTGCGATGGACTGCGCAGCAATGGTGAGTCCTGAACCGTTGGTGTATCCGGGACACTGCGGCGCTGGAATTACGGTTGCTGCGCAGCCCATCGCAGCCTCTTTCTTACGGGTGGCGGGGCTGGATGCTGTAGGCGCAGCGTCGATCCCCAGAGATCAAATGCTCGCAGCGTTCCACCACATTCTCATCGCCCAGCGCAGCCTGGAAAATCTGCAACTCCGAGCGGCAGAAACCCTGGCATTTGCGGGCGGCCACGCAGATCGGGCAGTGGTTTTCCACCAGTAGCCAGCCTTCGCCCAGCGGCTCCATCTGCGCCATGTACCCGGCGCGCTCACGAATCTGCACCAGGATCGCGACTTTCTCCTGCAAGCTCGATGCGGCGGAGCAGGCCTGGATGTATTCGTGCTTGGCGGTCGCCTCCATGCTGGCGATGACTTTTTCCACGCCTTCACTGCCAAAAATCCCTTCGATGGACTCGATCAGGTGCAAGGTCAGCACGCTATGGGAATCCGGGAATTTGCTCTGGGCGGTCTCGGTCAGGGTCCACTTCAAGGATGGCCGACCGGCACCCGAGATGGGGGCTGATACGCCGACGATCAACTCCGCGACCTGCAACTTCTGGATTTGCTGGCGGGCGGCTTCGGAGGTGATGTCCAGCAGCGCAGCCAGGTCCGTGGTTTTCAGTGGGCCACGGGTCTTGAGCAGGAACAGGATGCGGTCCCCGGTGGATGCCTGGCTGTCGTCGGTGGGTGTGGCGTTCATAGATCGGGAATAACCGTGGAAGTGACTGGGCCATTTGACCACAGCACGCACGTTGGGGCACCCCTTGATCCGCGTGAAGGTACGGTTCCCGTTGATTTGTATCGAAAGCATTCTGCTGGCCCATTCCGGATTGTCCCCTCGCTACCATCGACCGCCTGCCGAACCCATGAGGGAGAAAGGAATGCGTGAGACCCCCGATAGCCTGACCACACCACCCGAGGGATACAGCGACTGGCTGACCGACCTCAAGGGGCGAATCCACTCCGCCCAGCAACGCGCCACCCTGGCGGTAAACCGCGAGCTGGTGTTGCTGTACTGGCAAATCGGCCAGGATATTCTGACCCGGCAAGCGCGGCAGGGCTGGGGGAGCAAGGTGATTGAGCGGCTGGCGCAGGATTTGCGTTCGGCGTTTCCGGAAATGAAGGGTTTCTCGCCGCGTAACCTGAAGTACATGCGCGCATTTGCGGAGGCGTGGCCGGACTCCGAATTTGTGCAACAGGCTGCTGCACAATTGCCCTGGGGCCATAACCTGGTGTTGCTGGACAGGCTGCCCGGGCCCGAAACCCGTCGCTGGTACATTGCCCAGGCCATCGAGCACAACTGGTCGCGCAACATCCTGGTGATGCAAATCGAGGGTCGCCTGCTGGAGCGCAGCGGCAATGCGGTCAGCAACTTCGAGGGGCTGCTGCCCAAGGCGCAATCCGACCTGGCTCGCGAATCGCTTAAGGATCCTTACCGTTTCGACTTCCTCGGCCTGACCCTTGACGCGCAGGAACGTGAAATCGAAAACGCCCTGGTCAAACATGTCACCGATTTTCTCCTGGAGCTGGGCGCCGGTTTTGCCTTCGTGGGTCGGCAGGTGTTGCTGGACGTGGGAGGCGAGGAGTTTTTCGTCGACCTGCTGTTTTATCACCTCAAGCTGAGGTGCTACGTGGTCATCGAACTCAAGGCCGGCAAATTCAAACCCGACCATCTGGGGCAGTTGGGCTTTTACCTCGCGGCGGTAGACGCCCAGCTCAAGCACCCACAGGACAGCCCCACCATCGGCCTGCTGCTGTGCAAGAGCAAGAACGAAGTAGTGGCCGAATACGCCCTGCGTGACAGTTCGCGCCCCATTGGTGTTGCCGAGTATCAACTGGTGGAATCACTGCCTGCAGAGCTGCAAACCAGCCTGCCGAGCATCGAACAGATTGAGCGTGAGCTGGCAAGTGATCGCCCTTCCATGGCGAGTGCTTCGTAGGACAGTGCCGACAGACTGGACATTGGCAATCGCGTCGGCACAATAAGCGCCTTGAAAGGAACTCACCCTAGGAAAGCCATGGCCCGCCGTATTCATTCTGCCTATCCAATGTTGTTGCTCACTGGCGTGCTGATGGGCGCGGGGATGCCTGCCAGTGGCGCGTCCTTTGATTGTAAAAAGGCCTCCACCACGGTGGAAAAGGCTATTTGCGCCAGCCCTGAATTAAGCGAACTCGACACTACGCTGGGCCTGTACTACAGCCAGGCAATGGCCAAACTGGCACCCGACCAGCGCGACGAATTGCGCCGTGGCCAGCGCACGTGGTTGCAGACTCGCAACGCATGTGCCGGTACCCCCGAACAATTGCCCGGCTGCCTGCAATCCCAACTGAGCCAGAGAGTGGTCGAGGTGGGAACCATCACCCACAAAGACACCGCAGCCCTTGACGCAATCATTGCCAGTATTCCGTACCATCCGGCCCAGGCAGCTGAAGGGCTTCGGCGCTACCCGATGAACGATCTGGCCGCCGCCTGGCTGGTCTACCTGCAGCGTTTTGAACCTGACAGTGGCGTTACGGAGAATGAGGCAGAGGAGAATCGCAAGCAGGTTCTCATAGCACTCAAGGAAGACAGTTTTCCCTGGTCGATCTGGCAGGACCTGCAGAATGATCCTGCTGTCAGCCGTGACCGGGTGATGTTGACCTTGCTGCGCATGATGATCGAGCGCCAACAGTATGAGATGTACGCCGACCAACGCCCGTATGTGCACTGTTTCGTTTTCAGCCGGCAGGGTGAGGTCGCGTATGAGTCGTTCGGGTCGTTGTACGGCTCCACCCGCGACAGCTTTGCGCCGATTTGTGCCCCTCAGGGTGATCTGTTTGCACAGCCGGCCTGGAAGCGGCTGGACGATTCGTTTACCGAGCCTTTGTCCACTGCATCGCAGAACGAAGGCACCATCCGCTTTGCCAGCTACGCCGACTGGAACACGCTTTCCCTCAAGGCCACCGCGTCGCCTCGGCTGTTTCTCCAGCCAGGCACCGCAGCGCAGGCCCAGGACCCGGAATCAGCCCTGCGCAACTGGGGCGCGGATAAACAGTGGCCTGCCAGGCAACGCCAGCAAGCGCTGGCCGCCATTGAGCCCGCACGGCAAGCGACGAGTGACTGGCTGCAACGCGAGCGCGGCTTCTCTGCTGCTGATGCCAGGCAAGCAGCCCGGGAAATCGTTCGGCAGTGGATGAACCTGCGCCTGGACTTTATCGGCGGCCCCAGCGAGAACTAATCGGTCAACTGCCCGATTCTGGCACGGCCTTTTTGCCGGTCTTGGTACCGGGATGCTGGGTCGAGGTGCCTTTATGGCGCGTGCTCTTCACGGTTTTAGACGGTGCAGGTGCGTTCGTTTCAGCGTCCTTGTTGCCACTGCTGTCAGCCCCGGACGGGCTGCTGGGATAGGTGCCGGGCGGCAGTGCCGAGCCAGGAGCGCTGTTGCCGCTCAGGGCGGGCGCCTCGGGGGCAGTGTTGTCGCCGAAGGCTGCGTAGGCGGGGGCATACAGAACGAGCGTCAAGCTGGCGGCGAGTACGATCCTTTGGGAAATGCTGGTCTTCATGACTCAATCCCTCTTGGCGATTGGGACCGAAGCCCGGCCACATCCGGGCTTCGGCGACGCCTCAATCAAGACTTCTTGGAGCCTGGGGCGTGGCCATGAGCCCCGCCTTTTTTGCCCGCTTCAGAAGCCTTCTCGCGGTCATTGGCGAAGTTGCCGCCTGAACCCTGGCCGCCGCTTTTACGGTTTGTGTCTTTCTGGTCTTTGTGACCAGCACCTGGGGTATTTTTTCCACTATTAGCCATTTTGAAAACCCTCAATGATGAGCGAATCAATGGTGTTGCCTAATTGGGAATCCTCCAGCCAATTCAAAGTTTGAAATAGTTTCCAGGCATGCGACGAATGGACATCAAGCCGCCATTGGCTTCGCGCCGGGTGCTTTCTTGTGCGCGGCTTTCATCGCTTCCATCTCCGCGCCCAGCTCTTCCAGCAATGCCTTGCCCAGCAGCTTCCTGGCCTGCGGGAACATCTCGCTTTCTTCTTCCTCGATGTGGTGTTCCAACAGTTCCTTGACGACTTTCACCCGGCCGGAAAACTCGGTGGTGGAGGGCGAAGTCTGCTTCAGGTCCGGAAGGACGAGGGAGTCGACAGTGCGATGTTCTTCCTTGGCCTCGTGGTACATGATTTCCTGATCCTTGCCGCCGGCCTTGCGAAAAGCCGGGTAGAGGATTTCTTCCTCAAGGCGGGTGTGGAGGCTGATTTCCATTTCCAGCTTGGCCAGGAGCTCAGTGCGCTTCTTTACGCCGCGCTCGGTTGATTCACTGAGTTGATTCAGGATGGCTTTGACGCGTTCGTGGTCGGCCTTGAGAAGATCAATGGCATTCATGGGTGACACCTCACGGGTAGCGAAAGGGCGGGTCGAATTGCCCGCCTGTGCAGACCTCTACAGCATGAGTTGTACCAAGTTGAACAAAATATTTATCTGCTTATAAAACAATAGGTTATGTGTGATAAAAAGCGGCTCTGGTCGTGCAGGTTGCACGGTCGAGTGGTGGCTTGCATGCATTAAACAATGCCTAGCCGCCGCTGACTTTCCAGTGCTTGATGTCGTCGGCAAACACGATCTGCTCGACCTCATGGGCAATCCCGTAGGCCAGTGACTCGTGGGCGGCGATGACTTTTTCCTCGGCCGAGAGGCACTTGAAAATATCCAGGTGGGTTTCGGCGCTGGCGGTTTCCAGTTCGTAGATTTTCACGTAGCGCGCCAGGTCGTTGTCCAGGCTCGACAGGTATTCCCGCAGGCGCTGGTGGTCTACCGAGTTCTGGTTGAAATACCAGTTCATCGGATGGATCAGGAAGCGCGAGTGTGGCGTGGTGATCCGGCGGTTTGCCGCCAGGAACATGATGATGCCCATGGACTCGATATTGCCCGCATTGATCGCACACAGCGGCACCGGCAGGGACTTGAGGAAGGTGTAGAGGGTAAAACCGAAATTGGTGCTGCCGCCGGTGGTCGACAGGTTCAACAGCAACGAACTGGCGCCTTGATCGATCGCGTCCAGGCAGCAATCACGAAAGCGCTCGGTAGTGCCCTGATCGATCTGGCAGTGAAAGTGGATGATGTGCTCGGTCATCCCGGGCCTCCGAGGGGTAAAAGGTAGTGTCCATTTGAGTCTAGAAGGTTACGGCCCGTGTGCCGCAACCGTTGGGCGAGAGCCATCCGTTGCAATTTTAATGAACCCTCGGGCGCGTTGCTTGACCTAACGCATACGACCTCAGGAGGATGAATCATGCAAATCGAATATGTCTGGATTGGCTTGGCGGTGATTCTGGTGCTGCTGGAACTGTGGGCGATCAACAGCGTTCTGCGCAGTGGCAGTGGCTGGGAGACCAAGGGTTTATGGCTGGTGGTACTGATCTTCATGCCGCTGTTGGGGCTGATCCTCTGGGCGCTGTTTGGACCCAAGGGTGTGAACCGGGCGACACATGCCACTGAGCATGGCAAAGGCTAAGACAGAATCGAAAAAAACAGGCGCCCGAGGGCGCCTGTTTGCATTGGCGGGCGTCAGGCCGCCAGTGTCTTGGCAATGGCCTCGTTGAACGCCGGCAAATCGTCGGGCGTGCGCGAGGTTATCAGGGTCCAGCCATTGGCCGGGCATTCCTTCACCTGCGTATCCACCCAGTTTGCTGCGCCGGCATTGACCAGGTCAGTGCGCACGCTTTTGTAGGAGGTGAGGGTCTTGCCGCCGATCACGCCGGCATCAATCAGGGCCCAAGGGCCATGGCAGATGGCGGCTACGGTTTTCCCGGCCTTGACGAAGTCGTTGATCAGCCGCAGTGCATCGGCGTCCTGGCGCAGGGTGTCGGCATTGACGGTGCCCCCGGGGATGACCAGTGCATCGAAGTCACTGCCGTGCAGGTCCGAGAGCTTGGCGTCGGACTCTACCGTCCTGTCTTTCTCGGTGTCCTTGAGAAAGGTCTGGGTGCTGCCACCTTTGCTGGAACCGTGGGTCACCGTGGCGCCGAAACCACGCAGGGCTTCCAGCGGCTTGAGCAACTCGTCGCGCTCGATACCGGTGTTGGAGGTGATGATCAGAATCTTCTTGCCGTGCAGTTGCGAACTCATGGTCGAGTGTCTCCTGAGTGGGTCAATGATTAATTGGCGTGCTGGGACTGCAACTCCTTGGCCATCTTCAGATGGGTTTCGAGAGTCGGCAGGGTCTTCTCGGCAAAAGCCTTCAGTTCGGCGTTATCCGAGGAGGCGGCTTCTTTTTTGAACAGGGCCACGGTGTCTTCGTGGGCCTTTACCTGGTTGTCGGCGTAAGCCTTGTCAAAGGACTCTTCACGGATTTCCAGGATCATTTTCTTGGCCTTGTCGGTGAGGCTGGCATCGTCGGGCACCTTGATGTCGAGCTTCGTCGCCAGGGCCGTCAGCTCCTGGTTGGCCTTGGTGTGGTCGGTGATCATGTGCTGGGCAAACGCCTTGATATCAGCGGCACCGCTCTTTTCCAGCGCCAGTTTGCCGGCTTCTACTTCGGTGATGCCGCCCTGGGCTGCGGCCTCAACGAAGTCATTGGAAGTGGCGGCCATGGCCACACCCATCGAGCCCGCGGCCAGCGCGAAGGTCAGTCCCATTTGTTTCATCAGCAAGTGCTTCATGATGCTTCTCCTGAAGAGTGGCGCGATGCCGTTACCTGACTGTTGAGGGGGGCCCAGCGCAAAAGGTTTAAATTAATTTGCTCTATTTTTCGGTGCATGCACCCGAGGCAATTTCCTTGAACTATCGAAAAACCTTGGGCTCTGCTGCATAACGGCTCCGCGCTGGAGCCTGGCCTTTGAACCGCAGGAGAATCCCCATGGGCACTGAAAAAACCGCCGACAAAACCCCTGATGCGATCAGCTCTGAACAGGCGCAGAAAGGTCGCCAGGCTGCCGACCAGGACAGCTCTTTACAGCGTCCCAATCCCAAGACAGAAACCATCGATAAGGTGATCACGCCGACGTCCATCAAGGACACACAACGGCAAACCGACCAGATCAACGAGCAAGCTGCCAAGGCCGAGCGCAAGCTGGGTCAGTGAAGAACGGAGGCAGTCATGGGGCGATCCATCAGCGCCGGGGAACTGGGTATTGAGCTCAAGCCCGGTGATGACAACGCACTGTTCAAGTGGTTTGTCGCCAGCTTCCTGATGGGCAAGCGCATTCAGGCGCAGATCGCGGCGCAGGCCTATCAGGTGATTGTGGTGAAGCATGGCCGGGACACCCCGCGCAAACTGCAACACTGCACCTCTCGCGAACTGGTGGCCATGCTCGGTGAGGCGCATTACGTGCGTTACGACGAAAGCACCGCGCAACGCCTGCTCGACCTCAGCAGCAAGTTGAATGCGGAGTACGCGGGCAAGATCAGCCATATCCACGATGCCAGTGCCGACCGTGGGGAGTTTGAAAAACGCTTGAATGCGTTCGAGGGCGTCGGGCCGAAGACGGTGGAGATTTTCATGAGGGATGCGGCGTCGGTGTTGTTCTGATGCCGATTTTTCTCGGTTGTGCAGGTTGGAGCCTGCCTCGTGAGCAATGGCCAAGATTTCCCCGGCAGGGCACTCATCTGCAACGTTATGCCGCGTGCTTGAATGCGGTTGAAATCAACAGCTCCTTCTACCGCCCCCATCGCCCGCAGACCTACGCACGATGGGCGCAGTCAGTGCCGTCGGGCTTTGGTTTTTCGGTCAAGGTGCCACGGCACATCACCCATGAATTACGTCTGCGTGACTGCGATACGGCATTGGATGAGTTCCTTGCACAGTGCCTGCAATTGGGCGACCGCCTGGGCTGCCTGCTGGTGCAATTGCCGCCTTCTTTAAGCTACGACCCGATCATTGCCGGCGGCTTTTTCACAGCCTTGCGTCAACGCTTCCCTGGGCCTGTGGTGCTTGAGCCACGGCACGCCAGCTGGGTGCAGGCCGACGGGCTTTTGCGGGATTACCAGATAGGACGGGTCGCCGCCGACCCGCCGGTGATCGCTGATGGGGATGCACCGAAAGGCTGGCAAGGTGTGCGTTATTGGCGCCTGCATGGTTCGCCGCGTATCTATCACAGCGCTTACGAAACCGAGCGTTTGTGCGCGCTGGCCGAGGTATTGAGAGCCTCCCTGGAGGAGGGCATTCCGACCTGGTGTATTTTCGATAATACGGCCAGCGGTCATGCGCTGGTCGATGCGCTTGCCCTTCAAGCGATGCTTGCCCCTCAGGCATCCACTTGCATCACCTCCAGCCCCAGGCATTCATAAGCCTCGACGCTGCCCGGCGGCACGTGCCACTCGGTAATCAGGGTATGAATGCGGCTGCACGGTGCCACCACAAATGGCTCCACGGCGCCCAGCTTGTCGGCCAGGGTGACTGCCACCACGTGGGAGGCGCTGTCGAGCATAGCCTGTTTCACCGCCACTTCCTCGAAGTGCAACGAGCTGATACCGACCTGTGGATGCAGTGCGCACACGCCCGTGAACAGCAGGTCGGCCTTGATGCCCTGGATCAGCCGCAATGCTTCATGCCCGCTGGCGGCCATGGTCACCGGGCTGAGTTGGCCACCGGCAAGGATCACCGTCACATTGGGATGTTCGGACAACGCGATGGCAATCATCGGTGAGTGCGTGACGGCGGTCAGCTTGATGGAATGCGGTAGTGACTGGGCGATTTGCAGGGTGGTGGTACCGGAGTCGAACAGCACGATCTGGCCGTCCTCCACGCGATCGGCGGCGAGTTGCGCCAGGTGGCGTTTGGTCGCGGTGGTTTCGCCAAACCGGGTGAAGAAATCCTTGCCGGTGTCCTTGGGCCGTGGCAGCGCACCTCCATGCACGCGTTGCAGCAGACCGGCGGAGGCGAGTTCGCCAAGGTCGCGGCGAATGGTGTCCTGGGAAACGGCGAAATGCTCCACCAACTCCGAGGCAGTGACTTTACCGTCGCGCTCCAGCAGCAACAGGATTTTCTGTTTGCGCAGGGAGGGCAGGTCGATGGCAGCATGGCTGTTATGCATGTTTTTGCTCGTTGATGCGTGTTTATGCGAGATTAATCAGCATTAGGCGCAAACGCAATGGGTTGGGGTGTCGGTGATGCCCTGCCGAGTGAGCTGAGCACCATGGAAAAACCACACCCGGTCCGGTACCGAACCCCATGTTTCGATTCGCGAAGTGATGCAGGAGATTTTGCTGCCGCCAAGCTTTCCAGCAGGGCATTACCGAGCAAAATAATCGTAAAAAAGTAAAAAGAGTTGTCCACGAAAACCGTGGGTATCTCTGTGGATAACTTCGCTTGAGCCCGGCGGGTATGGCGATTTAACCTGCGGTTAATATTTGATCAGTCACTGTTTATGGCCAGTATGGGCAGGCTTTGCGCCTTGACAGGCACCGGCGAAACCGGTGCCGAAATGCAGATTTACGAGTCGTTTGGGCGCCCGGTGGAGGGCCCGGCAACCTGAGTGGCGCGCTTCGATTGCATCAGGCTGTCCAACGCCTGGCGATAACTGCTGCCGGCCAGTCGCATGCTGTCGTTATGAGTGGCACCGGGTACCAGCAACAGGTGTTTCGGCTGTTGGGCGGCGTCAAACAGTTGCTGGCTGAAGCGCGGTGGCACGAAGGCATCGGCGAGCCCGTGAACCACCAGCAGCGGCATGTGGATATCAGCGATCTTGTCAATGGAATCGAACTTCTGCGACAGCAGCCAGCGCACCGGCAATGACGTATTGGCTACTGCCGTGGCCACATCTGCCAGGGAGGTAAAGGTGGACTCGATGACCAGTCCGCGCACTGGCGGCGGCACCTGATTGTTCGCTGCCTGCTTGCCCAGTTCCACCGCGAGGTCGATGGCCACCGCGCCACCCAGGGAGTGCCCGTAGATGAGGCGCTTGGCAGGATCGGGTTGCAGCACCTGGAAGCGTTCCCAGGCAATGCGCGCGTCTTCGTACACGCTGGTTTCCGACGGCAGGTCGCCTCGACTCTGGCCGAAGCCGCGGTAGTCGATGGCCAGTACGGAAAAACCCAGGGCCCGCAGCTGTTCGATGCGAAACAGTTGGCCAGTGAGGTTCCAGCGCACGCCGTGCAGGTAGAGAATTGCCGGCGCGTCCTTCTGTGCCGCTGGCCACCACCAGCCATGAATATTCTGCCCTGCCTTGAAACTCGCGGGTTTCAGGTCGAATTCCTGCACATCACGCGGCAACCCGCTGTACCAGCTGGCAGTGCCCGGCTCCACGCGAAACAGCAACTCGCGTTCCTTGTGTTGCAGCACGGCGCAACCCACGGGCAGGCCGATGATCAGGGCGGCCATGCACAGCAGGGGAAACCAGCGCAGGCCGAGACGGGACAGAAAACGTGAAGACATGAAGGTTCCAGGACACAGGCGAAGCACGGGTTTTAACAGATGCCCTGGCCGCGCAGGAAATATTCAGACGGTCGTCACCGGACATTGCTTGCAAAGTATTACATCGCCTCGTCCAGCAGAGAAAAGAAGTGCCCGGCCAAGGGGGAAGAATGGCTGGTGTTCCAGTTGAGGTAGAGCCCGATGCTGGAGGGCGCGGCGGCGAGGGGCACAAACGCCACTTTGTCACGGGGCATCGAACGGGCAATGGACTGCGGCACCAGCGCCACACCAAACCCGCACGCCACCAGGCCAATCAGGGTGGGTAATTGATCGGCTTCCTGGACCACTCTTGGAGAGAAGCCCGCGGCCTCGCATAAAGCGATCAACTGGTGGTGATAGCCACTGCCCAATGCCTGGGGCGTGAACACAAAATCGGCGCCGGCAAAGTCCTTCAGCTCGATAGCGGCGTCATCCGCATTCGGATGGTCTGCGGGCAGCGCCAGCAGGATCGGTTCATCCAGCAGCAGCCGGGATTCGATGTTATCTGCCTGGCCTGGCAGGTAGCGCAAAAAAGCGATATCGGTATCACCACTCAACAAGGCCTTGGCCTGGTTGGCAGAGGGCATTTCCTTGATCACCAACTGAACCCTGGGGAACGCCAGGCGAAAATGCCTGAGGGTATCCAGCAACCACGGATAGCCGGTGATCGACACCGAGGTGATGGTGAGCGTGCCGGCGGTTCCCTGGGACACCTGCCGGGCTTGCTCAATGCCTTGCTGCAATTGCCCGAGGACGGTGTAGGCCGTCTGAAGAAACGCCGCCCCGGCTGGCAGCAGCTTCACGCCACGACGGTCACGCTGCAGCAGGGCAAACCCCAACTTTGCCTCCAGGCGATTGATCGCCTGGCTCAACGCTGGCTGCGCCATATGCAGGCGCTCCGCGGCCTGGTGAAAGTGCAGCGCTTCGGCAACGGCAACGAACTGGCGCAACAGGCGGGTTTCGATCATCTGGGCTGTTCCTTCAGGTAGATGGCGGTGTGGGGCTTGATACGGCGCAGGTATCAATATCGCTGTTTTTCAGTATTAAACAGGACGGCCACGGGTTGTTAGGGTGGAGTGCCTATCAGGAGAACGCGACGATGGACTTTACAGGTAAAACCGCAATCGTGACCGGTGCCGCCCGTGGCTTGGGGTTCAGCTATGCGCGCGAGTTGGCGCGACTCGGCGCGCAGGTGGTAATCAGTGATATCGGTGCCGACACCCTCGGCGGTGGGGCTGATCCCCAGGTGGTACAGGCGGCCGCGCTGGCGCTGCAGGGTGAAGGCCTGCGGGTGGTTGGCCACGCGGGTGACCTGTCCGGCGAAGCGGGGTGTCGAGCGCTGATCGAGTGCGCCATCACGCATTTCGGGCAGCTCGATATCCTGATCCACAATGCTGGCTGGGTCGGCTATCAGCCCATCGAGGCCGCCGACGAGGCTTTCATCCGGCGGGCCATGGACGTCAATGTCTATGCACCGATCTGGCTGTGCAAACACGCGTGGCAGCACCTCACGCGATCTGCCGCACCCCGCATTGTGCTGACCACCTCCGACCGTGCGATGTACACGCGCTACGTCCAGCCGGGCCTGGCGGCCTACAGCGCGGGGAAGATGGCGCAACTGGGGATCATGAATGCCTTGAGCGGGGAAGGGGCGGAGGCCGGGATCCTGGTCAATGCCATTTCACCTGTGGCCAAGACCCGCATGTGGGGCGTGACCGGCGAGCCGTACAACCTCAAGCCGGAATGGGTCACGCCTGGGGTGATCTTCCTGGCTTCGGCAGCGTGCCAGGACAGCGGCTATATCCTGCGTGCCAGCAACGGCCAGTTCACCGCCACGCGGTTCGCGGAAAATCCGGGGGTCGAGTATCCGGTTGACCTGGCGCGGGTCAACGCCTCGGACGCTGTGCAAGTCGCCGCGTCATGGCAAGCCATCAAGGACTGTTGACGGTCACGCCAGGTAAAGCGTCAGGCCCTGAGCTTCATAGGGTTGCAGCAGGGCACGCGGCGTACTGGCCAATGCGACGATCGCGCTGACGTGTGCCAGCTCCACCACCTGGTAGGGCGACGCGGTGTTGAGCTTTTCCGAGGTGGCCAGCACGATGGTTTCTGCGGCCGCGTGACACAACGCGCGCTTGACCACTGCCTCTTCATAATCGCCGGTAGACAGGCCGGCATTCGGGTGCACGCTGCACACCCCCATGAAATACAGGTCGGCATTGACCCGGCCGATAGCCTCCAGCGTGGCCGCCCCCACCCCCACCAGTGAGTGGCGAAACAGCCGCCCGCCGAGCATGATCACTTCAATCTGCGGATGATCCACCAGGGCCATGGCAATCGACGGGCTGTGGGTGACCACGGTGGCATTCAGGTCCGCCGGCAAGTGATGGGCCAGTTGCAGGCACGTGGTACCGCCATCGATAAACACCACCTGGCCGGGCTGCACAAGTTGCGCAGCCGTCCGGCCAATGGCGATTTTTTCCTCGGGTACCAAGTGTTCCCGAACCGAAAAATCAGCCATCGCGGGGGATGCCGGCAAGGCGCCGCCGTGCACCCGCAGCAGCAAACCTTCCTTGGCCATTTCCCGCAGGTCACGCCGAATCGTGTCCTCGGAAACCTCCAGTGCCTGGCTCAACTCCTTGGCAATCAGCCGGCCGTCGCGGCGCAGCGTATCCAGCAGGTGTTGTTTACGTTGTTGGGTCAGCATCGGAAGCTTCCTGCACGTTTTTTCTTGACTGTGCACGATTTTGCACGACATGCTGAATAACACAAGACAAAAAGGTCCTGCCATGGAAAACAGTCCCGTCCGCATCCACGCCGAAGAACTGCTCTCGGATAATTGGTATGTGCTGAAAAAGTACACCTTTGACCTGCGCCGCCGCGACGGCAGTTGGCAGTCCCAGACCCGGGAGATCTATGACCGGGGCAATGGCGCGACGATCCTGCTGTACAACCGCGAGCGGCGCACGGTGTTGCTGATTCGCCAGTTCCGCATGCCTACCTACGTTAACGGCTACCACGGTTACCTGATCGAGTCTGCTGCCGGCCTGCTGGACAATGCCAGCCCCGAGGAACGCATTCGCCTGGAGGCGGAAGAAGAGACGGGCTACCGTGTGGGTCATGTAGAAAAGATCTATTCGGCCTTCATGAGCCCGGGCTCGGTGACCGAGCGCATTCACTTTTTCATCGGCGAATATCAGCCTGGCGACCGAGTCAGTGATGGCGGCGGGCTGGAGGATGAAGGTGAGGATATCGAAGTGCTGGAGTTGGGATTCGAGGAGGCCCTGGGTATGGTGGACAGTGCCGAGATCGTCGACGGCAAGACCATCATGTTGTTGCAGTACCTTGAATTGCGGATGTTGAAAGAGGGCTGGTGATGTCGCGTCGGTTATCGCTTGCGTTGGCGGTGTTGCTGGGGGGATGCAGTGGTGTGAGTGCTGCGCAAACGCCCGTCGGTGATGGTGGTGTTCCCGTGTTCTATACCTGGGCGGACAAGGTGCCCGCGTCACCCGGGCGGATGCTGCGCAGCGAGCCGTTGACCGAACAGCAAAGCCTGGCCGAGGCGGGGCAGAATATTCGCATCCTGTACACGTCCACCGACGGTCTCGATACCCATAAACGGATTGTCGTTTCCGGTGCGCTGTTCCTGCCCAAGGGCACACCGCCACCGGGTGGCTGGCCGCTGATGGCGTGGGCCCACGGCACGGTGGGGAGTGCCGATATCTGCGCGCCGTCGTTCGCCGGTCGCAGCCCTCGGGATACGCGCTATCTCAATTATTGGCTGGCTCAGGGCTACGCGATTGTCGCTACCGATTACCAGGGGCTTGGGACGCCTGGCCTGCATCCGTATGGGCTGACCAGTCCGCTGGCCTATGGGGTGCTCGACAGCATTCGCGCGGTAGGGGCGGGTGGTTTCGAACTCTCCAAACGTGTGGTGGTGTTTGGGCAGTCACAGGGTGGCCGTGCTGCGTTTGCCACGGCGGTCTATGCGAAAGACTATGCGCCCGAGTTGGATATCGTGGGGGTGGTGGCGACCGGTACGCCTTACGCGGCTGCCCATAAAACGGGAGACGGTGCCGAGTTGGAAAAGGCCCGCAGTTCGGTGGTGCCGACCTTTGCCTATAACTTGCTGCGGCTGAGTACTGTCACGTTGTTTGATCCTGGGTTTGTGGCTGCGGATTACTTGAGCGAGCGTGCAGTGCCTGCGTTTGAGAGCAGCCGGCGGGATTGTTTGCATGCCATTGAGCAGCGGGTGATGGCTGATGGGCTCAGCTTCAATGACAGTTTCAAGCGGTCGCCGAAAGAGGCGCTCGACAAGGTTTATCGTGAGTCGGCGTATCCGACGTTGAAGACGGATATTCCGGTTTTTGTCGGTACGGGGGGGCGGGATCAGGATGTGTTTGTGCCTGGGCAAAAGGCGCTGGTCAGGGATGCGTGCAAGGTCGGGGACCGGATTGAATGGCATTTTTATCCTGAGCTGGATCACTCCGCTACGGTCAATGGTTCGCTCGTGGACTCGACGCCGTTTGTGCGTAAGGCGTTTGCGGGGGAGGTGATTGGTGGGAATTGTGGGGGGTAGCTTTTTTGGGGGGTATATCCGTTATTTGGGTAACGGCGACTTATGGTTTCGCTCTTACAGCGAGTCACTTTGGAAAAGCCGGAATGCCGGCCCAGCCCAAAGTAAGTAAAGGGAGCTGCCTCCGCCGCTTTATGTGGGAGCGGGCTTGCTCGCGAAAAACCTGAGAGCGCCACGTTGAATCAGGATACCCACGTCATCGTTAACGAC
>NZ_AKVH01000098.1:0-152519 GCF_000278565.1 Pseudomonas sp. Ag1
CGTTAACGACCTTCGCGAGCAAGCCCGCTCCCACATTTGGACCGTGCCCGCTTTAGCTTTTGATTTGGCTTTTGCTCTACAACACTCAAGCCGGCCGGTAGGCCGCTGTGCTCTTGCTGTTGATCTTGGGCGCCCCGTTAAACCACGCTGGCCGAACGCAGGCTTCGGAACCCCGCATAAGTTATCCGGCTATTGTTACTTCACCTACCTTCCACACACCGGCCACTTATCAATAAGCACACTTGATGTTGCAACTTCCCCAACCTTCTATCTGAACAAACTCTGAACCAGTAACAATTTAAGTCATTAAACGTTGACATCCGGCAACTGCCTGAGTAAATTCCCCGTGCCTGCAACTCAGGGCCATTTTTCAACCTCACAAAAGAAGCCAATGGACACAGTATCTAGTCGTTGTCCGATCACCGTGAATGCGGCGAATCGGGCGCCAAACCCAGAAAAAATGACGGGACTCGCCTTTCCGGCCGAGTAAGCTGCGCTAGAGCCTGACGCTCCAACGTAACTGCCTCACCGGATGCCAGTCCGGTCCCGAGGTGTGTTATGACCTTTCAACTGATTGTTTTACCTGATCTACGTACGCTGGCTAACGCCCTGCGCGCCAAATTGTGCCGCGAGCCCGTAGGCTTTTCCCCTACCCGCAGCACCTTTGTGACCTCATCCCCCCGCGTGTGCCCGACTCCCCGGGCACACTGGCGTATCTGCCCCACCACCGGCCACCTGGTCCAGCAATGGGATCACGCCGACCCTCAAGACCCACAGAGACGGGACGTTTCCAGCCTGGTCGCGCAAGCGAGCCTGATGCTGAGCCTCTACGTGGACGCTCGCGCGGCATAAGCCAGCTGGAAACAGCAACTTCCTGATTATCCGTTAATTGATTAGCTGGAGTTCTCTATGGACGAAGCCAGTAGTAGCCCGCTGCGCGCTAGTTAACTAACGCGCTGTTAGCGGGCCCATAGAAAGTTACCCAACACCTTATTTAAACCGATCGCGAAGTCAGCGACTCGGCATGCTTTCGCTCGCCTGTCATCAGGTAAGTACCGGGTATGTTTTGTCGAAAAATTGGCGACAGGAGTACACACAATGAGCGCAGTAAAAAACCCGAAACTGCACAAGAAAAACGGCACGGATACCGACACCAAGCTGTCGATGCGTGCCGCCCGCGAAGCCCAGAACGGCCTCTCGGCAACCCTCGCCAATGTCCGGGCAACCAAGGATGGCCTGACCGAACTGGATGCCTCTGCTCGCCTGCAACGTGAAGGCTACAACGAGGTGGCCCACGACAAGCCGCCTCACGCCATCGTGCAATTCCTCCAGGCCCTGAACAACCCGTTCATCTATGTGCTGCTGACCCTCGGCGCCATCAGTTTCTTCACTGACTACTGGCTGCCACTGCAGGCCGGTGAAGAAGCCGACCTGACCAAGGTCATCATTATCATGACCATGGTCATGCTCAGCAGCCTACTGCGCTTCTGGCAGGAGCATCGTTCGGCCAAGTCCGCCGAGGCCTTGAAGGCCATGGTGCGTACCACCGCCACGGTGTTGCGCCGCGAGCAAGTGGGCTCCAAGCCGACCCTGCGGGAAGTGCCGATGCGCGACCTGGTGGCCGGCGATATCGTGCAACTGTCTGCCGGCGACATGATCCCGGCCGACATCCGCCTGATCGAGTCCCGTGACCTGTTCATCAGCCAGGCCGTGCTGACCGGCGAAGCCTTGCCGGTAGAGAAGTACGACACCCTCGGGGATGTGACGCAAAAATCCGCCACGTCCACGGCGGCCGACCAGGGCAACCTGCTGGACCTGCCGAACATCTGTTTCATGGGCACCAACGTGGTCAGCGGCCGGGCGAAAGCCGTGGTGGTTGCCACCGGCCCGCGTACCTACTTTGGCTCGTTGGCCAAGGCGATTGTCGGCTCCCGGGTGCAAACCGCATTTGACCGCGGGGTGAACAGCGTCAGCTGGCTGTTGATCCGCTTCATGCTGGTAATGACGCCGATCGTGTTCTTCCTCAACGGCTTCTCCAAGGGTGACTGGAGCGACGCGTTGCTGTTCGCCCTGGCAGTGGCGGTAGGCCTCACCCCGGAAATGCTGCCGATGATCGTCAGCGCCAACCTGGCCAAGGGTGCAACCGCCATGGCCAAGCGCAAGGTGGTGGTCAAGCGCCTCAACGCGATCCAGAACTTCGGTTCGATGGACGTGCTGTGCACCGACAAGACCGGCACCCTGACCCAGGACAAGATCATCCTCGAGCACCACGTCAACGCCTTTGGCAACCGTGATGATTCGGTGCTGACCCTCGCCTGGCTCAACAGCCATCATCAGAGCGGCATGAAGAACCTGATGGACCAGGCGGTCGTACAGTTCTCCGAGCAGAATCCGAAGTTCCAGGTGCCGTTTGCCTACAGCAAGGTGGATGAGTTGCCGTTCGACTTTATTCGCCGTCGCCTGTCGATCGTGGTCAAGGACGCGCAAAACGATCACCTGCTGGTGTGCAAGGGTGCGGTCGAGGAGATGCTGAGCATTTCCACCCACGTGATGGAAGGCGACGTGGCCGTCGAGCTGGATGATCGGCGTCGCAACGAGTTGCTGTCGATTGCCCAGGACTACAACGAGGACGGCTTCCGGGTGCTGGTGCTGGCCACCCGCAACATTCCCCAGGCACTCGCCCGCAAGCAGTACACCACGGCCGATGAGCGCAACCTGGTGATCCGTGGCTTCCTGACCTTCCTTGATCCACCAAAGGAAACCGCTGGCCCGGCGATCGCTGCCCTGCGCGAAATTGGCGTGGCGGTCAAAGTGCTCACCGGCGACAACGCCATCGTCACCAGCAAGATCTGCCGCCAGGTCGGCCTGGAGCCAGGCGTACCGTTGCTGGGGACGGAAATCGAAGCGATGGACGACGCCACCCTCAAGCTGCGGGTCGAGGAGCGCACGGTGTTCGCCAAGCTGACGCCGCTGCAGAAGTCGCGGGTGCTCAAGACCTTGCAGTCCAACGGCCATACCGTGGGCTTCCTCGGCGACGGCATCAACGACGCTCCGGCCTTGCGGGATGCCGACGTGGGCATCTCGGTGGACAGCGCGACGGACATTGCCAAGGAATCCGCCGACATCATCCTGCTGGAAAAGAGCCTGATGGTGCTGGAAGAAGGCGTGCTGAAAGGCCGCGAGACCTTCGGCAATATCATGAAGTACCTGAACATGACCGCCAGTTCCAACTTCGGCAACGTGTTCTCGGTGCTGGTGGCCAGTGCGTTCATCCCGTTCCTGCCAATGCTGTCGATCCACCTGCTGCTGCAAAACCTGATGTACGACATCTCCCAGCTGGCCTTGCCGTGGGACAAGATGGACAAGGAATACCTGGCCAAGCCACGCAAGTGGGACGCGAAAAACATTGGCCGCTTCATGATCTGGATCGGGCCGACCTCGTCGATCTTCGACATGACCACCTTTGCCCTGATGTGGTACGTGTTCTCGGCCAACAGCGTGGAAATGCAGACCCTGTTCCAGTCTGGCTGGTTCATCGAGGGGCTGCTCTCGCAAACCCTGGTGGTGCACATGCTGCGCACCCGCAAGATCCCGTTCTTCCAGAGCAACGCCGCATGGCCGGTGATGATGATGACCTGCATCGTGATCGGGCTGGGCATCTACGTACCGTTCTCGCCGCTGGGCGCGATGGTTGGCCTGGAGCCGCTGCCACTTGCGTACTTCCCATGGCTGGTGGGCACCCTGGTCGCCTACTGCTGCGTGGCACAACTGATGAAAACCCTCTACATCCGCCGCTTCAAGCAGTGGTACTGATCAACCGCCCCTGAAAGCGCTGGCTATCGGTAGATAGCCAGCGCACGCGGAGACAGACAATGAACACACTTATGAGCTACCTCGACAACGCTGCTCGCGCGCTGCTGGTGTTCGGCCTCGCCCAGGCGGCCAAGGCGGTGATGGTGCTGGGCGTACGGCTGTACGTGCGCAACGTGCTCAGCGCCGTGGAAATGCGCTTCATGCTGGGTTTTTCCAGCAGCTTGAACAGCACCTGCATCCGCTTGCTGCGCCCGCGTCGATAAATGGCAATACGCACTACAAGGAAAGATCACCATGCGCGTCTTGATCTGTGCAGGTCGTCATTACGCCGATACAAAAATGTCCCGCCAGGTGCTGGACGCCTACCACCGCCTGCGCCCGGTGCAGGTGTTGATCCACGGTGGCAGCCAGTTCCTGGGCAGCGACGTGGAAGACTGGGCCCGGGAAACCGGAGTGGATGTGGTGCGTTACCCACCCAACTGGCAACGCCATGGCAAGCAGGCCGAACGCCATCGCAACCAGTTCATGCTCACCGACAGCCGGCCCGACGTGATCATCGCGCTGCCCGGTGGCGACGACACCTCGGAACTGGTGAGCCAGGCCAGGGCCAGTGGCATCCATGTGCTGACTGTAGACAGCTGAATCAACCCTTATTGGAGTATCCAGGCATGAACGAAGAACCCCGTTGTAGCGGTACCCCGTTGCACACTTTTTTCTATTTGAAACACGGCGCGTCCCTGCCAAGTCCGGTCGGGGCGCGCCACCGGCTGTTGATCGAGGTTCACCATGTACAAGAAACACACCCCTGACGGTTTCGCCAAATACCGCAACCGCACCACCCACGTTACCTTCCATCCCCTGCCCGCCTCCAAGCTTCGGGCAGTGCGGCGCAACCTGATTTTCGTCGGCGTGACCGCGGGCATCGTGCTGGTGCTCAGCCTGATGTCGAATGCCCATGCGGCAGGCGGCTCCTACGTGGTCGACGACGGCGCAATCAACGCCCCAGGCGAATGCAATGTCGACGCCTGGTTCACCGCCAACCGGCACGCGGGCTCAACCCACAGTGAAACCCTGGCGCCGGCCTGCACCTCCGCTGCCATTCCTTGGTTGCAGTGGACTGCCGCCGTGTCCCGGGCCAACCATGATGGCGACGGCGAAACCCAAGTGAATCCGCAGCTCAAGGCGCAGTTGTGGGCCCGGGAAGACCTGGGCCTGGAACTGGCCGCGTCTGCCGGCGTACATTACGCGCTGAACCGCCAGCACTCGTTTGATGGCGCGGACTTGAATGTGCCGTTTACCTGGCAGCCCATGGAGGCCCTGCGGCTTAACTTCAACGCCGGCTGGAGCCATGCCTATAACGACGGCGACCAGACCCATCGGCCGACCTGGGGCTCCGGGTTTGAATACAGCCTGATGGACTCACTGACACTGATCGCCGAACGCTACGGCCAACAAGGCGGTGACCAGGCCTGGCAAGCCGGGCCGAGGGTGCATATCGGCAAGAATGTGGACGTGGACCTGGTGGTAGGACGCAGTTTGATCGGGGATCAGCATCAATGGCTCACGACGGGGGCCACACTGCGGTTCTAACCCGCAGACGATGATCCCAGTGGCGAGGGAGCTTGCTGTGGCGAGGGAGCTTGCTCCCGCTGGAGTGCGAAGCGCTCCCAAAGATTCCGGGGCCGCTACGCAGCCCAGCGGGAGCAAGCTCCCTCGCCACAGCAAGCTCCCTCGCCACAGGTTTGGTATGACCGTAAATAGCGATTTAAACCTGCCCCTTGGCCTGCTGCTCCAGATGCACCTGCAACGCAGGATCAATCTTCAACTGCGCCGCCAGCTCATCCAGATAATTGCGCTCCGCGTCCCGCTGGTCATCCACCAGCAGCACACTGACCAGGTACACCTCCGACGCCACCGCCGGGTCGCCGGCAAACTCGGCAAAATCCGCCGCATTCAGCGGCTTGGCCACCTCGGCATCCAGCCACGCCTGCAATTGCGGATCATCGGTGTGCTTGCCGATCTCGGCCGAGATCATCTGCTGCTCCCGCTCATCAATCTCGCCATCCGCCTTGGCTGCCGCGATCAATGCACGCAGCACGGCGTGGCTGTGTTCTTCGACCTGCGCGCCAGACAACTGGTCAACCGTCTGCAACGCCTGCTGCGGCGCCGACGCCTGTTGCCGCTGCCAGGCCTGATACGCCTGGAACGCCATCATCCCCAACGACGCCAGCGCCGCGTAGTTGGTGCCGCCGGTGCGCCCCTGAGGCGCCGCACGGGTTCCGCCGAGCATGCCGCCCAGGCCACCGAGCAAGCCACCAAGGCCGCCACCGCCGGAAGCCGAAGCACCGCTGCCGCCCAGCAAACCGCCAAGCAAGCCGCCCAAACCACCGAGCCCGCCCTGAGACCCGGGTGCAGCGCCGCCCTGCTGGCTGGACGAGGCCTGGCCCGCCCGCAGCAATTGTTCCAGTAGATCGCCGGTATTCATGGTGTCACCCTCCCAGGGCGCAGAGTTCCAGATCAACAACAATAGCTGCGCTGCGCGAGAACACCATGACCGCCCGGCAGGCTCGCATTATCATGGCGACGCGCCCCCCATCGAGGAACCTCACGTGACCCGTACCGAGCAGATTGCCTTGATGGCGACCTATAACCAGTGGATGAACCGCAAGGTGTATGGAGCGGCCGGCGGCCTGAGCGACGAAGACTTGATTGCCGACCGTGGCGCGTTCTTCGGGTCGATCCTTGGCACGCTGAACCACCTCGCCCTGGGTGATCGCGTCTGGCTCAAGCGTTTCGCCGAGCATCCAGCAGGCTTTGCCGCGCTGGTACCGTTAGACGCGTTGGGGTTGCCGCCACGCCTGAATCAACTGGCCTTCGCCGATATCCGTGAACTGTCGGCCCACCGCGCCTGGCTCGACCAGCTCATCATCGACTGGGTGCAGTCGATCAGTGAGCCGGACCTGGATCAGCCCCTGCAGTACCACAACATGGCGGGCACGCCCATGAACAAGAATTTTCATGCACTGCTCGTACACTTCTTCAATCACCAGACCCACCACCGGGGCCAGGTGACAACGCTGCTGACCCAGGCCGGGCGCGACGTGGGCGACACCGACCTGCTGGCGCTGATGGACTAGTTCAACCGCCGCTGTACTCGGCGTACGCCTGTATCAGCGCGGGGAAATTCTCCCTCTCCGGGAGCTGCGCAAAGCTGTGCTGCGCCGGGGTAGTCGCCCACGGCAGCTTTTCACTGGTCCAGGTTTCAATGAATGGCACATAGCCGCTGGCGTCATCCAGCATGGTGGGGCGCAGGTTGATCAGATCTTCCACGCCATTGGGGCGGGAAAACATCCAACTCATGCAGTGGGGGCAGCAGTAGTGGCGGTCTACGCCATGCAACCCGCCGATCACCGGGTTGCCCTGGGTGATGGTGAATCCGTGGCTGGGGATCAGCGCGCTCAGCGAGAACGCGCTGGATGACATCTTCTGGCACCCGGTGCAGTGGCACGCCATGGTGATCAATGGTTTTTCGGTCACGGTAAAACGCACCCGGTCACAACGGCAGCCGCCTTCCTGGGACTCTTGATTGCTCATCTTCCACTCCAGTCACATTGTGTGTGTGACCGGAGGATAAACGAGCGGGTGCGTCGCGAACAGCAATGCCGGTTTCGTTACGGCACAAAGAAGTCCGTCGAAAATGCCAGGTCCTTTTGCGCTTCCAGTGCTGCCAGACGGTCGCTGAGCTGCTTGTGCATCACGGTGTAGGCGTCTGGCCCCAAGGCAATGCGCTTGGGCGCAGGGTGCTGGTCGACGCTGGCAAGCATGATCGCAACCATCTTGGCCGGGTCACCCGACGACACCGTCGTGCCGCCTTCGATCATCCGCCGTGCGTGGCTGGAAGGAGAACGGTCGTAGTCTTCCAGGCGTGGCGCCAGTTGCGCGCTGCGGTAGCGAAAACCGGTGCGGGCGCTACCGGGTTCGATGAGGGTGCAGCCGATGTTGAAACAAGCCACTTCCTCGCCCAAGGCGTCGACAAAGCCTTCAATTCCCCACTTGCTCGCATGGTACAGCGAACCACCCGGGAAAACGGCCTGCCCGCCCATGGTGGACAGTTGCAGGATCCGCCCGCCACCCTGGGCCCTGAGGTGGGGCAGCGCGGCGCGCAACAATTGAATGGAACCCAGCAGGTTGGTACCCAATTGATGCTCGATCTGCTGATCGGTCATCTCTTCTGCGGCGCCGAAAAGGCCGTAGCCTGCGTTACTGACCACCACCTCAATGGACCCCAGCGCCTTGAATGCCTGATCGACCACCCGGCGAATCGCCGGGGTATCAGTCAGATCCAACTCGGCCAGCCACAGCCTTTCGCCATGAAGCGCTCGCAGGTCCGCCATGCTCGCCAAATCCCGGACCGTGCCCGCAACGCGCTCCCCCCGTGCCAATAATTGCTCGGTCATCTCGCGTCCAAAGCCACTGTTGGCTCCGGTGATCAACCAAGTGCGTGATGTCATGATCAAACCCTCTGTAGTGACGTTGGAGACCCCAGCATATCCATCCGACCTAGACGATGAATGCGCTAGACTCCAATTTTTATAAGCAATCGTCTAAATCATGACTGATCCATTTTCCGAGTTGCTCACCTTCATGCAAGCCCGCTCCGTGATGTCCGGCGGCCTGGTGGCGGGCGGACGCTGGGCGATCGCCTTTCCACCGGCTACCCAATTGAAGTTCTGGGGCGTGTTGCGAGGGACGTGCTGGCTGAAGATCAAAGGCGAAAGCACGCCCATTGCGGTAAACGAAGGCGATGTGTTTCTACTGTCGGCCGAAAGGCCCCATGTCATGGCCAGTGACCTGAGTGCAACACCGGTGGATTTGCAACAGATCCTCGACAAGCGAGTGGGTGCCCTGGCGTATCACGGCGATGGGGATGAGTTCTTCATGATTGGCGGCAAGGTGGAACTCAGCCCTGACTCCGAACACCTGCTACGTGCAGCACTGGCGCCCTTCATCCATTTGAATGCCAGGACCCATGCGCTCGAAACACTGCATTGGTTGCTCAATCAACTGGTGCGTGAACGGGAGCATGATCGTCCGGGTGCAGCAGTGGCCTCATCGCAACTGGCGCACCTAATGTTCATCGAAATTCTGCGTTTGCATTTCGAAACCGCACCGCCGCTGTCCGGCAGTTGGCTGCGCGCCATGACCGACAAACGCCTGGCGCCGGCGCTGCGCCTTATCCATGGCGAGCCGGGCGAAACCAGGCCGTTGGAGGTACTGGCCAAGGCGTGTGCAATGTCGCGAGCCAGCTTTGCGGCCTACTTCAAGGACGTCGCCGGGGTCTCGCCGATGGCCTACCTCACCCAGTGGCGCATGCGTCTGGCAGCGCGGGCGCTGGCTGAGGGCAAACGCTCGTTGATCGAGCTCGCGCTCTCGCTGGGCTACAACTCCCAGAGCGCATTCAGCCATGCCTTCAAACGTGAGATCGGCCGCTCGCCGTTGCATTACCAGCAGGCGCTACGGGTGTCGACGGAGGCGCAATACCCTCAAACGAACGCATGGGGCAGCGAACTGTCATAAAAGACAGAGCGGTGAACATCAGCCAATGGCTGCCCCGCCCTGCCCGCGCGCATCAGCAGATTACCGATGCGACGCATCCCCCAAGAAGGAGACGCTTACATGGTCATTCACTTCAAGGTCGCCGGGCATCTTGCCTGCGGTCATCACGGCAACAACCTCCCTTCCAGCACCGAGCTGAATCGGGTCAAGTGCCGTACCTGCCGTAACACCGAAGTCTTCAAGGAAGCCCGCCGCACCCAACGCAACGCCGCTCGGCGTGCCGCGCGCAAGTCCAAAACCGCCCATGCCGCCGGTGACTGGCGCAGTGCCTGGACCCAGCGCCTGACCGACCTGCCAGGCCGTCAGCGCCTGCCACGCGGGTTCCACGGCCAGCCATTCGTTTAAGTTACGCAGCCGGGGCACGACGGTAAGCGGCCAACAGCACGCCCATCGTCATCAACAACCCACCCGCCCCGCGATTGAAATGCTGCAAATGTGCGGGCCGCAAGCGACTGAGCAAGCGTGCCCCGCATACCGCGTAGAACATCATGATGCTGACATTGAGCACGCACAGCGCCAGCAACAGGCACGCGTACTGCGGCAGTTGCGCCTGGGTGCTGTCGACGAATTGCGGCAGGAATGCCGACATGAACAACAACGCCTTGGGATTGGAAATCGCCACCAGGAAACTGCGGGTGAAAATACTCGCCGAGCGGGTGCCGCCGTCCTCACCTTCGCCCACCGATGGCAACGCCGCCTGGGGTGATCGCAACATCTGCCAGCCGATCCAGATGAGGTACGCCGAACCGATCCATTTCAGCGCCTGAAACAACCCTTCGCTGGCCGCGAGCAGCAATCCCAGGCCACACGCCACCGCCGTCACCAGCAAAGCGTCGGCCAACACCGCCCCGGCCATGCCCCAGAACGCCGCCTGCAAACCATGACGCGAACCATTTTGCAGGGCCAACAGAACCGTCGGGCCAGGTATCGCGATAATCGCGGCGCTCATCATGACGAACAGAAATAAGGTTGCCAGGGACATGACAGGTTCCTACGGGCTGATCAGCTGCGAATCATCCCACCATATCCTCTGTGTGGCGAGGGAGCTTGCTCCCGTTGGGCTGCGTAGCGGCCCCAAAATCCTGGGAGCGCTTCGCACTCCAGCGGGAGCAAGTTCCCTCGCCACCGTTTATGTATTGCTCAAGCGAGACCCAATAAAAAGCCCCGGATTGACCGAGGCTGTTGAGGGCTCATGCATCATTGGCCACCGGCCTCGACCTGGCCTTGTACCCCGGCAGCGCAGCGGCATACGCCAGCGCCTGCTCACGGGAACCGAAGGATGCCAGGCGATCAGCCTTGGTACAGACGCGCCACGGGCCGCTGTTGACCTGCACGATGTCATAACCGTTGAGATGCAGCTTGTTCAGCATGGGAGTGCTCATAGTCACCTCTCTCTCCAGAGATAATCCAGGTGTTTGCCCGGTCTACCATACACCCGCTGACGACGAGGCAGCCTACCGGACGTCGAGTCAGCGGTAGGCTGGCAACCCCCATCGCGCGAGGTCAAACGCCTCCAGGCTCAGCAGTCTTCCATCCGCATGCAGGAACTTCTCCTGCGGCATCGCCGGGTCCGGGATGGCCACGGCGTACATGCCGGCCGCCTTGGCCGCAGTGATACCGAATGGCGAATCCTCGAACACCAGGCATTCAGCGGGCGTCACTCCCAGTCGCTGGGCGGCCACCAGGAAGATATCCGGCGCCGGCTTGGCAGCGCCTACCTGAGGGTCATCGGCGGTGACGATGGCATCGAACAAGCAGAACCAGTCGCGGTGCAAGGTGGTTTTCAGTTCGAAATAGTGCCGCGACGAACTGGTACCCACCGCAATCGGCACACCGTGGGCCGACAAATGCCGCACCAGCGCCTGGGCCCCGGCCATGGCCGCCGCCTGGGGGAACCGCGCATTCATCAATGGTGTGCGTTCCTGCAAGAACGTCTCGGGGCTCATCGGCAGGCCCACGGCCTGCACGATATAGCTGGCCAGTTCATAAGCCCCCAGGCCGATGGTGTTCTGCTTCATGCTCCAGTCAAAGGTGCGGCCGTAGCGGTCGGCAATCAGCTGGGTGACTTCGGTGTAGATGCCTTCGGTGTCGAGCAGCAGGCCGTCCATGTCGAAGATCACGGCCTTGATCGGCGCGGGTAGCGGTGCATTCATCACGGTGTCCTCAGGTGCGCCCGGCGTAATGGTCGATCAAGCGGTTGAGCAAAATCGCCAGCACGATGATCACCCCGGTGATCGCCATCTGGTAGAACGAGCCCAGCCCCAGCAGGTTGAAGATATTGCGCAACACCTGCAGCAGCATCACCGCCACCGCCGTGCCTACCACGCTGCCGCGCCCGCCGAACAGGCTGGTGCCCCCCAGCACCACGGCGGCAATTGCATCCAGTTCCAGGCCCTGGGCAGCGGTCGGTTGGCCGACGTGCAGGCGTGAGGTCATCAACAAGCCGGCGAATGCTGCCAGGCCGCCGCAGATGGCGAACACCGCAATCGTCACCGCCCGCACCGGCACGCCGGACAGCCGCGCAGCCTCCAGGTTGCCGCCGGTGGCCAGCACATACTCGCCAAACACCGTGTAGCGCAGCACCAGCCAGGCGATGACGGTGATCAGGATAAAGATCAGCCCCAGCACCGGAAACGCAATGCCAGCGCTGGGCCAGATGTCGATCATGGCCGAGCCGAACGAGGTGAAGCTGGCCGGCAATCCGCCAATCGGCGCACCGTCGGATGCCAGGAAGGTGGCCCCGCGCAGCGACACCAGCCCGGCCAGGGTGATGATAAAACTCGGCACCTTGCCAAACACCGTGAGGCTGCCCATCAAGGTGCCGATGGCCAGTCCCACCAGCAACGTGGCCGGCACCGCCAGCCAGCCGCTGACCTGCTGCTGCAGGAGCACCGCCACCAGGATCCCGCCGAAGGCACACAGGCTGCCCACCGACAGGTCGATATTGGCCGTAAGGATAACGAAGGTCATGCCGATGGCGATGATCCCGACAATCGCCCCCTGCTGGAACAGGTTGGCGATGTTGCCGAAGGTCAGGAAGTCGTCCGACAGGAACGTCGCTACCACCACCGCAAACAGGAAAATGAACACGAAGTTGTAGCGCATCACCCACTCCAGCACCGCACTGCGACGGCGGCTGGTGAGGGTGACGGGCTTATCGAAAACCGGGCTTGGGTTGCTTGCAATAGTCATGGTTCTACACTCGTTCTACCGATAAGGATGGCCTGGTCGATCTGGTCGCGACTGGCAGTCAAGGGGTCGAAACACAGCGCGTTGCGCCCCTCATGCATCACCCAGATGCGGTCGCAATTGACGTACAACTCGTCCAGCTCGCTGCTGGCGACCAGCACCGCCGCCCCTTCCTGCGCCAGGCTGCGGGCCAGGGCATACAGGTCGGCCTTGGCGCCGACATCCAGGCCACGACTGGGCTCGTCCAGCAGCAACAGGCGCGCGCCGTCGATCACCCACTTGGCCATGACCACCTTCTGTTGATTGCCGCCGGAGAGCTGGCGTACCGGTTGCTCAAGGTTGTCGAGCTTGGTCTGCAAGCGCTGCAGCACCGGGCCGGCGCGGTCCTTGGCCTGGCGATGGGAAAACCAGTTCAAGTGCCGGGTGTGCACCAGGCAGGCATTGCGGTAGATCGGCGCATCCAGCAGCAGGCCTTCGGTCTTGCGGTTTTCCGGCACCAACCCGACGCCCTGGCGGATCGCCTGGCGCGAGGTTTGCGGCTGATAAGGCTGGCCAAACAGTTCAACATCGCTGTCGTTGCGCCCCACGCCAAACAAGGCTTTGAGCAACGTGCTGCGCCCTGCCCCGTTAAGCCCGGCAAGCCCGACAATTTCGCCTTGACGCACTTCCAGCCCCTGCACGTCCAGGCCCTGCTCGCCTTGCAGCCGGCGAATATTCAGCGCCAGGTTGTCCCGCGGCGCCTGACGCGGGCTGCGTTCCAGCAGGTCGCGGTGCTCGCCGACCACGGCGGCGATCAGCGCCTGGTCGTCGATCTGCGCCAGCTCGTGGGTTTGCAGGGTTCGCCCGGCACGCAGCACCGTGACCCGGTCGCCGATCTCGCGAATTTCATTCAAGCGGTGGCTGACATACAGCACCGCCACACCCGCCGCAGTGATCTCGCGAATCACCTGGAACACCCGCTTGAGTTCGGTCTCGTTCAGCGCCGCCGAAGGCTCATCCATCACCACCAGCCGGGCCTCACAGGTCAGTGCCCGGGCGATGGCCGCCAATTGCTGGTTGGCAATCGACAGGCTGCCCACCCGGTCGGAACTCGAGAAGTTGGCCCCGACCCGCAACAGTGCGGCCTTGGCCAACGCACTGCGCTTGCCCCGGGAAATAATCCCGAAGCGCTGGGGCGCATAGCCGAGCATCAGGTTCTCTTCGACGGTCATCTGCGGGATCAGGTCGAGCTCCTGATAGATCATCGCGATCCCGGCCTGGCGCGCCTGTTGCGGATTCTTCAGTTCCACCCGCCGGCCCGCCACCGACATCTCGCCGCCATCCGGGCGATGGGCGCCGGCGACGATTTTCAACAGGGTACTTTTGCCCGCGCCATTGGCACCCAGCAGGCAATGCACCTCACCGGGCCGAACGTCGAGGGAGGCATCGGTCAGCGCCACCACATTGGGCGGAAAACGCTTGCTGACATGACGGATATCCAGGGCCAACTCACTCATGATCCTGCTCCAGCAAATAGCGGGCGGTGGCCGCGTCGGTGGCCAGCACATTGACATAGCCGGCCTTGACGCTGGCGTGGACGATGCGGTGCTTCTGCGCGCCGACGCACACGGCAATGGACCAGGCCTTGTCGCGCAAGGCGGCCAACGGCAGGCCCAGGGTGCGGGCGTCGAGTTCGAGCATCACCGGTTCACCGTCCATGCCGATAAAGCGGCCCATGATGTCGCCGACGGCGCCCAGGCGTTCCAGCTCTTCGAGCAATGGCCGGTCGATGTAACCCGACTCCATCAACACCGAATGATCAGACAACTCCCCCAGGCTGAAACACGCCACCGGCGCCTGTTGCCCGAGGCGCAATACCTGGGCGATCACCGGGTCCTGCTCCAGCGCCTCGCGGGTATGCGCATGCCCGAGAATCGCCGGCACCGGCAGCAACGTGGCCTGGCCACGGGCAGCCTGGGCGAAGCGCTCGGCGACGTTATGGCTGGACTCGCCCATCGAACGGGTATTGATCGCGCCGTTCAGCAGCACCACGTTGACCCCCTCGTTCCAGCGCGGCACCAGCCACTGGGCCATTTTGGTCAGGGTGCGGCCCCACGACACGCCGATCAGCGCCGGCATCGGCTGCAAGTTGCACAGGTAACGGGCGGCGGCCTGGGTCACCACGTTCAGCGCGGTGTCGGCATCTTCCACATCCAGCACCAATGCTTCACGCAGGCCGAAACGCCGTTGCAAAGCCACTTCCAGCTGCGGCAAGCGCGCCGAGCGGGCGACGATATCGATGCGCACCACCCCGCAATCCCGCGCCTCGCGCAGCAAGCGGCTGACTTGCCAGCGGGTCAGGCCGGTCTCCCGGGAGATATCGCTTTGGGTCTTTTCCAGGTCGTAATACAGCTTGGCCACCTGGACCATCAAGTCATCACGCTGGGAATCGGCCGACAACCGCGTGGCAAACGTTTCTTCAGGATGGGCGCTCATGCTGCCGGCCTTACGCCGAGCGTGCGGTTCGCCGGTGGCTTGCAACTGATGGGCGCGACGCTGTCGGTGGCGGCGCGGTAGCGGCCCAACAGCTCGATGTATTGCTCGTGGGCGTAAGGGTCGGGCTCGATCAGCCGGCCGATGGTGGTGAAGTCGGTAGCGGCTTCCTGCAAGGTGCCGAACTCGCCGAGGGCGCAGGCGGCAGCGGCGGCGGTGCCGATCAGGGTGAGGTTGTCGTGGGGCACCATTTCGAACGGCACACCGGTGGCATCCACCGTGGCCTGCAACCATAACGGGTTCTTCTGGAAACCACCGGCGGCGACCACCCGGGTGATCTCGATGCCCTCGGAGCGCCAGGTGTGAAAGATGTTCGCCGAGCCCAGGGCAATCGCTTCCACCGAGGCGCGGTACAGGTCATGCCGGTCATGGTTCAGCGACAGGCCCATGATCGCGCCGCGCATGTCCGGTGAGCGGTACGGTGTACGGTTGCCCATCCAGTAATCGAGCACCAGCAAGCCGGTGGAGCCGGGCTGCAGTTCTGCGGCCTGGCGGATCAGGCGCTGGTGCCCGGCATCGTCGAGGCCGAACATCTTTTGCGCCAGCCAGTTGAGGATCGAACCGGCGGAGACTTGCCCGCCTTCCATCAACCATTGGCCGTCGAGCAAGGCGCCGGGGTACGGGCCCCAGATGCCCGGTACGTCGATGCGTTGCGGGGTGTGCATCAGTTGCACCACCGAGGTACCACCGATAAACAACAGCTCGCCGGCGCCAGTGGTGCCGGCACTGAGCATTGCCATGTGGGCGTCGATTCCGCCCTGGGCCACCAGCGTGTCGCGGCTCAGGCCCAGATGATTGGCGGCATCGGCGCTCAATGGGCCGATCCGGCCACCAACCTTGATCACTTCCTGAGGGAGTTTTTGCGCCAGTTCAGGCACGCCCAGTTCGGCGTACAATTCCACCGGAAAACGCTGCTGCAAGGTGTCGTAATTCCACTTGCAACTGGCATTCAATTGGGAGGCGACCCAGCGCCCGGTCAACTGAAAGTTGATCCAGTCCACGGCCTCGCAAATACGCTCGGCGCGCTGGTAAACCTGAGGCTCGTGCTCGGCCAGCCACATGGCCTTGGGCACCAGCCATTCCACCGCGTCACCGCCCTGGGTCATCATCGGGTGGCTGACGTGGGCGGTGCGCGCCGACTCGGCAGCGGCGCGGCAATCCATCCATAACAACGCCGGGGCCAGGGGTTGGCCGTCCGCCTGGGCAACCACCACGGTGGAGGCTGTGGTGGCGACGCACACCGCCGCCACCTGCGGGTGCCCGGCCTGGGCCATCAACTGCCGGCAGGCCTTGCCCAGCGCCGACCACCAGTCCGCCGGCGCCTGCTCGGCCCAACCCAACTGCGGGTATTGCGTGGCATACGGCGCCTCGGCGACGTGTACCAGTTTGTGGCTGTGCAGGTCATACAAACCAGCCCGCACCCCACCTGTTCCGAAATCCAGTCCCAACAACAAGGTCATCGGTAGTTCTCCTGCGTCTTGTAACAACGCTTTTTGTTTTAAGCCCGGCAACGCACAGCGTCGTCGGGCTTGGCGACACACAGCTGACGCGGCTCAGGGACGGAAAATTACCTTGGCCGCGACTTCGCTGCGATCGGCATAGCGCTTGAACATCGCCGGCAATTCATCCAGCGGCAAGTCGTGGGTAATCATGAACTGCCACTGCAATTCACCGGAAGCCAGCTTGTCGATGGAGGCCGTCCACTCATCGCCCGGGAACGGTGCCGAGAACGAGTTCCAGGCGCCGTGCAGGGAGATTTCCTGGCGCAGGAAGTGCGAGAACGTCGCAGTGCTGAGGGCCACGTCACTGGTGGGAATGCCGATAAACACCACATGCCCGCCAGCCTTGGTCAGTTGCACGGCCTGGTTGATCGAGCTGGGATGGCCTGCCGCTTCAATCACCAGTTGGCAACGGGGCAACTCGGCATCCGCCGCGCCGCTGAGCAGGGTGTGGGTGGCGCCGGCTTCGCGGGCCATGGCGAGTTTCTCTTCGGCGATGTCGATGGCGACGATGTCCTTGGCCCCCATGATCCGCAGCCACTGGATCGCAAACAGGCCGATCGGCCCGCAGCCTACCACTGCCCCGCTCTGCCCGGCCTTGAAGTCGGCTTTCCAGATCGCATGCAGGGCAATCGCCGCCGGGTCCACCAGGGACGCGGCAATCGGGTCCATGCCTTGGGGCACCTTGATCAGGTTGCTCAGGGGCACATTGACGTACTCGGCATACGCGCCGTCGCGGCGGCTGCCGAAGTAATCGTAGCGCTCCGAGCGGGACGGAAAGCCTCGGGCATATTGGTCGCTGCTGACGTCCGGGATCATCGGCGGCACTGTCACCAGTTCGCCGATGGCATAGCCTTCGACACCGCTGCCGATCTCTTCGATAAAGCCTGCGAATTCATGGCCGCAAATCAGCGGCATCACATGGGCGCCCTTGCTCAGCATGCGCGGGATATCCGAGCCGCACACGCCGCAGGCGGCGACCCGAACCAGCGCGTGGCCGGCCTTGACCGCAGGTTTTGGAACATCTTCGACCCGGATATCGCCCGGTTGGTACATGACGGCAGCTTTCACAGTGAATTCCTCTGTTGAGTGACGAGTGCGTTCGAACAGGCACCTCCCGCAAGAGGTGCCCGCAAAAATCCATAGCGTGGCGGCGCAGATCCGTCAGAGCGCGCCGGGGCGGTATTCGCCGAAGGTAGAGTCATGCTTGACCTCGGCCACGTTGGCCTTGGTCACCACCTGGGTGCCGGCGTCGACAAAGTTCGGCACCGACTTGCCGGCCGCCAGGGCCCGCGCCGCCTCGATGGCGACCTCGCCCAGGTAGCGTGGGTCGTTGAGGGCGGTGGCCACGTATTGATCGCCGCTCTGGATGGCATTCAAGGCCTCAGACAAGCCGTCGATCCCGGCCACGAGGACGTCTTTCTTGCCGCTTTCGGTGAGCACTTGCAGCGCGCCCATGGCCATGTCGTCGTTATGCGCGATCACCGCCTTGAGGTCCGGGTGCGCTTGCAGCAAATCCTGCATTGCCGTGACTGCGTTGGCGCGCATGTACTCGCTGTAGGGGCCGTCGATGATCTTGAAGTCGGTGCCGGCCAAAGCGGTGTGGAAGCCCTTGCGGCGTTCTTTCATCACCGTACCGCCGGCGTCGCCCTGAATCTCGATGATCTTGCCCTTGGTCACGCCGCGCTGCTTGAGCGCGGCGAGCAGCGCCTTGCCGGACAGCTCGCCCATCTCGGCATTGTTACGGCCAATGGTGGTGGCGACCGGGGCATTGATTGCGCGGTCGACGGCAATCACCGGCACCTTGGCGCGTTTGGCGGCGTCGAGGGCCGCGCCCACGGCATCGGGGTTCACAGCATTGATGATGAGGATGTCGACCTTGCGGGTCAGCAGGTCCTGGATATCGTTGTTCTGCTTGCTGATATCGCCGTTGGCGTCGAGGAAGATCAGCTCGTCGCCGCCCTTGGCCGCTGCAGCCTTGGCGCCGTCGCGCAGTTGTACGTAGAAGGGAGATTGCAGGGTGACCTGGCTGAAACCGATCTTCAGATCCTTGGCCTGGGCGTTCAGCGCCAGCGCCGAGGCCGCGACAGCCAGTGCAAGGGCCAGCACATGAACAGGTTTACGGGCTATCTGGAGCATGGTGATTCCTATTTTTATTGTTGTCAGGATTCGGGCACGGCCTTCAGGGAGGCCGTGCTCACAAATGTGAACCGCGATCACATTTGAAAAACTATGCCTTGCTCCCGAGAGTGTCAAGGCCAATTTGTTAAATTCCGAACAAATGAAATAAAAATCACAATGCTGTTTGAGTCAGATCAGCAGGATCGCCCCGCTGTCCCTGATCACCTGCTGCTGTGCCGCCTCGAGCCCGGGGTCGCTGATCACCCGCTGGAAGTCCGATAGCTCGGCAAAGTGTGCCGCACGTACTTCGTCGAACTTGCTGTGGTCGGCCACCAGCACGCAGGTCTGCGCCCGCGCCATGACCCGGCGCTTGACCTCCACTTCGTTGAGGTTGTAGCAGGTCACACCGTGGGCGGCGCTGACGCCGGCCGCGGAAATGAACGCCCACGCCACACGGATGCCATCCAGGATGCCCGCCTCGGCATGGCTCTCGAAGACCATGTTGCGCCGATGAAAGGTGCCACCGCAGAGGATGATGGTGCAGTGGGGCTTTTGCTGGAGCTTGAGCAATACGTTGAGGGAATTGCACAGCGCGGTGAACTCCAGGTCATCCGGCAACGCCTCGATAATGAACGGCGTGGTGGTGCCGCAATCGATAAACACCGTGTCGCCGGGGCGCACCAGGCTGGCGGCCAGCACGCCGATCTGACGCTTCTCGGCGACGTGGCGCTGGTCCTGTTCGGCGACCTGGTAATCGGGCTCCGGCGGCCCGCTGCGGGTTACGTGCCCGCCCAACAGGCGCAGGCCCTGGGGGCTGTCTGCCAGGTCGCGGCGCAGGGTCATTTCCGATACGCCCAGCAATGCGGCCATGTCACGCAAGTGAATCGCCGACTCGCCCTGCAAGGCCTTGTGCATGGCCCGAAATCTTTCGCTTTTCTTTGAATCCACTGCGTTCCAACCCTCGTTGAATGCGTGCCCTTGATCAGGGCAGTCACAAATTCCATTTACAATGTTATTTATTTCACATTTAATGCATCCAACTTAACACAAACCGCCTTTTCCCAGCACCTCATCCTTACAGGACACTTGCCATGCCGACTGACCCGTTGCCGCTCGCGGCCTATATCGACCACACCCTGCTGGCCGCCGATGCTTCCCAGGCGAGCATTCGCCAACTGTGCGCCGAGGCCCGCGAGCATGGCTTCAAGTCCGTGTGCGTCAACAGCGCCAACGTGCCGCTGGCCGCCGAATGCCTGCGCGACGCCGCGCCGTTGGTCTGTGCCGTCGTCGGCTTCCCCCTGGGTGCGGGCTTGAGTGCGGCCAAGGCTTATGAGGCAAAGCTTGCGATCGAGGCCGGTGCAGGCGAGATCGACATGGTGCTGAACATCGGCTGGCTGAAGGATGGCCTGCTGGACCAGGTACGCGACGATATTGCCCAGGTGCTGGCGGCCTGCGGCGCGGTACCGCTGAAAGTCATCCTCGAGACCGGCCTGCTCGATGACCAGCAGAAAACCCATGCCTGCAGCCTGTGCCGCGAGCTGAACGTGGCGTTCGTCAAGACCTCCACCGGTTTCGGCCATGGCGGCGCGACATTGGCGGATGTGCGCCTGATGCGCGGCGTGGTGGGGGCGCAGATAGGCGTGAAAGCGTCGGGCGGCGTGCGCGACCTGGCGACGGCCCAGGCGATGATCGAAGCCGGTGCTACGCGCCTGGGCAGCAGCTCCGGGATCGCCATCGTCAGCGGCGCAAAGGCGGCCGCGGGCGCCTACTGAGTTGAGTGCAGCGCTGGCGCCCTTTCACAACCCTTTCACAGTCGGGCGCCTATGGTCATCTCAGCTCCTGGTGAAAACCTTTAAGCCCGCGCTCCCCATCGCGGGCTTTTCTTTGCCCGGAATTTATCCGCAGGTCATCTACAGCCGGCGTGGCGGTGAGCCGGCGCAGGCCACGCCCTCCAGGCAGAATACAAACGGGGCTACCACTTGAATTTCGCCTTTGAGCAGCATTGAGGGTGGAGGCGCAGGCACTGGCGACGCCGCCGGAACGAATCTCTCCACGGCGCTGACGAACAGATCCGAACCTGTATGGCTGATGACTTTGTGGCGTATCAGGTTGCCTTTGGCGTCGACCACGAATTCAACCCTGACCAGGCCGGTCAATCCTTGCAGGCGAGCTTCTTCGGGGTACGACTTGAAGTGATTGAGGTGAGTGAGCAACTGGTATTCCCATAAGCGTTGTTCTGCCAGTTGTTCCCGGGTGGGGCCGCTCGTGCAGGCACAAAGCAGTAAGACAAGTGCGATCCAGCTGTATTTCATAAACGCAGTTCCGTTGACGTTTGGTGTGCAAGGTGAGGCTAATCAAGGCTCGGTGCGTCAGCGTGTTATCCAGGTCGAACAGAATGGCCCGTGGGTACACGAATGCTTCTTGTGGAAAACCAAATCTGCCTCTCAGGCGGTGGTACTGACGATGGAACCGGTACCGCTTCCACCGTCGGAAGTCAGTGCCTGCAACAACGCCGAAGACGCAGACTGCAATGCAGCTGCCGTTGCGGCAATCTGCGCCTGGGCGGCAGCCACGGCGGCCGCTTTGGCGTCTGCGCTTTGATTGCTGGCTTGGGCCTTTTGCATGTTTTGCTGCTGCTCTTGAAGCTGCTTTTGCAACTCCGCAATCTGCTTTTTCAGCGCCTTGACGGTGTCGGACTCCTGCGACGTGGATGCCGCCTGGCCGCCACCTGCAGCGGGCGCACTTTTGGCACCCGTGTCCGGGTTGAGACTCAGGGTTCCAGAGTCTTCGGTCTTGGAGCTATCGCTGACGCTGGCCGGGCTTGGGTTGGCGGGTACTGAAGCGAGACTGCTGACGTTAGTGATCATGTCAAATATCCAATTCCGGTATCGATGTTAATTGATCGGCGCTTAAGCTGATTACTTTAACCCGTTATCGACCCTACCGAACCTGGCGACAACAGCGGACCGATTCAGCGGCAAGGTCTCGAAAAGACGTTGACCAGGCTTCCATCCGGATCACGCAGCAATACCGAAGTGTTGCCCCATGGCATGACCGTCACCGGCATCACCACGTCAGCCCGACCGATACGCAGCAGGACGGCCTCCACATCGTCCACTTGAAACTCCAGGATCGCCGAACGGTTGCTGGCGGCGACTGCCAGTCCATCGTTGTGAAGGCGGACCAGGCGCTCATCGGCTATGGCCAAGACGACGCCGTCGAGGTGAATTTCAGCGAACCCGTCAGCCAGGTGCCTTGGCTCGACAGTCGAGAGGTTGTGATAGAACTGAACGAGCCGTTCAAAGTGGTTGGTAACGAGACGAACAGACGAGAATTTCATCATTTGACCTGACAGGAGTGAGAGAACTCACCTTAATTCAAGCCCGCGTCAGTTCCTGACAGTAGTGTTGTTATCGGCGTTCCAAACCACAGCCTGTGCCACCACCACGTACTCGCCATTGAAGGTTGCCGCTGGCGAGCCGTAAAGCTGGTAACCCAGCGCAAGCGCTTCAGAGACCCGGTGACAGAAGGAGGCATCGTCCTTGCCTGTCAGGATCCGATAGGTAGGTAGGCCTTCAGGAGGGGAATTCTGCATGGGAGCACCTGCTGGAACAGTTAAGGAAAGCCACTTGACGATCGGGTGACGCCGGCTTGTGCCCGATGATATCAGTCAATGATCACGTCGCGACCCTCGGCCTTCAAGCGCGCGAGATTGTCCTTCATCTGCTGCAACCGTTCAGGCGGATGCCCGTGCCATTTCGTGACCTCCGCCACGACGCGCAAAGGGTCAGTGGAGCGATAGGAAAGCGTGGGATTGCCGGGAAACTTCTTATCCGTCACGTTGGGGTCATCCATGATTGCCCCCGTTGGCTCCACAACATAAATCCGTTCCCGCCCACTGCCGAGCGCCAGCTCAGCCCCCCAGATGGCGGCATCCAGCGTGCCCGCAAAGTAAACCCAGGACAGTGCTTTACCTTCTGTAAAGTTGGACGGGTAGCCGACGCGGATCAGATCGCCCGGCTCCAGGTCGGCCCGGGTACCGTGAAAGAACTGACGGATGAACATGCCAGCGGTATTTGACATGGGCTCGTTGCTCCGTAGATGAATGTTATGTTTGGATGCGAATGCCCCCATCGGCTGGGTTCCTCTATACCACCGCACCTCAGGAAACCGTTGTGACGAATCTGACCATACGACGCGCCAGTATCGACGACTTGCCTTTCATTGTTTTGCTGCTGGCAAATGACTCCCTGGGGGCTGTTCGAGAAGATAGCAGTCTTCCGCTTCAGAGTTCCTACACACGAGCGTTTGAGGCCATCGACGCAGACCCGAACCAGTTTCTTGCCGTCGCTGTGGCTGGTGAAGAGGTGGTCGGTACTCTCCAACTTTCTTTCATTCCGAATATTTCTCATCGGGGCGCATGGCGAGCTCAAATCGAAGCCGTCCGCGTGCACGAGCGAATGCGTGGGAGCGGATTGGGCCGGCAATTCTTCGAATGGTCGTTTGAGCAAGCACGTCAGCGCCACTGCCAACTGATCCAGCTTACCTGTGATCGTACGCGGCCAGATGCTCATAGGTTTTATGAGTCCCTGGGGTTCTTGCCAACCCACACAGGCTTCAAGATGAAGCTGTGACCATTTGAGGCGAGCTGGCCCGGCGTTTGATTGCCGGGCCAGAGGGCGGAGTCAAAGCAATACAGTAGCAAGCATGCCCAAGGCGCCGAGGACAAACCCGATGAGTGCGCCACGCCCTGGTGCTTCATGGAACAGCGCCCAGACCACCACGGGCTCAAGCAGCAACAGGGAGGTGACTGAGACCACGGTGACGACCCAGATATCACCGACCGCCACGTACCCCAGCCAATACGCACCCAACAGGCAAAGCCCGGCAAAACACATCAGCACAACGGGAAGGACGAACGCCTCCCATGAACCATGCCCTGTCTGGGCAAGCCTGGCGGTTACCACCTCGCTGTAGATTGCACAAAACTCCCCCACCACCATCAACCCTAGAGCAGAAACTCCGAGTAGTTCTTTGGACATATCAAAAACTCCTTCGTATTCAACGCAATATTTTTCAGCTCCCAGCGAGCAATGCCGCTGCCCAGGAGCGTGTTGCAGTGATACGAAGCAGCCTTGAACAGGCCTGAATTACCGAAGTGCTTTTCCATGCTCATGTCCTTCAAAGGGTGAGTCTCAGCGCCCGGAAAAGGGCGCTCGCTGCGATCATACGTTCCGACAGCCCGCCTGAACAACCTGCCCCCTCTCGGTCTGCCGCGAAGTGCTTGTGCTGGATCAGTGAGCGTTGAACCAGTCGGGGGCACAACCGGAAAATGACACCAATGGTCGTTTCAAAAACAGGTTCCGGTCGTAATGTCAGTGAGCAAAAGCAGGCTTGCTGTAGTCGAAAAGAGGCTTTGCGACTACACCGGTATAGGGGACATCGCCAAATGAGCAAGGGTAGTCCCCCTACCCCCACGGTGGCCGAACACCCGGCGCACCCGGCACATTGAAGGACCGACGCCATGCAGAACCTCAAGATCGCGACATTCAATGTCAACGGCATAAAGACGCGACTGCCCAACCTTCTGCAGTGGCTGGAAAAGGAGCGCCCGGACATCGTCTGCCTGCAGGAACTGAAGGCGCAAGACAACGCGTTCCCCGCTGGAGAACTTGAGGCGGCGGGCTATGGCTCATTGCACCATGGCCAGGCTTCCTGGAACGGAGTGGCAATTCTCGCGCGGGATTCCGAACCCCTTTTGATCCATAAGGGCCTGCCGGGAGCCAAGGACGACTCGCAGTCTCGATACCTGGAAGCGGCTGTCCATGGCGTGATTGTCGGATGCCTGTACCTGCCCAACGGAAACCCGCAACCCGGGCCAAAATTTGATTACAAGCTCGCGTGGTTCGAACACCTGATCTCCCACGCCGCAACACTGCAGGCCAGCGAACATCCAGTGGTCCTCGCGGGTGACTACAACGTGGTGCCCACCGACCTGGACATCTACAACACCCGCTCATGGCTCAAGGATGCCCTCCTCCAGCCAGAAAGCCGTGAGTGCTTTCAAAGGCTGCTTTCCCAGGGCTGGATCGACTCGCTGAGGCAGCTGTACCCGGAAGAGCGGGTGTACACGTTTTGGGATTATTTCCGTCAGCATTGGCAGAAGAATTCCGGGCTGCGCATCGACCATCTGCTGCTCAACCCGGTACTCGCCCCGTACCTGAAAAACGTCGGCGTAGATGCATGGGTACGGGGTGAAGAGCATGCCAGTGATCATGCGCCGACGTGGATCGAGATCTCATCACGGCAAACCCGGTCAAGAAAGAAGCCAAAACGCAGTTGATCACAAGCCACGACGCAGACTATCGGCACGCGTGCCGGTACCCGACTCACCCATCCCAAGGTGTGATCCGGGCTTACTGATGGGCCACGAATTTCGCGAGCATCAGCCAGCGACTTATGGCCGCAACGAGTTCGGTCTTGCACTCCACCGGCAGCCAATGCCCGCCAGGCAGGCTCGTCACTGTGAGGTCTGCGCAGGCCGCGCGCATTGGATCGCCCAACTGATTGCCGTTGATGGTATTCATCGGGTCGTAATCACCGTTCACAAACAGGACGGGCATGGACAGGCGGCCGCCATTGGGTGCGCGATGGGCGTATTCGATGTTGGCATCGTCGTTCAGATACCACGCGCAGGGCGTGCGGAAACCATGCTCCTCGAACGTGCGTACCAGTGCCGCGAAGTCCGTCTCGGGCCAGAGCGCCGGGTCTGGTGGGGTCGGGGGAGCCCGGTGCGCTTCGCCAAACCGCCCGCCTTTGCGGGTCACTTCGGCATTGGAGGCGACCCTGGCGATGCTTGCAGGGTCGCCTCTTCGATAAATCGACGCCAGCGATGCTGCTTTGTCCGCGTCAAGATCAGCCACGGCGGACGCAAAATGCGTGTTGTAGTAGCGGTAATAGTCCCATTGGCCGTCTGGATACTGGTCGACCGGGTAAATCCCTCGGTCAACCAGCGGTATGAGCGTCGCCAGCGCGTTCGTGGAAGGAAAGTACGGAACCGAAACCAGCACAACGCCGCGGCTGCGCCAAGGTTCATGGGCGACCAGTTCACCGGCCACGACGCTGCCCCAATCGTGGCCCACCCAGATGGCGGGCGTTCCACCGAGATGGTCATGCAGCTCCGTCATGTCTGCCACGATGTTTTCAATCGTGTACGCATTGATCGCGGCCGGCGCCGAAGAGCCGCCATAGCCGCGCATATCGGGTGCGACGCAGTGCCAGCCTTGGGCAGCGAACGCTTCCATCTGTGCACGCCAGATCAAACCGAGTTCGGGCCAGCCATGCAGGAACATCATCAATGCCCCATCGGCAGGTCCCGATTCCAGATAATGCGTTGTGTGACGGGGCGTACTGAAGATGCGCGAAGTCAGCTTGAAAGTGGACATAGGATCTCCTCATGTCATTCCGGCGCGATGTCTCACTGTAGGTCACCTCGGGTGAATGAGCACCACTGCCCGCATATTTTCAGGTCGCGCTTATCCTGGGATCGGGAGCAAAAGAACTGAAGCAACCACACGTCAATCAACGTTGTAGAAAATTTGAATTAGCCAGTTGCCCCGCCGGTCAAGAATTATGAACGCAGTAAATCTGACGAGGTAACAGCAATGACTATCCAGGCAGAGACACTCGTACAACTGACCGAAGCCCTGCAAGAGCGAGGCATGCATCTGGTTTCAGATGTTCACTTCACCCGCGCGCCCTATCGGCAGAATCACCTCTGGGTCTGCACTGTGGCGTAACGATCCCTTATGATGCTTGCCTGCCAGAAGGTCGCCAACCGCGACAGATGGATCAATGCGAACACTCTTATGGATAAGCCCGATGCGGATCAACGTTCTGACAATTTCCCTGGCCACCTTGATGATGACCGGGTGTGCCAACCATGGCGCCAAGCCTTCGACGCACGCGCTGGCGACTCAAGATAACGTAGTTGGCATCTGGGCCATGGTTCCTCTGCGCAACGGAATTGCCAACGTGGTCGAATACAGCGCTGATGCCAAAGCCACATTGCATCCATTCAACTGCGCTGAACCCGGGAAGCACCAGGAAAAGGAAGTGAGCGACTTCAAGGTGTCCGACGATGGAAAGGTCATCCATCTCAAATCACCTTCAGACAACTTCGACCTGAAGGTCCTGGCATTCGACCCGCAGACCATGACGCTGAGCATGGATGTTTCGGATACGAGCCTGACCTTCAACTACGTAAAAGTCAGTAACGTCGCACCGCTGTGTGCCCTTTATCCAAACGCCGCCGCTGAAGCTGCGCGCAAAACCCCTTTCAAGGCCAGTGATTTTGTAGCGGATCCCGGGATACCTGCCCACTCCGGTATGGAGCGATATATTGGCAAGTGGGCAAATGACAAAGGTGAGCTGGAGGTAGAAGTCATCATGGGTCCCAACGGCAGTGCCTACCTCTACATGGCTTCCAGCAAAAACTGGCACTTCCTGTACAACGAGGTGCATTGGGTAGGCGACGAACTGCATTTTGAAAGCTATGCCTATTCAGACCTTCCCTCTCTTTACAGCCACCCTTTCCATAAATCCAAGACCCACAGCATTCTTCAGCCGAGCGGCGACGGAGGATTACGTTATTCGATCTTTATCGATAAGCGCCGGTACGAATTTCTATTGAACCGCGCGAAGAACTGAGGTTGAGGTAGCGCAGTACTGTTGCGATGACCGGGCGGTGCATCTGCAACGCAGAAGGCAAGGAAGCCTCGCAAACGAAGTGGATTGCGGACCTGTTGAACAATTGCCGACCGGAAACAAACAAGGGCTTGCATCAGCTTTCGCCCGCAAACCCTTGGTTTTAGATGGTGCCCGAAGCCGGAATCGAACCGGCACGCCCTTACGAGCGGGGGATTTTAAGTCCCATGCGTCTACCAGTTTCGCCATTCGGGCGGTAGCGCTATGCAGCAGGCCAAGCAGCGTTAAAAGCCCTTGAGCGTTGCAGCAGGCTAGGGAATATATAGATCCAGCCCCCTCGATGCAAGGTCGGGTGCGGGCTTTTTCAAACAATCAAGCGGCGCCCTGGCAAACAAAAAAGCTCGCCAGATCAGTCATCTACAGATTTTTCAGGCGGGAGTGGGCAATGGCGATACCGACCGCTTCACCAGGTGCCGCACCCGTGCCCCACGTGCATCAGGAAAAATAAGTCATTACCGCAATAACCACTGAAACCCAAACCAGGGTCATCAAAAACGACAGCGCAGCCAATGTCTTGCCCATTTGCCTACTCGCCCCGATGAAATCACTTCAAGGAACCCTCCCAGCGCCGCTTGAGAATAGCCACGCACGACGCAGTTCGCCTTCAACCTCCCACGAAAATCGTGGATACGATACTCCCCGCAAAAGGTTAGTTCCTTCAGCAGTCCCGCCCACAAGTTACTGAGCCGCGGTTTATTCCCTGATACCCCAAAATGATCATCCCCGGCTTTCCTGCTCCTGCGGCGCCCCGGCCCATCTGATACGCTTTTTTCTTCTGCATCTGCCCCTGTATCGAAAACCGCCCTGCCCTGACAATACTCCCACTCCCGACACGCCCGTGGAGCCCGGCAGGAACCGTCCTGCCGGCCCGTTCATTTCGGAGGCCTTATGGCTAAGATGGCATTTTTCCTGTTCGGTTTTCTTGCGCTGACCATCGCAATTGGTCTGCTGGCCACCATCTCACCGGTCTAGGATCCATGGCCTGCTGACGCAACCCGCTGGAGGTCAGAGGGCGTGTCAGCCGGCAAAAAACATCGGATACAACGACAGCACCAACAGCCCCGCCATCGACCAGTTGAACACCCGCAACCAGCGTGGCTCGCGCAGTACATTGCGCAAGCCGCTGCCACAGCCGGCCCATACGCAAACGCTGGGCAGGTTTACCAAGGCAAACACGGCGGCAATCAACAGCACGTTGGTGACATAACCCTCGGCAGGCGTGTAGGTGGTGATCGCGCCCAGCGCCATGACCCAGGCCTTGGGGTTGACCCACTGGAAGGCCGCCGCGCCAAGAAACGTCATGGGTTTGCGCTTGTCATCGGTGTCATCGGACATCGCACTGGAGGTTGCAATCTTCCAGGCGAGGTACAGCAAATACGCCGCCCCCACATAACGCAATACGGTGTAGGCCCACGGCAACGCCTTGAACACTTCTCCCAGGCCCAGGCCCACGGCGATCACCAACAACATGAAGCCAATGCTGATGCCCAGTGCATGGGGGATCGAGCGAATAAAACCGAAGTTCACCCCGGACGCCAGCAACATGGTGTTATTGGGACCTGGGGTGATTGAGGACACAAAGGCGAACAGCGCGAAAGCTGAAAGCAGGCTTGAAGACATGAGCATGGCGCGACATCCGAACGAGTACTGTGGCCGTGACAGTAGAACGTTGCGCCAGCCTGCGCCCCGTACAGCTACGGGTAGATACGGTCATACACTTCGCCAGGCCTGCCAACAAGCGCCCTCCAACCAAACTGCCATTGGTTTGCCTTCATTGATCGGTATACTTGCGCCCTTCTCTGCACCCTGTGCTGAACACATCCTGAAAGGACACTCGATGAGCAACTACCTCGACCGCGCGCTGACGGGCCTGCGGACCCTGGGCATCAATCTTCTGCAGCCGGTTCCAGACGCACCGGTACTGGTATTGCTGGACCGCGTGGCCCAGTACGACACCGCCAAAGTCACCGCTATCGCTGCCGTGCTGCAACAGTCGACCACCTTTAACAGCGTGGTTCGCGAGCAGATCGCCGGCATGGATATCTCCACGCGCTTCATGGACATCACCCAGAGCTTCACCTCGATTCGCGAAGACGCTGCGGCCATGGCGGGCTGGATGGATGATGGGCGCCTGGATACGCTGGAGAAGCTCAAGCTGAGCTGGATGAACCTGCGTCGTGGCTCGATCCCCAGCCGCTTCAGCGAGATCCGTGAAAACTACCTGCAGGTGTGCAAGGCGGCCAATGACCAGATCTCCCGGGAAACGGTGATTCTGGAAGCCTACCTGGATTTTCGCATGGCCATGAAAGCGGCCGAGGTCGATGCCCAACAGGTGCTCGCCCTGGCCGGCCAGGTCCTGGAGCAGCGTACCCAGGCGTTAAACGAGGCCAACGCCCAAGTCACGGCTGCCGAAACCCTGGCGCCGGCCGAACGCGCGGCCTTGGAATTGCGCCGTGACGAAGCCGTACGCGCGCTGCAGGACGAAGACAAGCGCTACCAGATCGTCAAGGACATCGCCGATGACCTGAAGGTCGGCTACAACACGGCCGAAATGGTCTTCGCCCGGATCAACCAGGTGCATGTGATCAAGGAGCGCCAGTACCAGCGCATGGTCTCGTTCTTCTCTACCAACGAAGTGGTGTTGACCGGCCTCGCGGTGTCGTTCACCAGCAACAGTGGACTGGCCGAAGCCACCAACACGCTGAACGCCACCACCGAGGGCATCAGCAAGGGCCTTGAAGCCCTGGGCAGCACCGGCAACACCCAATTGGAAGCGGCGGTCAAGGCCAGCTATGGCTCCACCATCAAGGTCGACTCGGTGCGCGCCTTGGCCGACGCCACCCTGAGCTTCCAGACTGACATGCACGGCCTGACGCAAACCTACCGCGCTGAATCCAGCAACGCGTCCCGTGACATCGCCGAAGCCGTCGAAGAGGCCAAACGCAAGTTCGCCGCATTGCTGACCAAGGCCGCTTGATGAGCGACATTCTTCTCTCCGAGCAACTCGGCGCGATGGCGCTGGTGGATCAACTGCGCCACCAGCAGATGGCGGTGGAAAAGGACTTGAGCCTGCCCCAACGCCGCGCAGAAGTGGCGGCGCGCATCCGCGAGTATTACCAGAACAACGGCATTCAATTTACCGAAGCGCAGATCGATCAGGGCGTGCGCGAATTCTTTTCCAAACGCCTGGTGTTCGAGGCCCCGGAACTGAGTGCGCTTGACCGCTTCTGGAGCAAAGTACTGCTCAGGCGGCATCGCGGCATACTCGTCATCCAACTCATCGCGGTCACCTTGCTGGTGGTGCAATGCAGCCGGGTGATGGTCGCCAGACACGAAATCCAAGAGGCTCAAAGAGCGGCCATCGCCGTCGAGACGAACGCGGCACAAAAACAATCAGACATCGCCCACCTGAAGGCTCGCCTGAGCGCCGTGCAGCAGGACCCGGCCTATATTGAGGGCGGCGACCTGTTCAGTGCCCTGCCCCGCCTGAATACCAAGGCCGAACATGCCCTGGCCATGGTCGATACCTCCGGGGTCGATTACGCCAGTGAGCAGATCGGCGTGCTGGAGGCGTTTTTAGCCAAGGTCAAGGCAGTCCAGCCGATGACCGACCAGCTCAACGAGTTGACCCGCAAAGTCGCCGACATTCACCTGCCCGCCGCCGACAGTAAAGCGACGCGGGGCATGCAGGCCGAACTGGTCATGATCAAAGACCTCATCGGGAAATTCGAGATCGAAAAAGCCGGCGGCCAACTCAGGGCCCTGCGTGCCAACACCGAACTGATCCCCAAGGAGGTGACCATTCGGGTTGTCGACCGGCCCGGCACGCCGTCCGGTGTCGAGCGCTGCTACGACAAGGCGCTGTGTAATTCCAATCCTGGTTCGACCCAGGGCAAGAGCTGGTATTTGGTTGTCGAAGCCGTCGACCTGTCGGACAGACCGGTTCTACTGCCCACCGTCAGCAGTGAGACCGGCACCGGCGCGTGGGCCAGCCAGTTCGCTGTGCGGGTACCGCAGGCCGAATACCTGAAGGTCAAGGCCGACAAACTCGACGACGGCCACCTGACCAACCGTGTAGTCGGCCGCAAGCCAGCCGGCAGGATGGAAGTCACCTACTTGAGCCAACGGACCACCGACCCGCTCGAAACGATATTGGAGTGGTGAAGACATGACGCCTGACACCCTGATCGGCATCACCGAACGTAACTCCCGCAACGCCGAGCTGAGGATTCGCACGGCCGAGCAACACCTGTCTGAACTGCTCGGCGAGCAACTGGCGCTGGAGCAGGACATTACCCAGCGCCTGGGTAAAATCGCGGCCCTGCACCTGGACCAGGGCAACACGCAGAACGAGCAAGTCGCCGCCGCCCTGAACCTGCGCCAACAGTCCCAGGATCTGCTCCACCAGCAACTGCGCGACGCTGAGCAGACCGTGGCCCAGGCGCTGGCGGGCAAGCAAAAACTGCAAGCGCGAGCCGAAACCCTCGACCAGCAAGCCCGGCAATCCCTGGAACAAAACCCCGACTACGCCCGCCAGGTCGAGCAACTGGACCTGGCCCAGGCCGCCCACCGAGAACACGTCAGCGGTTATGAAGACTTGCGCCAGGAATGCGCACTGAAGCGTCCGACCTTTGATACCAACCTGGTCTACGTCTACTTGCGCGGACACGCCTTCGGCACCGACCAATACCGGCGCAACCGCCTGAACCGCTGGATGGACAACTGGCTGGCGACTAAGGTGAACTACCTCGCCAACCGCAAGAACGAGCTGAGCCTGATCGCCCTTGGTGAGCGAAACGAGGCCTTGCAGGCCGAGCGCATCGCCCTGATCAGCACCTTGAGTGCCAGCGTCGATGCGCAACTGGCTCAGGCACGTGACCAGTTGGGACAGGCCTCAATTCAACCCGAGCTCGACACCCTGCAACGCGTAGTCGACAACGCCAAGCGCCAGGCCAATGCCATCCAGGAAAAACTCGGCAGCTACTCACGCAACGAAGACCCGCAGTACCAGCGCGCACGCCAGTTGCTCACTGACCAGTTGAAAACCCGCAGCATCGGCGAATTGATCGACCTGGCCAGCCACACCCCGGACGACGCCGACGACCTGATCGTCGAGCAACTGCAAACCCTGAACCTGCGCTTGAAAGCGGTGGTACAGCAACTGGCGGATACCCAGGAAGAGGCCGTGGTACACCAGAACAGCTACCAGCGTGCCAAAGACCTGGAGCGCAAAGTTCGCAACGATGCGTTTACCGGCCGCGATGTTTATTTTGACCTGTCGACTGACTTCGAGCGTCTGGTAGAGAGCTACATGACCCAGGGTGCAACCCTTGGCCAGGTTGTGGATGTGCTTAGCCGGGGCCTTAAAATCGTGCGCCGTAGTCAGGTAGCGGCAGGGGCGACGCGAGGCTATGTCAGCGCATCGATCAGCCCTGTCGTCCTTGGCGTCGCCACCGTCGAAAGCAGCAATAACAACACGGCCAGCTTTTCGACGTCAGGCAGTACAGGCGGCGGCAGCTTCAGGACGACCGACAGCTTCTAGCCTGGCGCGAAGCAAATCCGGGACTTCCTCGTTGCTAGCTGTCAGACAACGAGGAAGTGATCTGCGCAATCGCATCCTGATCCAGCCCGTCCAGCGTGCGGTAGTGGTTGATGATCAACGTCTCCTTGTCACTCAGGGTGGCCTGGTTGATAACCGCCCTTTCCCCCGTCAACACGTAAAGCACGTCCACGCCTTTATGCCGGATGGCAATCAGGTAATCGGACTTGGGCGCCCGCGCGCCACTTTCGTAGTGCACCTGAGCATTCGCACCCACACCGCCAATCGCACCAAACTCCTGTTGGGAGAGCCCCAGGATCTTGCGTTCCTCTTTCAGGCGGATGCCGAGTTTATCGTCCATGGCGGGTACCTCAATAAACGTGTTTAACACCCACCATACGCTTATGCGCAGGAGCGGGGTCTATTCATTCGGGTGGCTACCTATTGCGTGCGCACGAAGGCGAACATATGCGGCACGTAATCGGCCTTGCCGAGCGGCACACCGTTATGGCGAAGGATGTTATAGACGGTCATCAGGTGAAAATAGAACTGTGGAATGGCCCAATTGACCGCGTATTCGTAGGCAGTCATGTCGAAAATAGTACCGTCGGGAAGTTCTATCGAGATAGCGCGCTCGCTGCTGTCGATGAGTTCGCGATCTGCCGAGGCGAGGGCTTGCAGGGTTTGCTCGATCAACCCACGCGCCTCGCTCAGGGTTGCGGGTGTGCTCAGAACCGGCAGCGGTTGATGGGTGAGACGCTGGACCGATTCCTGGGCCTGGGTGCACGCAAACCGGATTTGCGTTGCGAGGGTGTGCATGTCGGGCGCCAGCCGCGCGCTCAGCAGGTTTCGCGGGTCATAGCCCAACTCGCCGGCATGCGCCTCGCCTTTGGACAAAAGCCCCTTGAGCGAGCGCAACATCTGCGCAAAGCAAGGGACGGTGATTACATAGGTCGACATCGTTCTTCCTTGACTGGATGCTGAGCGTGGGAGCATGCCATGGGCACGGTCTACGCGGCTAGCCGGCAAGCTTCATGCAGCTTCACGTGACGTCAGCGGCGAGCCGACTTACCTTGGCCACCCGCCCCTCTTACTGGTGTAGAGCGTGCTAAAGATCGCCACCCTTGCCGCCGGCTTTATCTGCTTGTCGATGCTGCCTGCTGCCCAGGCGAGTGATGGGTTCTACGTCAACCCGCAGTCCACCGCCGCACAGTGGGTCCAGCAGCACCCCGATACGCCCGCCACTGCAAGCATCCGCTCAACCATTGCCGAGGTGCCCAGTGCCCTGTGGCTGACCGGCACCAGCCAGGCCATAGGAACGCTGGCCGAGCGCGTCAATCGCTATGTAACCGCTGCCGCCAGCGCTGATAAAACACCGATTTTGGTGGCCTATAACCTGCCCCACCGCGACTGCAGCGGTGGCGCCTCGAAGGGTGGCGCACCGGCAGCGGCGGAGTACCGGGGCTGGATAGACCAACTGATCAAAGGCATTGGAGACCAGCCGGCGCTGGTTATCTTGGAGCCGGACGCACTGGCAGACCTGCAGTGCCTGGACAAGGACAAGCGCGCCGAGCGGCTGGGGCTAATCAATTACGCCGTATCGGGGTTCAACCAGCGCGCACGCCATGCCGATGTTTATCTGGACGCTGGCAATCCAGGCTGGAAATCCCCAGGCGCCATGGCCGATGCGTTGAATGCAGCCGGGGTGAAACAGATCCGGGGGTTTGCCCTGAATATCGCCAACTTCTACACCCTCGCCCAGGTGCGCAGTTATGGTGATGCCATCAATGCCAGGTTGTTAAGCGAATACGCCTATACAAAAGCCGTGGCGGTGGATACCAGCCGCAACGGCAATGGTGCGAATCCTGGAGACTGGTGCAACCCGGTGGGGCGCAGACTGGGCATGCCACCGCAAGTGCTTTCGCCACGGTTGGTTGCCCTATGGATCAAACTCCCGGGCAATTCGGACGGTGCGTCTTCGACGAAAACCGATTGTCATGAAGGCCCGGCGGCAGGCACCTTCAGTGCCGAACTGGCACTTCGCCTGATTGATGGACACTAACGGCGAATGAGCCTTGCATCACCTGGACTCATTGCTCAGGATAGCGCTCTTGAGCTGAACATCGGCAGGGAAGCAGCAGGTTACCGAGGCCGACAACACATGACGCTCCAGGAAGATAGCCCGCTGCACATAGAGGTGTGCCAGCGCCAGAAACACCTCTGGTTCTGGCTCCCAATTGGTCTTTTGATGGTTTTCTTGACGGTTACCTCGACGATTTTCCTGGGTACAAATCCGCCGGAATGGATGTTTGTCGCACTCAACTTTGGCTGGGCAATCGTCGCGCTGACACTGCTGGTGAAGCTATCGGGTGTTTGTTGCGCCAAGTGAAGCACCCAGGCGTTTCAGCTTGCATCGCGCATCACTCGGGCTCGTGCCCTCACCTTGATACGTCGTCAATGCCAGAAAACAACGTGAAACAACTCACATTTATGGAGTTTCACGGTTGAAGGTCAAAATTTGACCAAATATATTTCGCCCCACCCGAGCGCTCACCTCTATACGGATATTGTTCTGCGCCTGCTCGGGCCCCCGGAGATGCGCAGGCAATAAAACATTGAGGTTTGCCATGCGTCTTTCCAAACTCGCCCCAGCCGCCGCCCTGTTCAGCCTGTTCACTTTGCCCGCCCACGCCGCCGACCTGTCTGCCCTCACCGGTGCCCTGTCATCTGCCTTGGGGGGTGCCGGCAACAGCAACAACACCGTCAACGCCAACAGTGCCTCCTGCCAGCAACAGATCCGCGACCTGCAGACCAATATCAATGCGGCCAATGCCAAGGGCGATACGTTGCGCGCGACCGCGTTCCAGGCAGCACTGACACAAACCAACAAGAGCTGCAGCAACAGTACCTACAACACTCAGGCACAAGTGGACACTAACCCTCAACGCCAGCAAAACGTGAACAAGGCTGCGGATGCGATCAACGCAATTGGCGGTTTGTTCAAGTAAGTCGGGCTGCCCTGCGAAAAGGCCCGCGATTGCGGTTTTTTCGCCCATCGTACTTACCGGCAGACAATAAAAAACCCCGTAGACGTTAATCTACGGGGTTTTCTGGTGTGGAGGATTGTCGTCCCCCTTCACCTTAGCCAATGGCCGCCGACAGCTGCCATGTTCGCTTATTTCTTGGCCCAGTTGAGGATGTACTTACCGTAAGCACCTTCAAACCCATCGACGGCAATCGAATAGGTTTCACCCTTCTTGGCTGAAAAAGTCACAGCACTGGTTACATCATTTTCCGACTGGTTATTGTTCGTGCCGGCCACCGGCATCGAATTCAGGCTCGTGCTTTTATAAACGGCAAGCACGGTGTCGAATTTTGAGCCTGTGGTATCAAATGTGAAGCTTGCATCTTCTGGCGAAGTCCATTTGCACCAGACCGAATGGTAAGGCTTGGCAAAAGGAATATGTCCAGACTCACCAGCCTGGCTGGTGGCTAGTGTAGTGTCGCCGGCAACTGTACCTTTAACACCCTCGATAACCGTGGCTTGCGAGAAATCATCTGCGCAGCTCAGCGAGCTGCTTGTGCCGCTGAGGCCCTGATAGATCAGCGTGCCGGCTCCGAGCACGACAACAGCAATGGCTATTGGGAAAATAATGCGTGGTACGGCCATGACTCTTCCTTTTGAGGCGTATAGTTTCTGAACTGCTGCCATAGCAAGCGCAGCTTTAAATGGAAAAATGAATATCGGCTGATTAACGCCCACGAAATCATGCCATGGACGTTAAAAATGGCACATCAAGCTATAAATCTCAGGAAACAAGGGGATTTTCTCTCGACCAGCCTGCCCGCCAGAGGCCCCTCGGTCACGAGGGGTGGCGATATTAACATGATGCATGCACCTGATCATCCAACTCCTGTCATCCCGTAGATGTCTTTAGGGGTGTGAATGCGATACAGGTAGAGATCAATTTAAAAATCAATAAATCTATGCCGTCTCCCGCTCAAAAATGGAAGACGGAGTTCAAAATGGAACAGCAAATAAATTATTTCCCTTGGCATCCGAAGATTGCCGCAAGCGATATACCTCATATTCAAAACGTCAGCGTGACCGCAATCGTGTCGGTATAAGTGCCGGCCGGCAAACCCACCTTGCCTGGGGATTTACCGTAAATATTCACGGTTTGCGCAACCCCGGTGCTGGCCGCCAGATTGATAGTGCCGTTGTTGGCAAGAATTTGCGTGTGGGCGGCGTCGGTGTAGATGTCATAGGGCGCAAAGTGGCCGGCACCGTCTGCCAGGGCACGCGTTCCACCGGTGGATTTGCCATCATTGGCGCCGGACGTGATGGTCAATACCGGCGAAGTACCCGCCGAGCATTGAATAGACAAAGGCGCCCCGCCGCCGCCCAGCACTTGCCCATCAGCCTCGGTATACAGGGTGTTGGCGGTACCAAAGTTCAACGCACCGAAATTCAAGCCTGTGGTGCCTCCCACGCCGTTGACCAGGCAACTGTTGATCAATATCAGCGACGCACTGATTTGACCGGTGACAGTGGTCGCGGCCTGGGAGCCGGACACCCAGGCCAGTGTCGTCAACGCCAGTAAGACTCTTGAGATAAGTCCATTCATGAAGCTCTCCTTATGACTTGCCAACCCAGCGCGCCGGTTCAGGTCCCTGAGGTAGACCCTTGACACTTGTACAAGGATGGCCGTTGCGTAGAAGGTTAGTCAGTCAGGAGGAAACTGCCAGCCCGAGGCCAAATCGCTTTCACTTGCAGGCGGTTGCCTGGAGAGCTTTTCGGCCTTGTACCCGCAGGAGTCACTGGCCAGTTTTCGCTCCGTCGCTGCACGTCAGCGAACGGGTATCGGAACCCGGAAATTACAGGTACCTCCCTATCGATGATAAGCCTTCCGGTAGGTTGTGGGGCTCACGCCCACGATCGAGAAAAAGTGCTGACGTAACGACAGGCTTGTACCAAACCCGCAAGCGTCAGCGATCGACTCGACGCTATGGTCGGTGGTTTCAAGTTGCAGTTGGACGGCCTTGATTCGCTCATTCGTGAGCCACTTGCCAAACGTCGAGCCGGTCAGTTGCTTGAAGTGCCGGGTGAAACTGCGTCGACTCATCGCCAGCCTCGTCGCCACCTGATCGATTGACAACGGTTGTTCCAGGTTTGCCCGAAGCCAGTCCAGCAACTGGCCGAGACGCTGGTCGCTTGCGCCTTGAGGAACAGGCTGGCTGATGAACTGGGCCTGGCCTCCGTCGCGATGGGGGGAAACCAGCAGTTGACGCGCCAACGCGTTGGCAACCCCCCGCCCGTAGATCCGCCTGACGATATGAATACAGCAATCGAGCCCTGCGGCCACGCCTGCAGAGGTCAGGATTTGCTGCGCCTCGACATAGAGCACTTTGGGGTCCACTTCAATGCGTGGGAAATCTCGCGCCAGATGCGCCGCCCACGCCCAGTGCGTGGTTGCCCGCTTGTCGCACAGCAGGCCCGCATGGGCAAGCACGAACGCCCCCAGGCACAGGCCGACCACCAGCGCGCCTCGTTCATGGGCTGCCTGAAGCGTTTCGAGGAGTGCGCTCGGCGGCCTTTCGGTGACGTCCCGCCAGCTGGGAATGATGACGATGTCAGCTCCTGCAACCTGGTCCAAACCATGGTCACAGTGGATCGCGAAACCGGCGTTGGTAACCAGCGCCCCCTCTTCACCCGCACACACCACCAATTCGAACCAGGGCAAATCCCCCACTCGGCGATCTTTACCAAATACGAGGCACGGCACAGAAAGGTGAAAGGGGCTGATGCCGTTAAAGGCGATGACTGCAACTTTCACACTTCTTTTCATAGGGCGGGCCTGATCGAGATTGGCCCGATTCTAATGAAAAATGGTCATTGGGCCAATGGTGTGAGTTCCCGGATGCGTTCACTCTGATCGCAGCTGCATTTCACCGGGAAATGCGCAAATCAGAGCTCAGGGCCTCAATGAACATCGCCACCTTTTGCACGCTGGGAGCACTTATGACCACTCTTTCGATGACCGCACCGGCACACGCCAGCGAACCGGTGCCGTCCGTCCCCTATACCACCGAGTCCACTGGCTATCATTGGTCCAGCGTGGACGGCGTGAGGGTTTTCTATCGCGAGGCCGGCCCCAGGGACGCGCCGACCCTGGTGCTGCTCCATGGCTACCCTTCGTCCTCGCGCATGTGGGATTCGCTGATCCCGCTGCTTGCTGACCGGTATCACGTGATCGCACCCGACTACCCCGGGTTCGGCAGAAGCGACGCGCCCTCGCCCGCGACCTACACCTACACGTTTGACCATCTGGCCGACACCATGAGCAAGCTGCTCACGCAATTGCAAATCCATGAATACACCCTGTTTATGCAGGACTACGGCGGCCCGGTAGGCTTTCGGATGATCCTCAACGCGCCGCAAAAACTGCACGGCATCATCATCCAGAACGCCAATGCGTATGACGAAGGCCTGGGTGCCAAGTGGGCGAACATCGCCAAGTACTGGAAGGCTCCCGCCGAACATCCCGAACAAGTCGATGGGTTCACGGGGTACGAGGGCACGAAGCAGCGCCATCTGGGCACCAGCCCTCATCCCGAGCGTTACAACCCTGATGCCTGGGAGGACGAGTTTGCCGCCTTATCCCGTCCGGGCCAGCGGGCGATACAGTCGGCGTTGTTGCTGGACTACCAGAACAACGTGGCCTCTTACCCAAAATGGCAGCAATGGTTGAAAGACAACCAACCGCCGATGTTGGTCATGTGGGGAAAATACGACCCGTCGTTCATTGTGCCGGGGGCGATGCGCTACAAGGATGATGTGCCGGGGGCCGAGGTTCATATTCTGGACGCGGGGCATTTCGCGCTCGATGAAAAAACCGAGCAGATCGCCAGCCTGACGCGTCAGTTCATGGCGCGTATCACCGCCGGTAAATAGTAAAGAGTGGGAGGCCCGCGCCCGACTGATCGTCGGGTAACCCTGCAGTTCGTCGCCTCAAGCATTCCACTTCACTCAATCTCGAATACTGTATACACATACAGCACTCGAAATACCTCCTATGAATATCGACGAAGACACCTGCGGGTGGCTTGGCATCCCCACGCCTCTCGAAATGCACAAACAACATGCCCGGCTGCTCGAGAACGAGATCCAGGAACTGAACCTGCAACTGCGCAAGGCCCGGGCGGATATCTTCGGCCTGGTCGCGATGCTGACAGAAGCACAGGCAAAGAACGAAGAGTTTGCCGGATACCTCAGGCTGCGCGGTGCCGAAGCTGCAGCGATGAGGAAGCAGATCGCCAACCTCACCACTTCAGATCGACTCAGCACGCGCGAGGCCGAGAGGCTGCGCAGTGTGCTGAACGAACTGATGTCTCACCCGAAAACCATCGTCTAAGCTCAGGTTTCAGGTTGAGGGCTTGGCCATGTGCGGAAGACTTTCCCAGTACAGCGGCATTCACGACTTCGTCGCGGCGCTGAGCATGCAATGCCCTGGCGAACTCCGTGGGTGAGTTGCCGCGGGGAGAAAATCGACCTGCAACCGAGTGGAAGCTGACGCTGTTGATGACGGCGCTGAGGATCGCGCCAATCATCGTTTGGCTGAACGCAAACGCAGCCAAACCACCCCGACCAGCCCCAACGGCACCCCCAGGCTGAGCCATGAAAGCAGGTCATAGACGCCGTCACCGATCAGCGCCGAGAGCAATCCGAACAGGCTTAGAACAAAGAGCAACAGCGGCCAGCGAAAGATCATCCACAGTCCGCGCCTCATGATCGGCCCCCCATTTCCGGCCCGCTGGCATGCAATTCATCCAAGCGTTTTTGCAACGGTACCTTGCGACGGCTCAGCCACAGGTAGAGCCCACTGCCGAGGATGACGATGCTGATGAGATCGAGCAGCGTCCAGATGATCTTCAGCGGCACACCACCGTAATCACCAAAATGCAGCGGCTGCGAAACCAGCAAGGTTTTCACGTACAACGGCATCTCACGCATGTCGGTCAGCTCGCCGGTACTCGCATCCACCAGGGCCGGCTTGAGCAATCGCGCAGTGAGCGGCGTGGTGCCGCGCATGAACACTGCGTAATGGTGCTGGCTGCTGAACTGAGTACCGGGAAAGGCGATGAAGCTGGGCTCCATGCCTGGCGCCGCCTTACGCGCGGTATCCAGCGCTTTTTGCAACGACCCGAGGCGCTCCAGCGGCGGCGCATCCTTGTAGGGCGCGGTCATCTGCGCCAACTGGTCACTCTGCCAAAAGTCGAAAATGGGCAATGCCAGCGTATTGATCACGCCCGTCAGCCCCACCACCAACACCCAGGCGAGGGTGACGATGCCGAGCACGTTATGCAGGTCCAGCCACTTCAAGCGTGAACTGCGCCCGTTGCGCACGGTGGCGAAGTCCAGCTTGCGCATGAACGGTGTGTACACCACCACGCCGGACACCAGCGCCGCGACCAACAGCAGCCCCATGAAACCGAGAAACAGATAACCGGGCAACCCCATGAATAAATCGGTATGCAGGCGCAACATCAGGTTCATGAACCCTTCGTCTGGCGGCACCGCAGGAAATAACTCGCCAGTGCGTGTATCGAACGACTGCGAATGCCCCTCGATCGGTGGCGGCATAATGCTCGTTGCCGTGTACACCGTACCGAGCGGACTTTCCGGATCGAAACCGACAAAACGCACGACCTCCCCCGGCTGCGCCACCAATGCACTGGCAATGACGGTGTCGTAGTCGATTGGTGGTGTATCGGCGGTCAGCGGGCGCAGGGGCGGCGGCGGCTCGAAGTAGTGCTCAATCTCTTCATGAAAGATCAGTGGCAGCCCCGTCAGGCACAGCAACAACAGGAAAACGGTAGCGATCAGGCTGGTCCATTTGTGGACCAGAAACCAGATACGCAAGGTGCGTGCAGTCATGCTCGGTGGTTTTCCTTAAAGCGCCAGGGGCGCCGTAGCTGGCGGTCACGCAGCAAAGCCTGATTGCGCTGAGCATCGGATAATTCCTTGGTGTGTTGTTGGTTGGAGGCGGCCAGTTGCTGCTCGATGGCCAGGCGCTTGTCCTGCTCGGCGCGGGCCTCGGCGCTAGCGGCATTGCCGATCGCGTCAAGGTCCGTCTGGAATTGCCCCGCCTGCTTTGCCAGCTTCCCGTCAAACCGCCAGTCCTGCACCTTCCAGGCAGCGCCGACGCTAACGGCCATGGCCAGCAGGATCAGCGACGCCAAGCCTGCCAGCTTCTGCATGGTCGTCATGCCAGCACCTCCAGCGCTTTGTCATACAGCGCCTGGCGATCTTCCAGTCCATTGATTCCGCCATTGATGCGGCGAGTGATCTTCACGAAGTCGCCCTGATCCGCCAGGGTATTAAGCCCCGCGTCGACCAGAACCACGCCGCCGACATCGTGGCGTATTGCGGCTGCTCGAGCAGTTCGGGCTGATTGATCAGGTCCAAGCCCAGGGCATCGCCACACGACTTGTAGTTGGCCCGCCCGGTGATCTGGATCAGGCCGCGGCCACGGTACTTAAAGCCATCACCATTCACCGTATTACCCAAATCGGTGCGCCGTTCGTAGCCTGCCTGCTGCGCTGTGGGGCCCCACAACTCTTTCAGCCAGCGGAACGGCCCCGACTCATGCCCGACCTGGGCGATGAACGCAGCAATGCGCAGTCGAGTGACGATTCCATACTTGGCCATGGCCGAATTCAGCACAGGAACAAAAACGCCGGCTTGGCGGCCGGAGCTCGAGAGGATCTGCAGCAATTGCTGCGCCGTAATCGGCATGGTTTTCTCAAGGCGAAAAAAAGCCCGCTCATTGGCGGGCTTGTATTTGGTGGCAATCAATTATTGAATATCCAGCTGAGTGAGATCAAATCCATGTTATGTATATCAATCCAAGGCAAGAACAACTGTTAAATTCGGAGAGAATGTCACGTCTACTCTTTGAAGATATAAAAAACCAAAGAATCTATCAAAGACCCACCTTATGGGTCTCGCGAATAAATTGTAAATCGCGTATTTAGCAGGAGATCCAAATATTGGCATTGATGGAGCACCGCAGTATCTAACACTAAGACCAACAGAATCTGCAAAATATCTAATTTTCCCGCTACCGATAGTTGTCTTATGCGTAACATCTCCGTGCTGATGAATTCGGCCAAGAGGACTATCGCCATTTGGGAACCTAGCCAATATTGCACCGCCAGGATTTAGCTTGTTTTTTACCTCGGCTAAAAAACCAGGAATTTCAACCTAATCGATATGCTCTAATACATCGAAGATTGCGACAACATCAAATCTTTTACCGCTTGGAATATCGGACAAACTAGAATATGACTCATACCCCATAGATGAAGCCATGCCCACAAGCTCATCATTTAACTCGACCCCTACAGTTTCAAGTCCGGAATCAACAGCGAATGACATGAACTCTCCATTTCCAAACCCAATCTCTAGAACGCTTTCAATATTTGAAACGCCCGTCCTCTTAAGTTCAGAATTAAAAAAGGATCTGTGCCACTTGCTATGCGAACCAAAGGAATCACAATCCCAGCCCTTCCAGGAGAGATAATTTTCTTTATTTTCACCTACCATAAATCCCTCTCGCTTTTTATTCTGTAGAAGAAGTCAAATCATCTTGATGCGCTTCTTGCTGGGTATGAAATCCATCTACCTCTCTTGACTTCCTTCCGAAAAGTATAACTATTACTGAGAAATACAATAACGAATACAGATAAAAGCCACCGGCAGAATTTATTGTAGAGGCAACAAGTACTGACAAATAGAAAACAACAAACTCCCTATTAACCATTCTTGCCCTAAGCATTCCAAGAACGACAAGCGAGAGAAATACTAAAACTCCGATTATTCCATAGAACAAAAACATCGAAATCCACAAGGAGTTCTCTCTAACCTCCCCAACCAAAGCCGGCATAAAAATAGATGATGAATTAAGCCCAAACCCAAGAAGTATACCGCCATACTGCCTTGCAAGGTCCATCGACATAAATGTAGATGTAAGTCTTTGATTTGTAAATAAATCTTGTAACTGATCACGAAGACCGCTATCGAAAATAACTTGAACTCCGCACGAAACCCTGCCAGTAGTTCTTTCGAACCCATTAAGGCTTACAACAAGATTCGCGCAATCCATCATGAATAGCGTCGACATAGAAACAACAGCAACAACAAATATAAATATCTTAGCTGACGTACTTTTTATCCCGTACAAACAGGAGTACAAAAAAATCGCCAATAAAGTTGTCAGGATAGAAATAGGAGAGAATGTAATGCTTAGAGCGATCAGAGAAAGTGCAATATCAATCTTTGATTTTCTTAACCACCCAACAATCATTAATACCGCAGCAATCGGAGCAAATGAGGACGGCTCGGACAAGAATGCTTGCGGTCTAATCAAGTGCTCTGCAAAATATGTATTTAGAAGAAGTGAGACACCTGCTGTATAAAAAACAAACAGAGAGGCGACCGCAATTACCACAGAAAACCTTGAGAGAAAAATAAATACATCACAAAACTTATAAAGATCATCCCTGGCAATAGTCAGCGCATAAATACAAACAAAAAACAAATAAACCCAAAGCCTTATAGCGGCATAAAGATATTCAGCCCCATCCCCTGGCAATCCGGACCAGGGTATTACAAAATTAGCGTAGTATGCAATTTGCAAGAAAAGAAGAAAAAAGATGAAAACAATACAAAAATTAGCGACCTTCTCCTAACCGGATATCTAACTATGGCATAAATAGAAACTGCGATTTGCAAAACACCCAGATTAAACGATATGTATTCATTTTCACTTCCATATTGAAACCTATAGAAAAAATATCCAGACAAAAACAACACAAACTCAAATGTTCTAGATCTTAGCGTGATGATCAAAAAACTCTCCTTGTGAATTCGTGCATCCTTAGCTGTCAGATTATCTCCGGCGCCATTAATATATTGGTACGAGTTACACCCTCCCAAAAATCAAAAAACAGGAACCTAAAATACGAAAGCTATGCACTTTAGCTATAAGAACCTGCAGCAACAGGTTTATTCTAGACCAGATCGCCGCACCCGGTATTTCTTGATGCGAAGGAAGCATACGCCAAAACAAGCGCTCCGGTACTTATCGGCACCGGCTGGCTTGCTGGACGGCGGGATAAACCAGTCTGGGGCGTTAGGACGCTTTATGTTGTCCGGGAACGGTGCGCTCTCTGGCCAATCACGCAGCGCCTCGGCCTGGAGCGCCTTGCCGTCAGATATGTGGTAGAGCCCGCTTCCACCTGGTCGGGGTGCCGGTCCACCGCACCATCACTCAATGGAAGCCCGCCATCTCGCCAGTTACGCTCAATGGCGGCCGCCTGACATTCTGAAAAGATCAACTTGGTGCAACAGGCCACTTAATCGTGGCCGGGAAGCCTGCCTGCTGATAAACGCCGGCTTGGCGCCCGGCGTTCGGGAGGATCAGCAGTAGCTGCTGCTCTGTAATTTGCATAACGAAAAGCCTCTTACTCGCTGAGTTGCTCAATCAACCAGGTGGGCGCGACGGGGCGACCGGTACTGTCAGGAAAAATTGGCGTCTCTGGCCAACTGCGCAACCCCTGCCGGCAACCCTGAAGCGCCCTGTATTGCTCCATCGTTAACGTGGTTTCTTCGCCGCTCTCCACCTCATCTCGGTGCCGATTGATAATTCCGTCAGTAACCAATAACTGCGCATCGCGCCAAGCACGCTCGATAGACGCGAGCTGCTCTACCGTAGGCGGCGGAGCGTCCACGAGAAAAGGAAGTCCATTTTCATCATGAGCACGAACTTCCCCTGGTGCGGGATTCCCAATTACTAACAAAACCAACTCATCGGATATTTCTATTGCATCATTGGAATATCTTTATTCACACCCGCTAGATAAAGATTCCCGGTGGACTTGCTATATAGTCTTGACATGCACCCCTCCTAAATTACCAGCCAATTACAAACCAAGACACGTTATACCCGCCCGACGAATACGTTGTAATCTGATTCAAACTTACAGTTTTGATAATGCCTTGCGGTCCGACAGACGCATTAGCAAAGGTCCCCCCTATAGCTTTCATTACACCATTAGGGAAGGCCATAGGTAGACTCGTAATTTTGGTGTCAGAGCCAGTGTGAGCAGTCTCACCCCATTGAAAAATGAGCCCTCCCATCCAAACCGGGAGTACGATATAACCATTGGCCGCTCCCAACAAAGAGAACCCTAGCCTTAACTTCGCCACGGTAACTGCGTCTGAATTGTTAGTTAACCCAACCATCACATCATTGGTCGCAACTTTAATAATACCTGCGACCCCCTCTGTTGCGCCTACAATCAGTGTTGCCAACCGAACACCCAGAGTTTGCGGCGTAACGGCTGTAGAGTTGTCGATGCCCGCGTTCACTTGAGCCTGAGTAGACAGTTTCAGTACCCCAGCCACAGCAGTCGTTGCCGAAACCCAAAGGGCATCTAGTCTATTCTTGAGCGTCAGAGGGGTCACAGCAGAGTTATTGTCAAGACCACCCATGACCTCCGCGCCCGTCGATATTCTGATGAATCCAGCGACAGCCGTGGTTGTTCTGACCGGCGCCCGGCGCCCGATCGTGGGCCGAGTGTTATGCCGGCGATACCGTGTGAAACGCCGTGTATACCGAGGCAGCCCAAGAACTAAAGGACGCCATGGACCTGGCCTACCTGAGTGGCCAACGCCCCGCCGACGTGCTCAAGGTGGCCACCACAGATTTGAACAGCGGATTCCTAGGGGTGACACAAGGCAAAACCGATAAGAAGCTTCGACTGCGATTGGAAGACGACGGAGTGCAATCTGGGCTGAGCGCTTTTATCAGCGACCTCCTAGAACGCAGGGCCCTGAACGGTATTAAAACATCGACGTTGATCACCAACGCATCCGGCCTGCGAATGAGCCAGCAGATGCTGCGCAACCGCTGGGATGAAGCCCGCGAAAAAGCAGCCGTCAAAGCCGGCGCCGACGGTGACCCTGCATTGGCCGTGCTGATCCGCCAGTTCCAGTTCAAGGACATCCGCCCAAAGGCCGCTAGCGAGATCGAGCTTACACATGCCAGCCGCCTGCTCGGCCACAGCACCGAAGAGATGACCAAGCGGGTCTATCGGCGCGTGGGTGAGATCGTAAAGCCCACGAAATAACGCGTCACAAACTCTCCCCACCAGTTGCGACTCCCCCCCTCAACGCCTCCCAAAGTGCAGGGGGTTGCGAAAACGATTGTAAAAGTTGCGGAAACGTTCTCAAATCGCAGGCAATAAAAAACCCCGTAGACCATTGATCTACGGGGCTTTAAGAGTGGAGGCCGAGGTCGGAATCGAACCGGCGTAGGCGGATTTGCAATCCGCTGCATAACCATTTTGCTACTCGGCCTCAAACGATCAATGCCTTACAACCGACATTCACCGCATACAAACTTGAGTGGGCTATGTGAAGCCTGCCTCTACTCTATCTCATTGAAAACATTGAAGTTTTTAATGCTTCAGTGCGTTCGATGGGCGCAATTATGTACTCATTTGCCAGGGCTTGCAACCCCTTGATTTCAAAAAATATTCTCTCAAGGGGCAGGTATTCCTGGTGGGCTACCCTACCGCCCGGCTTCTTCCTTGTCACGGATAACCTGCAATTGGTACTGCGGGTCCGCCTTGATCTGCTGTTCGGTAAACGGCAGCGGGCTGAGTTTTTTCTCGGAAAACGCCTGGGTCTGGTCCTTGAAGTATTTCGACGCGGGGTCGCTGGACAAGGAGAATGCCAGCACACCTTCGGCATTGGGCCCCTTCTCGTCGAACGTCACGATCTGCAAGTAGCTGCTGCCGCTGACTACCTCGCGCTTGCCATCGGCCCGAGGCACGCTTTGCATGGCGTTATAAACGCCCAGCTCTTGCGGGCCGCCGTGGATCGGTGTCTGGCCCGAGACCTGAATATCACCCCAGCGGCTGTCCGCCGTCAGCCCGCGCTTGGCCACGTCGGCAGCTGATGCGAGCATCGCTTCATGCAGCGCCTTGGCCACGTTTGCCCGATCGACCGCCAGCCCACGTGGTGTGGTCAGGGGTTGTGCCGGATCGAAACCCACCTTCCACGCGTCCGGCGCTTGCGCCAGTTGCTCCGCCAGGTTGATGAAGTGCACCAGGCCCAGGCCGCTGTCGAGGTTGGCGCGCTGGTCCCAGTTTTTCAGGCTGTCGCACACCGATTTCACGCTGGCATCGGCACCCGCGCAGAACTTCAGCAAGTCCGGCATCACCTGGCTGGCAAGATACACCTGGTTGTCCATGACCATATTCTGCAGGTCGGCGACCTTGATCGGTTGCTTGTCGAGCTCCTGCAAGCGTTGCAAGGCAAAGCGCGCACGCGGGCCCAAGCCGATCTTGTCCTGGCTGATAACGGGCGAGAACCCGGTCAAGGGTGCCTTGGGGTTGACCAGCCAGGCCGAGTCATTGGAGTGCTGCACGTAGTCGGTGCGCTCCAGTTGCGGCAGTTGCTCGGCGGGGAAGATCCCGGCCTGGGCGGCACGCGGGTCCACGTCCCAGGCGCAGGCGCTGCGAGAGCCGTCGAGCATGATGAATTGCAGCCCGACCCGTGGGTCACTGCACTGTGCGAGCTTTTTCGCGCTGACGTTCGGCACCACCGACAGGTTCATGTACAGGCTTTGACCCTGGTCATCCGCTGCCACCGTGTTGACCCACGGGATACCTTGCAGGGTGTGTACCGAGGTTTGCAGTTCCTTGAGGTTCGCCGCGCGGTTCATCGCGTACCACTGTTGCAGCACACGGTCGTTGCCCAGGTTGGCATCCCGCAGGCTGAAGGCATATTTGGCGTCCCAGTCGAGTTTGCCCGGCCATTGCACGATGGGGCCGAACTGCGAGCTGTAGACCGTGCGGGACTGTTCCCGGGTACCGCCGTCGGCAGTTTTTACCGCTACCTTGATCGTGTTTTTATCCATGGGCACGGACTTGCCGTCCAGCAAATAGCGAGTCGGGTCCTTGGGGTCCAGAGTCAGGCGATACAGGGTAAAGTGCTTGGACGTATCAACGGTGTGCGTCCACGCAACGTGCTGGTTGAAGCCGATATTGATCACCGGCAGGCCCGGCAACGCAGCGCCCATCACATCCAGCTGGCCGGGGATGGTCAGGTGCATCTCGTAGAAACGCATGCCGCCCACCCACGGAAAATGCGGGTTGGCCAGCAGCATGCCGCGGCCGTTGAACGAACGGTCACGCCCCACCGCCACCGCGTTGCTGCCACGGTCCAGGGCGAAACGTTGCTGGTTGGCCGCCGCGACCTCAAACGCCTTGCTGTCCACCTGGGCGACGGTGTTGGGCGGCGTGGCCCCCACCAGGGCCTCGGCAAATTGCCCGACGCCACCTTCCACCAGCAGCCGGCGGGTCAGCTTGACCAGGTCTTCGGCCGTGATCGGCCGTACCCAGGCCGCCTGGCACTGCGCCGGCAAACCCTGGGCAGTGCGCTCCTTGAGGTAGTGGTTGTAACCGGCAACATACCCTTCAATGCGCTGCTGCATCGCCGGGGGCTGGGCTTTCCAGAATGCCGCAACGGCCTGGGGGGTGTTCAGCCAGGTGAAGAACACGTCGTTGGCAAGGTTGTTACGCCCTTCCAGGGTCGCCTGTTCGGGACCAAAGTACCTGGCACGCTCGCCATTGACCGTCACCACTTCATTGGCCAGCAGGCACAGGTTGTCCTGGGCATAGGCATAACCGATGCCGAAACCCAGCCCACGCTCATCGTTGGCCCGGATATGCGGGACACCAAAGCTGGTGCGACGGATCTCGGCGGTGGCCTGTTGCTCCTGCACCCGCGCCGCGGCCGAAAGACTCAGCCCCAGCAACGCCCCTGCCACACACACCCTGAACAACCCGTTGGAAATAATCACGCAGACTCCACAGCCAAATTAAACACCGCGACGAGGGACAGCTTCGCCAACACCTCAGTTAAGACGTAAATACCGGGAATAATTTTAGCAGCCGCAGGCGTTTATTCGGACAGGTCGGTATGTCTCCAGGATGTTACCGACAAAATTTCTACATCCCCCGCTTCATGATTTGTGCAGCTCGTACGTCTTATTAACTAAGAGCGCCATCATTTTCCTGATCAGGCTCTGATAAGGAGTTTCTGCATGTACAACTCGCAACTGCCCACGGAAGGACACTCACCCATGCATGACGGAGGTTTTGCCACCGGCAACCAGGCGTTCGGCAAGGCGCCGGAACATGGCAACCAGCGTATTCGTCATTTGCTCAAATGCTTTGGCCTGCGCACCAGCCTGATCCGGCTGAAGGTCATCGACGCCCTGCTGACCGCCGCCGACAACCAGCGCACCCTCGGCGTGCGCGGCGTGCACAGCCATTTGCTGGAGCTGGGCATCCCGTTGTCGTTTCTCAGCGTGCGTGAGGTGCTCAAGCGCCTGTGCACCGAAGGCGTGATCACCCTGAACGCCGACAAGAGCTACAGCCTGCACGAGCAGGCTGCCAAAGTCCTGGAAGGCCGGGCCTGACTCAAAGGTTAGGCTTGACCTTGCGACGCATCACACCGTTGATCACCACCACGGTTACCGCTACCGCAATCGCGATGTACTGGAACGTCTTTTCGCTGATGACCCCGTTGTTCTGCAAGTAGGACAGGCCAAACATCGTCCCCAGCACCAGCAGGGAGATCAGAATCGAGTATTTCAAACGTTGCTTTTGGGTCATGACGGGTTCCTGAAGCTAAAAAATTGTGTCCACTTTGTATCGACTACCACACCAAGCACATACCTGTTAGCGGGGATGGATTGGGGTCGGCGGGGTCTTATGTTACAGGCGATGAAAAACTTTGGCTTGCCCAACGCCTGATTGAACCTGAGAGCACCCTAGAGGATTTTGAAATGCTTCGTCGAATCACACTGCTGATTCCCTTGCTGATCATGTTGAGCATGAGCGGCTGCATTATTTTCCCCCACGGCGGCGGCGGTTGGCATGACCATCGCTACAGCGAAGGCGGACCGGGGTATTACCATCGCTGATCGGTCATCCGTACATTTTCTGACATCTTGAACACTTTACAGGCGGAGCCATTCCCCCTGCTTCCGACACTCAGCAAGAGCGTCCAGGAAGCAGGGAGGTTTTCCTGAAAGGCGCATTCCTGAATGAGCGTGCCTAAAGGTGTTCACGATGATAGTCAGCAACTCGGTTCCTTCCTCCACTGCATACCCACCACCGCCCCCTCCTCCGATACCACTCCCCGATATACCGTCATACCCCGATGAAATATTGCAAAGCGCAACGGACATTCCGGACCCCGCGGCTGACACACCGCCCCCCAATGGCCCGAAAGCCTTGGAGACCGCGCTGGCTGACCGAAAAAACTGGCAGGCACTGGCGCAGCAGCTCACTCATGTCGCCACGTTGGCAGGACCGAACGCGCCGTTTCTGGTGGTGCGATCTGCGCTGGGAAGCACGCTGATGGACCTCGCGCCCAACTCTTCTTACCCCCCAAATAGTGCTAACGCCGTGAGTCTTGCAAACTTTCTCAAGGCTATGGGCCTGCCCGAGCCAACCACCCATGATGAGCTGCTGACCCTGGCGCGCACATCGCTGACACGTTCCCACCCCCATCCATGGGGAAATCTGGGCGGCGCCTTGTCCTGGCCCCTGCCCTTGAGCACACCTCAGCAGAACGAACTGCTCACCGCCGCCAGAGAACATGCCGCTGGCCCTCCGGATGTTCAGCAAGCAAGCCAGCAGCGGGGGCTCCTGGAGTTTCTGAACGGTAACCTGCCGCTCTCCAGCGACGCCTCGAGCGATCCGGCCAAAACGCTGGAAGCCCTCATCCGTTCCCCCCGAGGCCAGGCGCTGGGAGAGGCCTTGCAGACCAACCTGGAGAGCATTGCGACTGATAGCAGTGTGAATGATCACGTACTGGCGGCCATCAACCTCGATCTGGATCAGGAATCCATCACCCAACCGCATCGCAACAAAGTGGCCGGATTCGACCTGTCACATAAACAATATTGGGGCAAACCCACCTCGGCGATCGTCGCCGGCCTGCGCGAGCACTTGAGTGATACCGGCAAAACCTCACCTGCCAACGCCTCGCTGGGTACGCATCTGCTGTTGATGCGGGCGGCGCCGCAGTTGCTGATCAAGGATATTCCCGACAGCGTGGTCTACGGCAGCCTGGCCTGGGCCAACCTGTGCATCGCGGCGGCCGCCATCGAAGCCAGGTCCCCTGGCAGCGTAGCGAACATGAGTTTTGCCGAAGTGATGATCGCCGCCGACTCAAGTGGGCCCGCGCCCGAAGCTGCCCAAACTGCGGCATTGTTGGACTGGGCCGTGGTCAATGGGGTGCTTGAGGCGAAAGACGACACGCTTTACGAAAAACCAGACATTGATACCGCCATGGACGCGTTCAACTATCAATTGGGCAAGCTGAAACACGCCTCCGGCTTGCTTGACACCCCGATGCCCAGCCGCAAGCAGATGGCGCTGGACCTGCTCAAGGAAAAATTTGGCGAAGGCGTCCCCTTTGAAGAGAAGGTGTTGCTCAAGCCCAACAAAACCGCCAACAAGACGATCCCCACTCGCGGCCCTTATTCCATGCTGGACCTGACCATGCAAGGCGAGAAAATAACGGCATCAGACTGGGAGCTCAAACCTGGAACGCATGGCGTCGATCTTGATGCCTTCGCCGCCTTTACCCATGGCCCCGGCTTTAAAGTCCCCGACACCTTTGACAAAGCCATTAGCCAGACCATAAGCGACTATAAAACCGTCAAGAAATATTCCATCTTGAATGCCCTCGCCAACCTTCCACCGGAGGACAAAGAAAACTTGCGGTTAGGAAAGCTGAACTTCTACAAAGAAAAATCCTACAGAGTCAGCTGGACACCATTCGCGGGAGAAACCCTCTTCCATACAAGCAAAAAAATACTGGTCACCACAAAACACCAGAACAAGCCGTCCACCTATGAGTTCGATACCGAAAAAGGCAGCATCAGGAAAGTCAGCAACGCAATTATCACTCGCCAGGACCAGAAGATCGCCAACGAAGTAACCCGAATAGAAGAGTTCTCCACCTTCGATGCCAAGCGCGACTATATAAAGCAAGAGAACCCGCTCGAGGGATCCAATCCCAACCTGTTCAGGAATTTCCGGGCGGAGTACCTTGCGGATTCAATCGTCGAGGGGCTCGATCTGGAAACCTTCAGGCAACAAGCGGCCGGAAGTACGCCGGATGAGCATAGAAGGACGGTCGCCAGCACCATCGGCAACTTTTTTCTCGACCTTGTTCCGCTCAGGTCGGCCATCGTCAACTTCAGTAATGGCAACTATAAAGATGGGTTCTCTGACCTGGCATTTGATGTGTTCGGCTTTCTCACGGCAGGTGCAGGCGTCGCCGCGAAGGTCGGAAAAACCCTGAGCACTGCCAGCAGCGCGGCCAGCAAAGCCCTCAAGCTGAGCAAGATTTTCGGGGTTACCGCACTCTCGGAACTCAATCCGCTGAGCGGACTTGGCGACCTGGTAGTCGGCGCGGGAAAACTCGCCATCGACGGCGCAAACGCAGCCACCCAGGGCTTGAAAACGCTCAAGGGTACAGCGAGCAACAGGGAGCTTGCCGCCGCCGGCACTCGATATGACGCAGCCGCTACCGGCTCATTCCAGATGGGCGAGCAGACGGTCGAGGGCAGCGCGGTGCAGATCAAGGGCAAGTGGTACGCTTTCGACGCACAAAAGCACCAGCCATACGGCAGCCCCCTGCAAGCGCTCAGTAGCGCTGATACGCTGGAGCCCTCCCCCAACGCCTATGCCTCTTCGAGCAAGAGCACTCACCGGTTTAACCCGATAAACACCGTCAACCGCCCACCTCCAATCAGGAAGCCGTTACCCGAGGGCCAATACGTGGAAAGTTTGAAAGGCAGGCTCGAATCATCCCATTTCAAATCCGACACACGCCAGGCAACGCTGGATAAGTTTCGGGTGGAAATGGAGGATTATTACGATGCGATAAAAGACGGAGGCCTTCCGCCGCGCCCTACAATCCCCGATGTTCCCGTACCGATCCCCGCAGCCGATCTGATCACAAAGGCATTGAAAGCATCAAACGGCGTGGTGTTTGGAGAGTCTCACTCGCAGATGGCCAGCTTTAAAATGCTGTTCGACAACGTCGATACGCTAAAAAACCAGGGTGTAAAAAAAGTCTACTTCGAAGGGTATATCGACTACATCGGTGGCCCCGTTGATGATGGAATCGGAATGCTCGGAAACAGCAACACTCGCCGCACGAATCCAACACTGGAGCAACTCAAGAAAAAATTTGAAGACAATGGAATAGAGCTTTTACCCCTCGATCACTATTATCTGACGCGACATAGACACGACAAATCCCGTGATCGCACCCGGACTGGCGTCAACTCTGAAAAGCGGCTCAAGGAATTCAACTACTACGCTGCGGAAACCATCCAGGCAAACTCGGGCACCGAAAAGTGGGTCGCGTTAGTGGGGAGCGCGCACATGAACACCTCCGAAGGTGTTCCGGGCCTGGCGGAACTGACGGAAAGCATCGGCATCGGGGTTTTTGACAACAGGAACATGACCCACAGCAGCATCGGGCTTAAAGCAAAAAACCCTGCGCCAGACCCGAACCGGCCATTACAGCCCAACGATATTCCAGGCGACCTGCGCATCTACGTGAAACCCTGAGCACATCGCAAAGGCCCGGAAAGCCTCCGAGCCTTTGCATGAGGTGTTCACCCTCCATGCACCCAGCGCTGATGCAACCAGCGCGCAAACGCATCCAGGGCAAACCCCAACAAGCCGATCAGCAGCACCATCGCCATCAGCTCCGAGTAGGCCAGCCGGTCGCGAGTGTCGAGGATGTAATAACCCAGCCCGGCACTGACCCCGAGCATCTCGCACGGCACCAGCACGATCCACAGGATCCCGATGGCCAGGCGCACGCCGGTCAGCACGTGCCCCATCACCCCGGGAATAATCACCCGGCGCAAGGTTTCCCAGCGCGTGGCGCTCAGGCTCTTGCTCAGTTGCAACCAGCGCGGATCGAGCTGACGCACACCCGCCGCCGTATTCAGCAGAATCGGCCACACCGCTGCGAACGCCAGCAGGAAGTAGATCGGCTGGTCGCCCACGCCCATCAACATCACCACGATGGGCATCCACGACAGCGGCGAGATCATCCGCAGAAACTGGAACGCCGGCGTGGTCGCCGCCTCCAGCTTGCGCGAACTGCCCACCAGCAAGCCCAGCGGTACACCAATCAGCAATGCCAGGAACAGCCCGACGAAGATCCGCTTGAGGCTCACGGCTATGTTCAGGTACAGCTCGCTGCGGCCCAGCAACTCCCACAGGCTGGCGAGGGTCGCCGACAGCGAAAACCGCGCAGACAAACCGTCCGCGCTGCCAAAGACCTTCACCCCCAGCCACCAGAGCAACAACAACCCCGCCAACCCGCTCAAGCCAAGCAACCAGCCCGGCAACCCCAAGGTTTTGCCGTTGTTCAAACGCCAATCTCCTCGTTTCGCTCAAAGCCCTCAGGCAAGCCGAAGGTCTTCATGCCGCCCACCGCCGCGATCGCATTGCGCACGAAGCGGTCGTCCACCAGGTCCTTGGCGACAAACGCCGGGTCCAGGTCGGCGAGGAATTTCTTGTCGCCCTCGATGAGCGTGTCTTTCAGGCGGCGTACCAGTTCCTCGGTGTAGCTGGGGAATGGATACGGCTGGAAGTCGATGCGGTGCTCGTCCCAGTTGGCGTGCTGGATCGCGCCGTCAGCCAGGTAAGCCGCACGGTCGCTGGCAGCCGGCGCCAGGACTTTGCGCAGCACTGGTTCGGCATGCGGGGTGTAGCGGTTCTCGCCGTCCTTGGACAGCAGCTTCACCGCCTCTTCACGGTTGTCGCGGGTCCAGACCTGGGCCTTGACGATTGCATTCACCACCTTCTGCGACCATTCCGGGCGGTTGGTCAGGTCATGCTCGTGCATGAACACCACGCAGCACGCATGGTTGCGCCACACATCGCCGGTAAAGCGCTGTACGCGGCCCACGTTGAGGTTTTCCGCCAGGGCGTTGAACGGCTCGGCGACGATGTAGCCGTCGATGCGCTTGCTGGCCAGGGCCGGCGGCATGTCCGAGGGCGGCAACACGATCAGGTTGACCTCGTTGGCGGCAATCGCACTGCCGGCGGCACGGGCCACCGGGCTCAGGCCGTTGTCGCGGAACAACTGCTGCACCACCACGTTGTGAATCGAGTACCAGAACGGAATCGCCACCGACTTGCCGCCCAGTTGCTTCACGTCGGTAATGCCCGGCGACACGGTCAAGCCCGAGCCACCCACATGGTTCCAGGCCACGACCTTGGCCGGGACCTTGCTGCCATACCGCGCCCATACGGTCATCGGCGACAGCAGGTGAATCACGTTGACCTGCCCGGAAATGAACGCCTCGATCACCTGCGCCCAACTGCGCAGCAGCACCGGGCGCTCGGCCTTGATGCCTTCGGCCTCGAACAGGCCATTGTTGTGGGCCACCAGCAACGGCGTGGCGTCGGTGATCGGCAAATAGCCGATGCGTACCGGTGCGTCCGGCTCACTGGCCGCCCGGGCCTGCAAGCTGCTCAGCAATGGCAAGGCTCCGGCGGCACTGAGCACGGCCGAGAGTTTGAGAAAGTCACGGCGCGAGTGAGTGAGGTCATCCAGACACATGGCAAGGCTCCAGCAGTTCAGGGGGTTGGGGGTCAGTGCGGCTCGCCCGCCGTAGGGTTTTGAGAATTTCGATGCGCAGGGTGCCAATGGCTTCCACCTGTTCTTCCCGCGGTTGCGGCAAGTCGATGCGCCATTCGCCGAGGGTCCGCGCCGGGCGGTTACCCAGTAGCAGAATCCGATCGGACAACAGCAGCGCTTCGTCGATATCGTGGGTGATCAGCACCGCCGCCGAACCTTGCTCGCGATTGACCTTGAGCAGCAGGTGCTGCATGTCGGCACGGGTCACTTCATCCAGGGCACCGAAGGGCTCGTCCAGCAGCAATACCTGCGGCTGGCGGGCCAGGCAACGGGCCAGCGCCGTGCGCTGGGCCATGCCGCCGGACAGCGCCGCCGGGAATTGCTGGCGGGCGTGTTCCAGGCCTACGGCGTGGATCGCATGGTCGACGCGGCTGCGACGTTCTTCAGGGCTGAGGTGCGGCTGGCGGGCAAAGTCCAGGCCGAAGGCGACGTTCTTTTCCAGGCTCAGCCACGGCAGCAGGCTGGGGTCCTGGAACGCCACCGCCACGCGCGGGTGCGGGCCATTCAACGGCTCGCCCAACAGGCGGATGCTGCCGCCCTGGGGCGCTTGCAAACCGGCGAGCACCCGTAGCAGGCTGGACTTGCCAACGCCGCTGGGGCCAAGGATCGACACCACTTCGCCGGGCTGCAATTGCAGGTCGAAACCTTCCAGCACCGAATTGCCCCCATAGCCCAGGCAAATTCCCTGGGCGTGCAATACCGCCTGGTTCATAGATTGGCCTGACGGTTCAACTCGGTGCGCAACTGCACCAGGCTCGGGGTCACGATCGGCACAAACGCCGACTCGCGCCAGCGCCGGGCAAAACCGCTGCCGTGGGCCGTCAGGTAGGCCTTGCCGCCGCTGGCTTGCAGCTCCAGTTGCACAGCGCTGGCAGCGATTTCCGCAAGGGCGATGCGCAGGCGGAACAACGGTACCGGCTCAGTGCCGAAGCGGCCGGCCAGCAGGCCTTTCTTCAGGTCGTTGACCGCCTGTTCCAAGGAGGTACGCAACACTTCCAGCTCTTCACGCAATACGGTGCGGCTGGAGCCCAGGTGATTGGCCACCTCCGCCAGCGAGCGCCGCGCCAGGCCGATGGACATGCCGCATTGCAAGCCCAGAAACGCCGGGCGCACGGCCGGCAGGAACTTGCGTGCATCCTCATGCAACAACCAGTCGCGGCTCAGTTCCACGGCTTCAAAGCCGAGGGCTGCGGTATTGCTCGATTGCAGACCCAACAGTTCCAGGTCACGGGAACGTTGCAGCCCGGACACCGAATCCGGGATCGCCAGGATAAACGGCGCGCCGCCCTGGGCATGCTCGATGGCGGCGGCCACCACAAACCCATTCTTGCGCAGGTTGGTCACCCAGTGCAGGCGGCCATTGAGGTTCCAGCCGTCGTCGGTCGGCTCTGCGGTGATTTGCAGCGACTCGATGCCAGACAAAAACTTCATCGCGTTGGACAGCCCGGTGGCCCCGGCCAGCTTGCCGCTCAGCAGGTCCGGCAGCAGTTGCTCACGCAGGCGCTGATTCGGGCTTTGCAGCAGGTATTCGATAAACGAGCGTTGGCCCCAGCATACAAACGCCGACGCCAGGGAATGGCTAGCTACGTCGGCGATAGCTTCCACCGCGCCGGTGACATCGCCGCCCAGGCCACCGAGGTCCTTGGGCACACCGATACGTAATACATTGGCCTCTGCCAGCCGTGGCAGCACTTCCTGCGGATCGCAACTGCCCACATCCAGGGCCTGCGCTTGAACATCGAGCCAACGGCTCAAGATTGGGTCAAGCATTCATGTTTCTCCTTGTTGCAGCATGTTTACCATCGCGAACGCTTGCGCGCCTTCAGCTAGCCGGTTTTTCCCAACGGTATTGCGCCAGTTCCGGGTTCAACGGGGTACGGGCAAACACGTTGGCGAAGTTGCACAGGGTGGCCAGGCTCACACCCAGAATAACCTCAAGGGCATGACCGTCGGTGTAGCCTGCCTCACGGAACGCGGTGTAGCCGGCGTCGCTGACATCACCGCGGGTGGCGATCACTTCACGGGTGAACGCGGCCAGTGTCTCATAACGCTCGTTGGGCAGTTCGCCACGCTGGCGCAGGGCGTCGATCACGTCTTCCGGCAGCTTGGCTTTGTTGCGCGCTACGGCAGTGTGCCCGGCGACGCAGAAATCGCAACCGTGGTTCGTGGCGGCAATCAGTTGCACCACTTCGCGGTCGGCCAGGCTCAGGTCGGATTTGGCATTCAGGCCGGAGACAGTGATGTAGGTTTCCAGTGCCGCCGGGGCATTGGCCAGCACCGCCAACAGATTGGGGATGAACCCGGAACCCTTCAGGGCATTTTCCAGAAAGGGCTTGGCCGCCTCAGGAGCGGTTTCCAGGGTTAGCATCGGTACGCGGGACATGGAGTGGTCTCCTCATGGATTCGTGTACCAAGTCTGTTGGTTATAAAAAATCCGCTCAATAGTCTAAAGTAGCGATTACTTGCTCTAGAGTCTTTCCGTTAGATGAATTCGTCCAGTTCACTCGTCGATTGGTTATTAGATAGCCTTGAACTCAACACCAGCCTGTTTCACGTCGGGCGTTACTGCGGCGACTGGCACGCCAGCACCCATGGCCTGGCAAGCGCGAGTTTTCATCTGGTGGTGCAAGGGCAGTGCTGGATGCACATTGACGGCGACTCGACCCCTTACCCATTGAACAACGGCGATGCAGTCTTCCTGCTGCGGGACCTGGCGTACCGCTTGTCCAGCGATGGCACCGCCGCCGGCGCCCAGGAATGCCCGCGCAAGCCAATGGTGCCGCTGGACAACCAGGCGAGTGACGGCGTGGGTTTGGTGTGCGGATTTTTTCATTTCCAGTCCGGGCTGTCGGCGATGATTGTCGACACGCTGCCCGCCTGGATCATCCTGCGGGCCGGTGACCCTTCGCTGACCGCTGCGCGCAACCTGTTCGAATTGATCCTGCAGGAATGCGAGCGCACGCCGGCGCCCTCGCCCGCCTTGCTGGAGCGCCTGTGCCACCTGCTGTTTCTGTACGTGCTGCGCCAACAGGTGCTGGACAACACCGACCTCGGCGGGCTCGCGGCGCTGGCCCGGCAACCGGCGTTTGCCAACCTGCTGGAACAGTTGATTGCACGCCCCGCCGATCCCTGGACCCTGGAAAGCATGGCGGCCTGCACGGGCTTGTCGCGGTCGGCGTTCTTCAAGCGTTTCAATGAACTCTGCGGCCAGTCGCCGGGGCAAGTACTGCTGATGATGCGCGTACGCCACGCCTGCCAGCTGTTCAAGCAAGACCAGACGGTGGCGGACGTATCCCTCGCCGTGGGTTATCAATCGGTCGCCGCCTTTACCCGCGCCTTCCATAAAGTCACCGGCATCCAGCCCGGCGCCTACCGCAAGGCTCAAGGCTGACGCTGCAACCCGTTGCCCGGCCGGGCGCAAAGCTCCACCAGCCAATCGACAAATACCCGCACCCGTTGCGACAGCTGGCGATGCGGCGGGTACAACGCAGTGAGCGGCAACTTCGGCGGCGGCTCATGCGCCAGCACCTCCACCAGCGTGCCCGCTTCCAACTGGCGAACGGCGTGGTAGTACGGCGTCTGCACCAGGCCGTAACCCGCTTCACAGGCCGCCAGGTAGCCATCGGCACTGTTGACCGCCACTTGCTTGGGCAGGTCGACCAAACGGATGTCGTTGCCGATCTGAAACTCCAGGCCATAACGCTTGCCGCTGGTGCTGGAGAAATATTCCACTACTTGATGGCCGGCCAGGTCATCCAGCGTCGATGGCATACCGAACTGCTGCAAGTACCCGGGACTGGCGCAGGTCACTTGATCCATCATTGCCAGCGGCCGGGCCACCAGTGACTCATCCAGCGCCAGGCCGCCGCGCAACACGCAGTCAACGCCTTCGCGGATCAGGTCCACCGGGCGGTCGTTGAGGCCGATTTCCAGATCAATCTGCGGGTAACGTGTGGTGAACTCGGGCATTGCCGGAATCACCAGGAAACGCCCGATCCCGGACGGCATATCGATGCGCAACGTGCCGCGCGGGTTTCGTCGGCTGGTGGAGAACACCGCCTCGGTTTCCTCAAGGTCCGCCAGCAGGCTCACGCAACGCTGGTAGTAGGCGGCACCGTCCAGGGTCGGGCTGACCTGGCGCGTGGTGCGCTGCAACAGTTGCACCCCAAGGTGCGCCTCCAGTTGCTTGATCAGGATGGTCACCGAGGCACGCGGCAGTTGCAGGCTGTCGGCCGCCCTGGCAAAGCCGCCCAACTCGACAATCCGCACAAACACGCGCATGGCGTTGAAACGGTCCACTGGCTGGTTTCCTACCTGGATTATTTAGAATTTCATAATAGTGATAGTGGTTTTAGCCGGTTTATCCCGCTTTTGTCGAGGGCAACAATGGAGCCCTTCCCACACAGGAGCTGGACCCATGCACACACGTCAACTCGGCAAAAACGGCCCTCAGGTTTCCGCCATCGGCCTCGGCTGCATGGGCATGACCGATTTCTACACCACCGGCACCGACACCACTGAAGCCATATACACCCTGCACCGCGCCCTGGAGCTGGGGATCAACCTGCTCGACACCGCCGACATGTATGGCCCCCACACCAACGAAGCGCTGATCGGCAAGGCCATCGCCGGCAGGCGCGACCAGGTGTTCCTCGCCAGCAAGTTCGGCATCGTGCGCGACCCGGCGAACCCGGCACTGCGTGGCGTCAACGGCCGCCCGGAATACATTCGCGAGGCCATCGACGGCACCTTGAAGCGCCTGGGCGTGGAAACCCTGGACCTGTATTACCAGCACCGCATCGACCCCGAAGTGGCGATTGAAGAAACCGTTGGCGCCATGGCCGAATTGGTCAAGCAAGGCAAGGTGCGTTATCTGGGCTTGAGTGAAGCGTCGGCGGCTACCCTGGAGCGCGCCCACAAGGTGCATCCCATCAGCGCCCTGCAAAGCGAATATTCGTTATGGAGCCGCGACCAGGAAGACAACGGTTGCCTCGCGGCGTGCCAACGCCTGGGAATCGCGTTTGTGCCCTACAGCCCACTGGGCCGAGGCTTCCTGACCGGCGCGCTGAAAAGCCCGGATGACTTTGCGGCGGATGACTATCGCCGGTTCAGCCCGCGTTTCCAGGGTGAAAACTTTGCGAAGAACCTGCTGCTGGTGAAACAGGTACAAGCCCTGGCCGCCGACAAGGGCGTGACCGCCGGGCAACTGGCGTTGGCCTGGGTGCTGGCGCAAGGGGATTACCTGATCCCGATCCCGGGGACCAAGCAACGCAAATACCTGGAAGAGAACGTCGCGGCACTGGAGGTCAAGCTCAGCCCGACCGAGTTGGCGGCGCTGGAGGCCATCTTCCCGGCCAACGCCACAGCCGGGCTGCGCTACCCGGAAGCGGTCATGCAGATGCTGGACAAATAATCCTGCCACGCCGGATCGGGGCTGGCTCGCCAGCTCCGCGCCTTGAATCCCTGCCCTGGTTTTTCTTGCACGATAGTGCCTCAAGCTCGCCCGTCCCAAGCCGATAGCCCTTCGAAGCTCTAACAAAGCCGCGTCGCACAATAAACGCTTCGTAAGGACGACCCCATGCCCTCATTGCGCTCTATCCAAGCCCGCTACACCCTGTTCCTGGTGCTGTTCGTCCTGTTGTTATTCGTCTTGACGGTGGTGGGCATCGGACAGTTGGTGGCCCCCAAGCTGCGCCACACCGAAGAACAGGTGGCTCTCAATCGCATTGCCGAAGTGGCCGAGCAGATCCAGGGCGAACTGAACAAGGTTCAGGCCCAGCAACGCAGCATCACCCAAACCATCCCGCTGCTGGACAGCGACGCCATCGACAAGGTGCTGCCAGGCCTGGTGGACCAGTACGGCGAATTGAAAGTGTTCGGCGGCGGCATCTGGCCCTTGCCCAACCAGCGCACGCCGGAGCGCAACAAGCACAGCACCTTCTGGCACCGCGATGCCTCGGGCAAGCTGGCGGTGAACACCTTCTGGAACAGCGACGCGGCCCCCAACTACTACGACCAGAGCTGGTACAAGGGCGGCCTCGCTTCGCCCCGCGGCCAGTGCGCCTGGGCGGCGGCCTACAAGGATGACGCCAGCCAGGAGCCACGCACCAACTGCGCGATGGCGATCCAGCGTGACGGCGCAGCCTATGGCGTCGCCACCATCGACGTGACCCTGGGCTTCTTCAACGACCTGGTGGCCAGCAAGGAAAAAGACCTCGGCGGGCAGATGCTGATCGTCGAAGGCGACGGCAAGATCATCAGCAACAGCACGCGCATCAGCGGCCCCGTGGTGTTGAAGAACATCAGCGAATTGGCCGGCACCTCGGCCTTTGCCGCCCAGGTCAGCGCCGGCCTGGCCCATCGTGATCAAACCCTGCAACGCAGCGAGTTCGACAACCAGGGCGTGGCCAGCACGTTCTTCATGCGCCCGATCGAAGGCACCCCGTGGTTCCTCGCCACTGCGCTGCCGACCTCGCTGATCACCGCCCAACGTGATGACGTACTGGGCACGTTGGCGATGCTGCAAATCCCGATGATCCTGCTGTTGGTGCTGTTGGCGGTGTACGCCATCCGCCAGCTGGTGCACCGGATGACCGCCCTGAAAACCAATATCGACGCACTGTCCAACGGCGATGCCGACCTGACCCGGCGCATCACCATCCGCGCCGAGGATGAACTGGGGGCGATTGGCCATTCGGTGAACCGCTTTATCGTCTACCTGCAAAACATGATTGGAGAAGTGACCCTGGCCACCGGCGCCATGTCGTCGAGCCTGGCGCAATTGCAGCAGACGTCGGCCCAGACCAACCAGATCCTGGTCCGCCATGCCTCGGAAACCGACCAGACCGTCACGGCCATCACCGAGATGAGTTCCACCGCCGACACCGTGGCCGAGAACGCCGCCGAAACGGCTGCGTTCACCCAGCGCGCCAACGAGCACGCCGACCGTTCGCGGGTGGTGGTCGGCGAAGCTTCCCGCAGCGTCAGCGCGTTGATCGGCGAGGTCTCCAGCGCCACCCACACCGTGGAAAACATGCGCCAGGATGCCGCCCGCATCACCGAAACCCTCGGCGTGATCGGCGCCATCGCGGGCCAGACCAACCTGCTGGCACTCAACGCGGCCATCGAAGCCGCCCGGGCCGGCGAACAAGGCCGGGGTTTTGCGGTGGTGGCCGACGAAGTCCGCGCCCTCGCCGCCCGCACCCAGGCCAGCACCTCGCAGATCAATGAGATGCTGGCGCGCCTGACCACGGGCGTGAGTTCCTCGGTGACGGCCATGGAAGCCACCCAGGCCAGCTGCCAGTCTGCGGCTGACGCCACGGCCCGGGTGAACACGGGATTGGACGAGATGGCCGGCTCCGTCAGCCATATCAACAACCTCAGCACCCAGATCGCCACCGCCGCCGAACAGCAAAGCGCAGTGACCGAGGAAATCAACCGCAGCATGGTGCACATCCGCCACATGGTCGAAGAGCTGGTGCAAAGCGGCCACGCCACGGAGCACAACACCCAGAGCCTGCTGGATGCCAATGGCCGGGTTATTGCATTGATGGGTCGCTTCAAGGTGCGTTGAAAAAATAGCCTGAAAGCTCCCGTGCAATGCGCGGGAGCCGGACTATTCTGACAGTTCGCTCCGCCACACAGGAGGTGTGTCATGCACGCAGTTGAGCACCCGATCCGTCTGGAGCGGATCAGTCAGGAACGCTATATACAAGCCTCTATCGACGATGTTTACGACTACGTTACCCAACCGGATCGCTGGCATGAATGGCATCCGACATCCCTGGGCGCCGACACCGGTATCGCCGGCTCATTGCCTGCCGGTCATCGTTTCACTGAAACCATCGACCTGCTGGGTGTGCGGGTTCCCATGAGCTATCGCGTGCAGATTGCGCAGCGACCGCGGGAGTTCAAGACCGCGTTCACCTCATTGGCGGTCGATGGCTGTATTCATTATCTGCTGCAAGTACAGGGCAACGGCACGCTGTTCAAGCGCATCCTCACCTATGAAACCGAACTGCAACTGACCACCCTGCATGAGCGCATGATCGCACTGTCCAACCAGGCCCTTGATCAGCTCAAGCAGCGCCTGGAATCCCCGCCAGCCTGACAAAACCGTCATATCCCTCTCAGTTTTCCGACAGCACCAGGCGGTTATTCTGGTGCTGTCGGTTTTTCGTAAAACCTCGTAACAATCCCGGGAAACCCTTTTCCAAAAAGCAGGGAGAATGCCCCGCTGTTGCCCTTTATCCGATGAGATGACGATGAAAACCACCCTGCGACTGGCCGCACTGTCGGCCCTGCTCATGAGCACCCTGGCCCAGGCTGCCGAGCTGATCCCGATTGACGTGCACCGTGATGCCAACTGCGGTTGCTGCAAAAAGTGGATTGCCCACCTGGAGAGCAACGGGTTCAAGGTCAACGACCATGTGGAAAGCAACATGAGCGAGGTCAAGCAACGCCTGGGCGTGGCGCCGCGCCTGGCGTCTTGCCATACCGGCGTGATCGACGGCAAGTTCGTCGAAGGCCATGTGCCAGCCGACCAGGTCTTGGCCCTGCGCAAGCGCGACGACTTGCTGGGCATTGCGGCGCCAGGCATGCCCATGGGCTCGCCTGGCATGGAGATGGACGGCAGCAGCGATGCCTATCAGGTCATCGGCCTGACTCGCGATGGCAAAGACGTGGTAGTGGCTGACTATCCGGCACGCTGATTGATGCTTGCCGGTTACCTGGGACTGTTTTTCGCCGCCTTCGGCGCAGCCACGCTGTTGCCGATGCAATCGGAGGCGGTGCTGGTAGGGCTGATGATCAGCGGGCATTACAGCGTGTGGCTGCTGCTCGGGGTTGCAACGGCCGGCAACGTATTGGGCTCGGTGGTGAACTGGCTGCTGGGCCGCTCGGTCGAGCGCTTCAAGGATCGACGCTGGTTTCCGGTCAGCCCCAGGCACCTGGAAAACGCCCGTACTCATTACCAGCGCTGGGGCCATTGGTCGTTGCTGCTCAGTTGGGTGCCGATCATTGGTGACCCGCTGACCCTGGTGGCCGGGGTCATGCGCGAACCGTTCTGGCGGTTCCTGGTGCTGGTAACCCTTGCAAAAGGGGCGCGCTACGGGGTACTGGCCATGCTCACCCTGCACTGGATTTAATCTCCCGTTAATCCCCTCGCCACAGCATCCGGGCACTGTTCCCGGAGCTCTAACCATGTCCAAGATCCGCTCTCTGTGCGTCGCCAGCCTGTTGCTCGGCAGCGCCCTGCCCGCCTTCGCCGCCGAAGAAGGTCCGACCTACGGCCCCGAGCTGCAAGGCTTCAAATACCCGTACCCGGTAGAGCACTTCACCTTCCAGTCCCAGGGCAAATCCCTGCAGATGGGCTACATGGACGTGCCGGCCAAAGGCAAGGCCAACGGGCGCAGCATCGTGCTGATGCACGGCAAGAACTTCTGCGGCGCCACCTGGGATGAATCGATCAAGGCCCTGAGCGACGCCGGCTACCGGGTGATCGCTCCCGACCAGATCGGTTTCTGCACCTCCAGCAAGCCGGACAATTACCAGTACAGCTTCCAGCAACTGGCGATCAACACCCATCAACTCCTGGAAAAACTTGGTATTCAGAAGGCTACCCTGCTCGGCCATTCCACCGGCGGCATGCTTGCCACACGCTACGCCCTGCTCTATCCGCAGCAAACCGAACAACTTGCACTGGTAAACCCTATTGGCCTGGAAGACTGGAAGGCCATCGGCGTGCCCTACCGCAGCGTTGACCAATGGTACGAGCGCGAGTTGAAACTGACCGCCGAAGGCATCCGCAAATACGAGCTCGACACCTACTACCTCGGCCGCTGGAAGCCTGAATACGACCGCTGGGTCGATATGCTCGCCGGCATGAACAAAGGCCCCGGCCACACCCAGGTGGCGTGGAACTCGGCGCTGATTTACGACATGATCTTCACCCAGCCGGTGTACTACGAGTTCAAGGACCTGCAGATGCCCACCCTGCTGCTGATCGGCACTTCCGACAACACCGCCATTGGCAAAGACCTGGCGCCACCGGCGGTCAAGGCGAAGCTCGGCAACTACGCGGTGCTGGGCAAGCAAGTGGCCAAGCTGATTCCCCACGCCACCCTGGTGGAATTCCCGGGCCTGGGCCATGCACCGCAAATGGAAGAGCCGGCACAGTTTCACAAGGCACTGTTGCAAGGGCTGAACGCCCTTTAATCCAACCTTTTTCGAGGCATGCGTGAATGTCGGTACAGATCGCAGTGATTGATGATTGGCAGAATGTGGCCAGTGGCGTGGTGGACTGGTCAGTCCTGGCGTCGGTCGGCCAGGTGCACTTCCTCCACGATTACCCGGCGGACACCGCCACATTGATCGAGCGTTTGCAGGGGTTCGAGGTGATCTGCGTGATGCGCGAACGCACCACCTTCGACCGGGCTCTGTTGCAAGGCTTGCCCAGGCTCAAGTTGCTGGTGACCGGCGGCATGCGCAACGCCGCCATCGACATTCCTGCGGCCAAGGCCCTGGGTATCCAGGTAGGCGGCACTGACAGTTACAAGCACGCGGCCCCGGAACTGACCTGGGCACTGATCATGGCGTCCACCCGCAACCTGCTGGCCGAAGCCAATTCCCTGCGCGCCGGGGCTTGGCAAGTGGGCCTGGGCGGCGATTTGTACGGAAAGACCCTGGGGATTCTCGGGCTGGGCAGCATTGGCCAGAAGGTCGCCAAATTTGGCCAGGCCTTCGGCATGCGCGTAATTGCCTGGAGCGAAAACCTTACCCCAGAGCGCGCTGCCGAAAGCGGCGTGACCTGGGTCAGCAAGCGCGAGTTGTTTGAACAGGCAGACGTGTTGTCGATTCACCTGGTGCTCAGCGACCGCAGCCGCGGGCTGGTGGACGCCGAAGCGTTGGGCTGGATGAAACCTACGGCGCATCTGGTGAACACGGCACGCGGGCCGATTGTCGATGAGGCCGCCTTGATTGACGCCCTGGCCAATGGCCGGCTGGCGGGCGCGGCACTGGACGTGTACGCCCAGGAGCCGCTGCCAGCCGGGCATCCATTCCGCCAGTTGCCCAACGTATTGGCCACCCCTCATGTGGGGTACGTCAGCGAGCAGAACTACCGCCAGTTCTACCAGCAAATGATCGAAGACATCCAAGCCTGGGCCAAAGGAGTGCCCGTTCGCGCACTAAGCTAGTGCACACATTTCACCTCCCACTCCCCCCCGTAGCAGCTGTCGAGCCCTAGCGAGGCTGCGTCGGGCGCGCCCTGGTTCAGGATCGGCAGTGCGCCCGACGCAGCCTCGCTGGGGCTCGACAGCTGCTACGGAGCTCATGAAAAAAATTTGTCCTACAAAAATACCCCACAGACCCCACAGGCTCTGGGATCTGTCCTAGACTCATGACCGATGGGTCCGATCCAAAACAAAAACCCCGCAAAAAATCGAAACTTTCCAACTCTGCCACAGGTCAGGTTTAAGGTAAGGCGAGTGCTGACGGTTCCCACCGAACGCCCGTCCATCCACTCTATTTAAGACTCCAGCACAACTGGCATAAGGCTTGCCAGTCTGTGTAGCGCTTGTGCGCCTGGCCGCAGGACGCGGTCAACTTTCGCTGATTGCCATATGCCATCAGCCGACCAAAACTCGGGAGAGAACTATGATCAGTGCCGCTGTAGATACTCAGGGAGAGCGTTTTAGTCAGCCGGTTGGCGGGCCGACCTCATTGGCCGACCTTCCCAACACGGTGCGGCCGGTCCCACGTGTGAATCCCAATCGCAAAAAAGTGCTGTTTGTCACTTCCGAACTGGCCGACCTGGTGAAAACCGGCGGCCTGGGCGACGTTTCCGCCGCACTGCCCCGCGCCATGGCGCACCTGCACGATGTGCGCGTGCTGATCCCCGGCTACCCGCAAGTGCTGGACAGCGACAACCCTATTCATATCATCGGTGAGCTGGGGGGCCACGCCGCGCTGCCACCGTGCAAAATCGGGCGCATGGACCTCAAGGACGGCCTGGTCATCTACGTGCTGATCTGCCCCGAGCTTTACGAGCGCGAAGGCACGCCCTACGGCGCCAACAACGGCCGTGACTGGCCCGACAACCATATCCGCTTCGCCCGCCTGGGCCTGGCCGCCGCCGATATTGCCGCCAACCTGGCGCAAATCCACTGGTGCCCGGACCTGGTGCACGCCCATGACTGGCCCGCCGGCCTGGCGCCAGCCTATATGCACTGGCGTGGGTCACGCACTCCAACGCTGTTCACCATTCATAACCTCGCCTACCAGGGCGTGGTCAGCCTCGCCTCGTGCCCGGAGCTGGGTATTCCAGAACACGCCTTGCAGCAAGAAGGCATGGAGTTCTACGGCAAGCTGTCATTCCTGAAAGCCGGCATGGCGTATTCCAGCCATATCACCACGGTCAGCGCCACCTACGCCCAGGAAATCACCACCCCCGAATTTGGCTGCGGTCTGGATGGCTTCCTCGCCAGTAAGACCCAGCAAGGCCTGCTCAGCGGCATTCCCAACGGCATTGATGAAAGCTGGGAATCGTCCACCGACCCGCACCTGACTCACCCCTTCAACATCGGTGACTGGGAAGGCAAGGCACAGAACGCCGCCCATGTACGCAACCTGTTCGGTCTGGATGACTCCACCGGCCCGCTGTTCGCCGTGGTATCGCGCCTGGTCTACCAGAAAGGCCTGGACCTGACCGAAGCGGTCTCCAGTTTTATCGTCGAAAACGGCGGCCAGATCGCGATCATCGGTCGTGGCGAGCCGGAAGAAGAGCAAGCCATGCGTGCACTGGCCCTGCGCTTTCCCGGCCAGATCGGCGTGCGCATCGGCTTCAACGAGACCGACGCCCGGCGCATGTTTGCCGGCAGCGACTTCCTGTTGATGCCATCCCGTTACGAACCCTGCGGCCTGAGCCAGATGTACGCCCAGCGCTTCGGCTCGTTGCCGGTCGCTCGCAACACCGGCGGCCTGGCCGACACCATCGAGGATGGCGTCACCGGCTTCCTGTTCAACGAATCCACTGTCGAAAGCTACGAAGCGGCCCTCAGCCGCGCATTCAAGGTCTTCGCCTTCCCAGGCTTGCTCAACGCCATGCGTTGCCGGGCTATGGCCGCACCGTTCAACTGGTGCCAGGCAGTGGAACCCTATGCCGAACTTTATGAGCAACTGGTAGCGAAAGCGCTGGGAAGATCGGGGAAACAGTAAAAAGAGGTCTTCATAGATGCCGTCACGGACTCTGGAAACCTGGCCCCACGGCGCGATCATGCTGGATGCGGAACACACCCGCTTCGCGTTATGGGCGCCAGACGCGTTTTATGTCAGCGTTGAATTTGAGGAAGGAAAATCGGTAGCGATGCTGCCCCAGGCCGATGGCTGGTTTGTGGTGCAGCTGCAATGCCCGCCGGGCACCCGCTACCGCTACAACATCGACGGCGAACAGGACGTTCCCGACCCGGCTTCCCGGGCACAGGCCACGGACGTTCACGGCTTCAGCGTGGTGGTCGCCCCCCTGGCCTATCAGTGGCGCCAAAGCCACTGGCAAGGCCGGCCGTGGCACGAAGCGGTGATCTACGAGATACACGTGGGCGTACTGGGGGGCTACGCCGAGGTCGAGAAACAACTGCCGCGCCTCGCCGAGCTGGGGGTCACCGCCATTGAGCTGATGCCCATCGCGCAATTCCCCGGCGAACGCAACTGGGGTTACGACGGTGTCCTGCCCTACGCTCCCCAATCCTCCTATGGTTCGCCCGAGCAGCTCAAACAGCTGATCGACAGTGCGCACCACTATGGCCTCGCGGTAATCCTCGATGTGGTCTACAACCACTTCGGCCCCGACGGCAACTACCTCGGCACCTACGCCAAGGGTTTCTTTCGCGAAGACGTGCACACGCCCTGGGGCGCGGGCATCGACTTTGATCGCCGGGAGGTCCGGGATTTCTTCATCGACAACGCCCTGATGTGGCTGCTGGAATACCGCTTCGACGGCCTGCGCCTGGACGCCGTGCACGCCATCAACGATCCCGAATTTCTGCAGGAGCTGGCGCAAAAAGTACGCCAGCAAGTCGACACGGGGCGGCATGTGTGGCTGGTGCTGGAAAACGAATTCAACCAGGCCAGCCTGCTGGAAAGCGGTTTCGACGCCCAGTGGAACGATGATGGCCACAACGCCCTGCACGTGCTGCTCACCGGCGAAACCGACGCCTACTACAGCGATTTCGCCCAGGACCCCACAGGAAAACTGGCGCGCTGCCTGAGCGAAGGATTTATCTACCAGGGCCACACCACGCGCCACGGCCACACGCGCGGCGAGCCCAGCGGGCACCTGCCGCCCAGCGCCTTTGTGCTGTTCCTGCAGAACCACGACCAGATCGGCAACCGCGCCCTGGGCGAACGCCTGCATCAACTGTGTTCGCCCCAGGCCCTGAGCGCCGCGACGACCTTGCTGCTGATGTCCCCGATGATCCCGCTGATGTTCATGGGCGATGAAGTCAACGCCGAGGAGCCGTTCCTGTTCTTCACCGACCATCACGGCGAACTGGCCGAGGCGGTACGTGAAGGCCGGCGCAATGAGTTTGCCGACTTCGCCGCGTTCAGCGACCCCGAACGCCGCGAACGCATTCCCGACCCCAACTCCCTGCAGACCTTCCGCCGCTCGGCACCCGCCCTCGCCGACTGCGGCGACTCGCAGCTCTACCGGCACCTGTTGAGCCTGCGCCACCAACATATCGTGCCGCACCTGCCCGGCAGCATGGCCCTGGGTGCGCACGTGCTGGCGGAGGGCGCGGTCACGGCGCGCTGGCGCCTGGGCAATGGCAGCCTGTTGCAGATCGACCTCAACCTGAGCGCCGATTCTCTGAACTACCCGGCTGCCGAGCACCTCCTATTTGTGACGCAGGCCAGCGGGGCCGAACAATTGGCTCCCCTCAGCGCCCGCGTCAGCCTCACCCATTCCCCTGTTGGAGAGCACCCTTGAGCGACGCGCAATTGGAAATACTCGCCAGCCGAGCGGGCCTGGCCGTCGATTGGATCGACGCGAATGGCCGCCCGCAACATGTAAAGCCCGACGCCCTGCGCGCCGTGCTCAAAGGCCTGGGCCACCCGGCCGACAGCGACGCCGAGATCGAAGCCAGCCTGCTGGACCTCGAACGCGTGCAACAAGACAAGCATCTGCCGCCCCTGATGACCGTCGACAGCGGCGCCGGCCTGGACCTGGCGCGCTACTTCGCTCCCGGTACGCCGTGCCAGATTCACCTCGAAGATTCCAGCGTGCTGGACCTGAGCCTGGACGAGAACGCGGTGTTGCCCGGCTCGATTCCGGTCGGCTACCAACAAGTGCATATTGCCGACCAGCATTTCACCCTGGCCGTGGCACCGACGCATTGCTACACCGTTGCAGAAGCGGTCGACACCCAGACCGCCCGCGCCTGGGGCCTGAGCGCCCAGCTGTATTCCCTGCGCCGCAGCGGCGACGGCGGCTTTGGCGATACCCAGGCCTTGGAACAACTGGCCCGCGCCGCCGCCGAACGCGGCGCCGACGCCCTGGCCATCAGCCCGATGCACGCGATGTTCGGCGCCGACACCGAGCGCTTCAGCCCCTATTCCCCGTCCAGCCGCCTGTTCCTCAACAGTTTGTACGCGTCCCCCGGCTGCATCCTCGGCGAACGTGCGGTGCAAACTGCCATCGAGGCCAGCGGGCTGGCCGACGAATTGAATGACCTTGAGCAACAAAGCCTGATCGACTGGCCGGCCGCGGCCAAAGCCAAGCAGCGCCTGTTGCGCACCCTGTATGACGACTTCCGCCAGGGCGACCACCCGCAACATGCCGACTTCCTGAGCTTTCGCCAGGCTGGCGGTGAAGCCCTGGAAAACCACTGCCGCTTCGAAGCCGTACAAGCCGAACGCGCGGCCAACGGCGAGAGCCTCGACTGGCGCCACTGGCCAGAGGACTGGCACAGCCCGCAAAGCCCGGCCCTGGTGCAGTTTGCCGAAGCCAATCGGGACGAAATCGGCTTCTACGCCTTCAGCCAATGGCTGATTGCTCGGTGCCTGGAACGCGCGCAACAAGCGGCGCGCGGCAGCGGCATGGGTGTCGGCCTGATCGCCGACCTCGCAGTGGGCGCCGACGGCGGCGGCAGCCAGGCCTGGAGCCGCCAGGATGAACTGTTGGCGGAACTGACCGTGGGTGCGCCACCTGACATCCTCAACCGTGCCGGCCAGGGCTGGGGTATCTCCGCGTTTTCCCCTGAAGGCCTCAAGCGCAACGGCTTTCGCGCGTTTATCGAAATGCTGCGGGCCAACTTCGCCCACGCCGGCGGCTTGCGCATCGACCATGTGATGGGCCTGCAACGCCTGTGGGTGATCCCGATGGACGCCTCGCCACGAGACGGCGCCTACCTGTATTACCCGGTGGATGACCTGCTGCGGCTGTTGGCCCTGGAGTCGAGCCGTCACCAGGCGATCGTCCTCGGTGAAGACCTCGGCACCGTACCCGACGGCCTGCGGGAAAAACTCATCGCGCGCTCGATCCTCGGCATGCGCGTGCTGCTGTTCGAACAAGACCACGGCGGCCAGTTCAAGCCGATCCTCGATTGGCCGGACAACGCGCTGGCCACCACCAGCACCCACGACCTGCCGACCCTCAACGGTTGGTGGCACAGCCGCGATATCGACTGGAATATCCAGCTAGGCCTGATCGATGCACCCACCGTCGAGCAATGGAGCGAACACCGCCTGCGGGAACGCCAGGCACTGCGCCAGGCCTTGAGCCAGGACCCGCAGAACTTCATCGACGAAGTGCGCAACGAAACCGACCACGTCATCGACGCCAGCGTGCGCTACCTGGGCCACACCCGCGCACCCTTGGTATTGCTGCCGCTGGAGGACGCCCTGGGGGTCGAGGAACAATCCAACCTGCCCGGCACCACCGACACCCACCCGAACTGGCGCCGCCGCCTGCCGGGCGATGCCGCCACCCTGCTCGATGATGAAAACGCCGCCCGCCGCCTTGAGTTGCTGGCCGTGGCGCGCATCCAGGCCCAAGAGCGTGACCGATGAAAGCATTGACGCTTCGGGCTACCCAGCGCCTGCAATTTCATAAGGGCTTCACCCTCGACGACGCCGTGCCGCTGGTGCCGTACTTCGCCGAGCTGGGCATCAGCCACCTCTACGCCTCGCCATTGCTGAGCGCCCGCGCCGGTTCGATGCACGGCTATGACGTGGTCGATCCCACCACCGTCAATCCCGAGCTGGGCGGCGAACCGGCGCTGCGGCGATTGGTTGCGGCATTGCGCGAACATGACATGGGGCTGATCCTCGATATCGTGTCCAACCACATGGCCGTCGGCGGTGCCGATAATCTGTGGTGGCTGGACTTGCTGGAATGGGGTCGCCTGAGTCCCTACAGCGAATTCTTCGACATTCAATGGCACTCGCCAGACCCGCTGCTCAAGGGCCAACTGCTGATGCCGTTCCTGGGCAGCGACTACGGCGAAGCCCTGCAGTCGGGTGCCCTGCCGCTGCGCTTCGACCCGCAGCACGGCAGCTTCTACGTCGAGCATTACGAACATCGCTTCCCGATCTGCCCGCGGGAATACGGCGAGCTGGTGCCCGTCAAGTCACTGGCCGATCGCTTCAGCAGCCTGGCCTACCAGCCGGACGCCTATCCCCAGGCCGCCGCGCTGAAACAGGAACTGATCGAGGCCGCCCGCGACCCCGAAACCCTGAAGGCCATCGAAGCGAACCTCGACCTCTACGACGCCCGCCAGCCCGAAGGTTTCGCCCGCCTGCACCACCTGCTGGAACAACAAAGCTATCGCCTGGCCAGCTGGCGCACGGCAGCGGACGATATCAACTGGCGGCGGTTCTTCGACGTCAACGAGCTGGGCGGCCTGCGGGTTGAACGCAGCGCGGTGTTCGAAGCGACCCACGGCAAGATCTTCCAGCTGATCAGCGAAGGCCTGATCGACGGCCTGCGCATCGACCACATCGACGGCCTCGCCGACCCGCGCGGTTACTGCCGCAAGCTGCGCCGCCGGGTGGACTCGCTGGCGAGTGGGCGGCACTTGCCGATCTTCGTCGAGAAGATCCTCGGCGAAGGCGAAACCTTGCGTGAAGACTGGCGCGTGGACGGCACCACCGGCTACGAATTCATGAACCAGCTGTCATTGCTGCAACATGACCCGAAGGGCTTCGAACCCCTGGCCGAGTTATGGACCCGCCACACCGAACGCCCGTCTTCATTTATCGAAGAAGCCTGGCTGGCCCGGCAGCAGATCCTCAACGGTTCCCTGGCCGGGGATTTTGAAAGTGTGGCCCAGGCCCTGCTGCAAGTGGCCCGGGACGATGTGATGAGCCGCGACCTGACCCTGGGTGCAATTCGCCGCGCGTTGCAGGAATTGATCGTGCATTTCCCGGTGTACCGCACCTACATCAGCGCCCGGGGCCGCAGCGAACTGGATGACGTGTTTTTCCTGCAAGCCCTGGCCGGTGCCCGCAGCACCTTGAGCGAAGGCGACTGGCCGGTGCTCGACTACCTGGAAAAATGGCTCGGCGGCCAACCCTGGCGCGACCGCCCCCTGGGCCGCAAACGCAAGATGCTCAAGCACGCCTGCGTACGCTTCCAGCAACTGACCTCGCCGGCGGCGGCCAAGGCCGTGGAAGACACTGCGTTCTACCGCTCGGGTGTGTTGTTGTCGCGCAATGACGTGGGTTTCAGCACCGAACAATTCAGCGCCCCGCTGGAAGACTTCCACGCGGTCAATCAGCAACGACTGCGCACCTTCCCCGACAACCTGCTGGCCACCGCCACCCACGACCACAAGCGCGGCGAAGATACCCGTGCGCGCCTGGCCGTGCTCAGCGAGGCCGCCGACTGGTATGCCGAGCAGGTGGAGCAATGGCGCCCCCTCGCCGCCCGCCTGCGCAGCGATGCGAACACGCCGTACGCGGGTGACGAACTGATCCTCTATCAGGTGCTGCTGGGCAGTTGGCCGCTGGACCTGCACCGCGACGATACCGAGGGCCTGGCGGACTATCACCAGCGCCTGTGGCAGTGGCAGCAAAAAGCCCTGCGTGAAGCCAAGCTCAACAGCAGCTGGAGCGCACCCAACGAGTTGTACGAGCAAGGTGTCGAAGCGTTCCTGTCACGGCTGCTGCTGGAGGACGCCGGCAAGACCCTGCGCGATGCCATCGGCGAGGCCGCCCAGGCCATCGCCCCGGCCGGCGCGCTCAACGGGCTGGCGCAATCCTTGCTTCGCCTCACCGTGCCGGGCGTGCCGGACCTGTACCAGGGCGATGAGTTCTGGGACTTCACATTGGTAGACCCTGACAACCGCCGCCCGGTGGACTACCCCGTACGGCAACAGGGGCTGCACACGCCGCCGGACATCGGCGAGCTGATGTTCAACTGGCATGACGGGCGTATAAAACAGGCGTTGATCAGCCAGGTCCTGGGGTTGCGCAAGGCGCATCCGCAACTGTTTCGCCAGGGCACGTACGAGCCTCTGGAAGTGGTGGGCGAACACGCCGAGCGGGTGGTCGCTTTCTACCGCGAATACCAGGGCAAACAGCTGCTGGTGGTGGTGCCACGCTGGCCTCACCGGCTGCTTGAAAACGGTGTGTATCCCCTGATCAACGCGCAGATTTGGGGCGATACCCGGGTCCGATTACCGTTCGCCGCTCCAACCCAAAATTGGAAGGGACTTTTCCGAACAGGCGCAGTCACACCAAACAAGGAGCTCATGATCAGCGCTGCCCTGGGGGATTTCCCGGTCAATGTCTTTATCAATCCTGATGATCAAGAAAGCTGAAATTTTCTGTGAGGAGCATTGCGATGAGTACTGAAGACAAACGCATCCGCGAATTGGCACATCAGATCTGGGAATCTGAAGGTAAACCCCATGGCGAGGACGCACGACACTGGGAAATGGCGCGCAAACTGGCGGAAGCCGAAGCGCTGACGCCATCCAAGGTACCGAAGGCCGCCGCCAAGGCCAAGCCAAAAGCCAAGCCCGCAGCGGCAGCGCCGAAACCGGCAGCCAAGCCGAGCGCAGTGCCGGCGGCGAAGAAGCCTGCTGCGAAGAAGCCCAAGGCCCCCTGACCCAAAGATCCTCCTGCAGGTGCGCCCGCACCGCAGGAGGCTATCCAACTACCGATATCTACCCGGCATCACGCCGGAATGGCCCCGTTCGGCCCGGAAAAACCCTTTTGCAGGAGCATCTCAATGAGCAAACCCAACAAGCCCAACTCGACGCCGGAAAACGAGCCGTCGCGGATTCGTGAAGGTTTGCCCTTCCCTCTCGGCGCGACCTGGGACGGTCTGGGGGTCAACTTTGCGCTGTTCTCGGCCAACGCCACCAAAGTCGAACTGTGCATCTTCGACGACAGCGGCGAAGTCGAGCTGGAGCGCATCGAACTGCCGGAATACACCGACGAAACCTTCCACGGCTACCTGCCCGACGCCCACCCCGGGCTGATCTACGGCTACCGCGTGTACGGTCCCTATGACCCGGCCACCGGTCATCGCTTCAATCACAACAAATTGCTGATCGACCCCTACGCCAAACAGCTGGTGGGCGAGCTCAAATGGTCCGAGGCCCTGTTTGGCTACACCATCGGCCATCCGGACGCCGACCTCAGTTTCGACGAGCGCGACAGCGCGCCCTTCGTGCCCAAGTGCAAAGTCATCGACCCGGCCCACACCTGGGGCAACGACCAGCCAGTGCGCACGCCGTGGGATCGCACGATCATTTATGAAACCCACCTGCGCGGCATCACCATGCGCCACCCTTCGGTGCCTGAGGAAGTGCGCGGCACCTGCGCCGGGCTGATGGTCGACGATGTGCTCAAGCACATTCGCCAGTTGGGTGTGTCATCGGTCGAGTTGCTGCCGGTGCACGCCTTCGTCAACGACCAGCACCTGCTGCAAAAAGGCATGACCAACTACTGGGGCTACAACAGCATCGCCTTCTTCGCCCCGGACCCGCGCTACCTGGCCAGCGGCAAGATCGCCGAGTTCAAGGAAATGGTCGCGCACCTGCACGAAGCCAAGCTGGAAGTGATCCTGGACGTGGTCTACAACCACACCGCCGAAGGCAACGAGCAAGGCCCGACGCTGTCCATGCGCGGCATCGACAACGCCTCGTACTACCGCCTGATGCCCGATGACAAGCGCTTCTACATCAACGATTCCGGCACCGGCAACACCCTCGACCTGAGCCACCCGTGCGTGCTGCAAATGGTCACTGACTCGTTGCGCTACTGGGCGACCGAGATGCATGTCGACGGTTTCCGCTTCGACCTGGCAACCATCCTTGGCCGCTACCGCGACGGTTTCGACGAGCGCCACAGTTTCCTCGTGGCCTGCCGCCAGGACCCGGTGCTGCGCCAGGTGAAAATGATTGCCGAGCCTTGGGACTGTGGACCCGGCGGCTATCAGGTCGGCGGCTTCCCGCCGGGCTGGGTGGAATGGAACGACCGTTTCCGCGACACCGTCCGTTCGTTCTGGAAAGGTGACGACGGCCAACTGGCCGACTTCGCCGGACGCATGACCGCCTCGGGCGAGATGTTCAACCAGCGCGGCCGCCGGCCGTACAGCTCGGTGAACTTCATCACCGCCCACGACGGTTTCACCCTGCACGACCTGGTGTCCTACAACGACAAACACAACGAAGCCAACGACGAGAACAACCAGGACGGCAGCAACAACAACCTGTCGTGGAACCACGGTGTCGAAGGCCCTACCGACGACCCGGAAATCAACGCGCTGCGCCTGCGCCAGATGCGCAATTTCTTCGCCACCCTGCTGCTGGCCCAGGGCACGCCAATGCTGGTAGCCGGTGACGAGTTCGCCCGGACCCAGCACGGCAACAACAACGCCTACTGCCAGGACAGCGAGATCGGCTGGATCAATTGGGAACTGGATGAAGACGGCAAGGCCCTGCTCAAGTTCGTCAAGCGCCTGATCAAGTTGCGCCTGGCGTACCCGATCCTGCGTCGCGGGCGCTTCCTGGTGGGCGACTACAACGAAGATATCGGGGTCAAGGACGTCACCTGGCTCGCGCCGAGCGGCGATGAAATGACCATCGAGCAATGGCAGGACAGCCATGGCCGTTGCCTGGGCATGCTGATGGATGGCCGCGCCCAGGAAACCGGGATTCGCCGCCCGGGGGCCGATGCCACATTGTTGCTGGTGGTCAATGCCCACCACGACATGGTCAATTTCCGCCTGCCACCGGTGCCGGATGGCGGCTTCTGGACCTGCATGCTCGACACCAACCAGCCGGCAGTGCGTGGCCAGGAACGCTTCGATTTCGATCACGAATACGCGGTCACCGGGCGTTCGCTGCTGCTGTTTGAACTGCAGCATGAGGACGAGGTGTGACATGGCCTTGCATGAGTTTCTTCGCGGCTACCGGGATTACCCGGACACCCAGGCCCTCGGCGCTGCGCTGAGGGCTTTGGTGGAGGAAGGCCTGGATCAGTTGCCCTTGCCGGGCAGCGGGCAAACGTTGGAACGCTTCAGCCGGCTGGCGCAAGTCGCCGGCCATGACCTGCGGTTGTGCAAGTTGTTTGAAGGCCACACGGACGCCCTGGCGATCATCGCTGAACTCGACAGCCCCTTGCCGCCGGTTGGCAGCACGTGGGGCATGTGGGCGGCCGAGCCGCCCACCGCCAAGGTGCGGATCCGGCGTGACGGCCAACGTGTGCGGCTGGAGGGCCGCAAGGCCTGGTGCTCGGGCACGGCGGTGGTCAGCCACGGGTTGCTCACGGCGTGGGATGAAGAGGATCGCCAGCAACTGGTTGCGGTGCAAATGCACCAGCCCGGTGTAACCGTCACCGATGAGGGCTGGGCCGCCGTGGGCATGGCCGCTACGGGCAGCGTTGAAGTGCTTTTCCACGACGCCGTTGGCCTGGCCATCGGCAAGCCTGGGGACTATTTGGCGCGCCCGGGCTTCTGGCAAGGCGGCATCGGCATCGCCGCCTGCTGGTACGGCGCGGCACAACGCCTGGCGGAGGCCTTGCGCGAGCAGTGCGCAAAACGCCCGGAGCCCCACGCCCTGGCGCACCTTGGCAGCGTCGACAGTGCCTTGCACAGCGCGGCCTGTGTGCTGCGCGACAGCGCCACCCATATCGACCGGCAGCCCAAGGCAGATGCCCGGCTGTTGGCACAACAGGCACGGGCCTGTATCGAAGAAACCGTCGACCAGGTGATTCACCATGTCGGCCGAGCACTGGGCGCCGGGCCGTATTGCAAGGACCCGCATTTTGCCCAGTTGATGGCCGACTTGCCGGTGTACCTGCGGCAAAGTCACGCCGAGCGCGACCTGGCCGCCCTTGGTCAACAAGTCGCCGATGAGCGCCCAGGGAGATGGGAACTATGAAGATCAATCCAATCGTCGGCCAGGGCACGCCCTTGCATGTGTGGCAAAGCTCGTCGCGACTGGCCGAGCTGCCTTGCGTAGACATTGCCGAACTGGTGCCTGAAGGCAGCCGCGCCGTGATCATCGCGCCACATCCGGATGACGAAGTCCTGGGCTGCGGCGGCCTGTTGCAAGGCCTTGCCGCGCTGGATCGCCCTATCCTGCTGATCTCCGTCACCGACGGCAGCGCCAGTCATCCCGGCTCGCGCCGCTGGCCGGTGGAACGCCTGAGCGTGGTGCGGCCGCAAGAGTCGGCGCAGGCCCTGCACCGGCTGGGATTGCCGTTGCACAGCCTGAAATGGTTGCGGGCCGGGTTCAGCGACAGCCAGGTCGCCGCAGGTGAAGAAGACCTGAGCCGCTTCATCGAGCGTTACCTCAAGCCCGGCGACGTGGTCTTCACCACCTGGCGCGAAGACGGCCATTGCGACCACGAGGCCGTGGGCCGTGCCAGTGCCAAGGCGACCCGGGCGGTGGGCGCCACCTTGCTCGAGCTGCCCGTGTGGACCTGGCATTGGGCAACCCCGGAAGACAGCCAGGTGCCCTGGGATCGCGCTCGTAAAATCCCCCTGACACCTGAAGCCGTGGCCCGTAAACGGCACGCCATCCATGCCTTCGCCAGCCAGTTGGAAGGCGACCCGCAGATCGGCCTGCCGCCGGTGCTCGCGCCCTATGTGCTGGAGCGCCTGCTGCAACCTTTTGAAGTGGTGTTCGTATGAGTGTCGCCACGCCCTATTTCGACGAGCTGTTTGCCGGCAACGACGATCCTTGGGCCTTTCGGCAACGCTGGTATGAACAGCGCAAGCGGGCCCTGACCCTGGCGCTGCTGACCCGGCCGCGCTATGCCTCGATCTTTGAACCCGGCTGCGCCAATGGCGAACTGAGCTTCGAGCTGGCCCCGCGCTGTGACCGCCTGCTCTGCTGTGACACGGCACAAGCGGCGGTCAGCCTGGCACAGGCGCGGCTGCGGGGTTTCAGCCATGCCACCGTGCAGCAGAGCCGCCTGCCGCAGCAATGGCCCAGCGATACCTTCGAGCTGATCGTGCTCAGCGAGCTTTGCTACTACCTGGACCCGAAGGATTTCGATGGGCTGATCGATCGCGCGCTCGCCTCCCTGACGCCTGATGGACAAATCCTCGCCTGCCACTGGCGCCCGATCATCGAAGGCTGCCCGCAGACCGCCGAACAGGTGCATGCGCGCCTCGGCCAGCGCCTGGGCATGCCACATCTGGCGCAGCATCACGAAAGCGATTTTCTACTGGATTTGTGGAGCCGCGACGGCACCACGGTTGCGACCCTGGAGGGACTGCGATGATCGGCATCCTGATACCCGTGCATAACGAAGAAAATCTGCTGCCCGAATGCCTGAAAGCTGCGATGGTCGCCGCCAGTCATCCGGGCCTGCTGGGTGAAGAGGTGCAGATTCTGACAGTGCTCGACAGCTGCAGCGACCGCAGCGCCATGATCGCCCGCGAATACCAGGTGCACAGCCTGGAAGTGCAGGCGCGAAACGTGGGCCACGTGCGCGGCGTGGGTGCGCGGCACCTGCTTAATAACGGCGCGCGCTGGATTTCCTGCACCGACGCCGACAGCCGCGTCGCTCCCGATTGGCTGGTGGCGCAACTGGCCCTGGGCGTGGATGCGGTGTGCGGCACGGTGACGGTGGACGCCTGGAGCGAGGGCTTCGACCCGGCGGCGCAGATCCGTTATCACCAGGCCTACACCGCCCGGGACGGGCATCGGCATATCCACGGCGCCAACCTGGGCGTCAGTGCCGGCGCCTACGTGCGGGCCGGCGGTTTCGAGCCCCTGCCCTGCCATGAAGACGTGGAGCTGGTGCGCCAGTTGGAGCGCTGCGGGGCTTCCATTGCCTGGAGCCACTCGCCCCAGGTGATTACCAGTGCCCGCCTGGATTGTCGCGCCCAGGGCGGCTTCGGTGATTACCTGAAGAGCCTGATGCAGGCCTCCTGAAAAAATTGCGACACCCGGCGGTGTTAAAGCGGCGATTCATAACTATCATCACTATTCCTTGCACGGCAATCCAGGGTTGGAACGCCGTCGCGCCGCGAGCGTGCAGTACCTGACGCTCGCGTACCACAAGAGCCGTCCCGTCAACGGGGTACGGCCTGCACCACCGATAAACAAGGACGTGACACCCATGAAGCCTGCACTGTTAAGTGACAACCGCCGGGGCCCCGCGCAAATCTGGAACAGCGCCCCGCAACTCGCGCAAATCCCTGCCATCAACCCCGCAACCCTGGTGCCCAAGGGCGCCCGCGTGGTGATCATCGCCCCGCATCCCGGCGATGAAGTGATCGCCTGCGGCGGTCTGCTGCAATTGCTCAGCACCCTTGAATACTCCCTGCAACTGATCTCCATCACCGACGGCAGCGCCAGCCATCCGGGGTCTGCCGTGTGGCCGGCCAAACGCTTGAGCGTGGTGCGGCCCCAGGAAAGTGTCGAAGCCCTGCGCCGCCTGGGCGTGCCCCTGCACAGCCTGAAATGGATACGCGGCGGTTTCGCCGACAACGCCCTGGCCGCGCGGGAACAGCAAATGAGCCAGTTCATTGCGCGCTACCTGCAACCCGGCGACGTGGTGTTCACCACCTGGCGCAACGACGGCAATGACGACCACGACGCCGTCGGCCGTGCCGCTGCCAAAGCCTGCGCAGTCAAGGGCGTGCGCTTGCACGAACTGCCGATCTGGGCGTGGCACTGGCCGCTTCGGGAAACCGCCGCCATCCCCTGGCAGCGCGCGCGCAAGGTGCGGCTCGACACCTGGAGCGTCGCCCGCAAGCTGCACGCCGCCCACGCCTATGCCAGCCAACTGGCAGGCGACCCGGAAATCGGCCTGGCGCCGATCCTGGCACAGGTGCTGCTGGAGCGCATGCGCGAGCCCTATGAGATTGTGTTTTTGTAGGCGCACCCACTCGTCTATACCTGTAACTTCTGACAGTAGCGAACGCTCTCTCTGTGTGGCTAGCTTGGAACACCGGCTTGCAGGGAGGGCGAATCATGAGCACGCGGTTTTCATCAGTGACGTATCTGAGCGTCTGCAGCGTGACGACGCTGTTGCTCAATTGGCCCCTCCCCGCGCACGCCGCCTGTACGCTGGTCATAACCGCAGGCAACGACACCACCCTGTGCAGCGATGGCAGTGCTGGCGCGCTGACGGATTTACAAGGAAGCAACATCCTTGAGTTCCCCGTCGGCGGCACCGGCATCATCGTCGGCAACGTGACTTATGGAGCGGGAGATGATCGGGTCACGATGGATTCCGGCGCGATCAACGGTGCGATCAATCAAGGTGACGGAAGAAATATTTTCCAGCTGTTCAATGGCAATATCTCCGGCACGGTGACGCAAGGCGCGGGCGGTGATATTGCGCAAATCAGCGGCGGCAGCTCCGGTGCAATCTCCCAGGGTGACGGGGTAGACCAGTACTTCCAGAGCGGTGGCACCGTCGCCTCACTGGCTCAGGGCGACGGCCGTGACGAGTTCACCATGAGCAGTGGCAGGATTGTCGGTGCTTTTGAAGATGGAGATGTAGCGCTGATGACCGGTGGCAGCATCGGGCGGGTCGACATGAAGCTCGACAACAACCTGTTTGACCTGCGGGGTGGAGCGATCATCGGCAACCTCGTTACTGGCTTCGGAAACGACACCATCCTGGTTTCCGGAGGAACGGTTGGTGGCAACATCAGCGTCAGCGGCGGCGACGACATCATCAACGTCAGCGGAGGGGAAATAAGTGGGCAGATCCTCGCCAGCTTTGGCAACGATGAGTTCACTTGGGAAGGCGGCGGTCTGATCCATAAGGAAATCCTCATGGGTGATGGCGCTGACAGGGGTTTCCTGCTCAACCTGACCGAAACCACCCTGGCCTCCACACCACTTCTGGACGGTGGTTTGGGTAACGACACCCTGACCTTCGACAACACCCGATCCGCCACGCCAACCCGCTATGTCAACTGGGAAACCGTCAACCTGGACAACAATTCGCGCCTGACCCTGGGCGGCGACTTCAAGCTCGGTGACAGCGCTACAGCCACCGGTACCCTGAATATTTTTGGCAGTGCCGCCCTGCAGGTAACACAGGGCAGCATCAGCCCCTTCGCGGCCGGGCAACCAGCCAACCTGAACAACGGCGGCCTGATCGACATGACCACCGGCAGTTCCAGCGCCACCGACAGCCTGACCGTCAACGGCAACTACACCGGCAATGGTGGCGAACTCGCGCTGCAATCGGTACTCGGCGCCGACGGCTCGGCCAGTGACAAGCTGGTAGTCAGCCAGGGCACGCTGCAAGGCGGCACTACCATCACCGTCACCAACCTTGCCGGCCCCGGCGCCATGACGCTGCAGAACGGCATCCAGGTGGTTGAAGCGCTTAACGGTGCCACGAGCAGCGACCTGGCGTTTACCCTGCGCGGTGGATCCGTTTCCGCAGGCGCCTATGAGTACTACCTGTTCAAAGGAGGCGTAACGCCGGGCACCGGGCAAAACTGGTTCCTGCGGTCCTCGGTGGTGGCGCCGCCGCTGCCCAACCCTGAGGATCCTGACGACCCAGTGGGCATTCTCCCCCCCGTACCCGCCGATGGCACGCCGGACCTCCCGGGGATTTTCCCGGGAGAAGAACCCATACCCATCTATCGCCCGGAAGTCCCGGTGTATGCCGTGTTGTTTCCCGCCGTGCAGCAGATGGTCCAGGGCATGCTGGGCACCTACCACGAACGCATGGGCGACCAAAGCCTGCAACGCCAACCTGGTGCACTAGCGGCCGGTTGGGGCCGGGTGTATGGCAGCAGCACGCGGCAATCATTCGCCGGCACCGTCAGCCCGTCGCTGGACAGCTCCCTGTCCGGTTTCCAGGTTGGCACTGACCTGTATGCCTGGACCAACGACGCTGGCCTGACCCAACGCTTCGGCTTCTTTGTCGGCCACAGCCGCCTGACCGGCAATGTGGCGGGTTTCAATGGCGGTTTTCAGGGCAAGGACGCCGGCAACACCACCCTGCGCGGTGACAGCCTGGGCGCGTATTGGACGCTCATCGGCGCCAACCGCGCCTATATCGATGTCGTGCTGATGGGCACGCGGTTCGATGGCCACAGTGAATCCGACCGGGGCGTCAAACTCCCAACCAAGGACCACAACGTGCTGGGGTCTGTGGAGGTGGGAATGCCGTTTGCGGTGTCTGAACAGTGGGAGGTCGAGCCGCAGGCCCAGGTGATTGTCGATCGAAGCTATGTGGGCAGCCAGAACGACGGAATCTCGGATGTCTCATTCCGCGCCGACACTAACGTCGTCACCCGTCTCGGTGTCCGCCTCAAGGGCAGCTACAGCGTGAGCGGCATGCCCCTGCTGCCTTATGTGCGTACCAACGTGTGGCACGCCAGCGCCGGGAATAACACCGTCACGTTCAATGACAGCACGGACATCAGCACCGAACAGAAGTCCACCACGCTGGACGTCAGCACCGGGGCAACGCTGCAGGTATCGAGTACGGTCAGTGTGTATGGCGAGGTGGGGTACAACAGCAATCTGGACGGTAATCAGCTGAATGGGCGCAAAGGCACGATTGGCATAAGGGTCGACTTCTAAGCCACAACACATCCCCACTGTGGGAGCGGGCTTCCTCGCGAATGCAGTGTGTCAGCCAAAAAATCTGGCACTGGTACTGCACATTCGCGAGCAAGCCCGCTCCCACATGGGGTCTTCATCGTCTGGAAGTCAGGCGTCCGGTCGCAGGATCAGCACGCCCAATGGCGGCAGGTTCAACGACAGCGACAACGGCTGCCCGTGCCTGGGCTCCTCCTCCGTAAACGCCCCGCCACCGTTGCCGAAGTTGGAACCGGCATAGGTGTCGGCATCGCTGTTGATCACCTCGCTCCAGCGCCCGGCAAACGGCACGCCGACCTTGTAGGCCTCACGCGGCACCGGCGTGAAGTTGGCCACCACCAGCACCGGCCTGCCATCCTTGCTCCAGCGCAACCAGGCGTAGACGCTGTTGATCGCGTCATCCCCAATCAACCACTGGAAGCCCTGTGGCGCGTCGTCCTGGTCATGCAGCGCCGGCTCTTCGCGGTACAGACGGTTGAGGTCGCCCACCAGTTTCTGCACGCCCCGGTGTTCGGGGTATTGCAGCAGGTACCAGTCCAGTTGCTGATCGTGGTTCCACTCGCGCCATTGGCCGAACTCGCAGCCCATGAACAGCAGCTTCTTGCCCGGGTGCATCCACATGAAGCTCAGGTATGCCCGCAGGTTGGCAAATTTCTGCCAGCGGTCGCCGGGCATCTTGTCGATCAACGAGTGCTTGCCGTGTACCACTTCATCGTGGGAAATCGGCAGGATAAAACGCTCGGACCAGGCATACACCAGGCCGAAACTCAGCTCGTTGTGGTGATGGGCACGGTACACCGGGTCCTGCTGGATGTAGTGCAGCGAATCGTGCATCCAGCCCATGTTCCACTTGTAGTTGAACCCCAGACCGCCCTGTTGGGTCGGCTGGCTTACGCCCGGCCATGCGGTGGACTCCTCGGCGATCACCAGCGCGCCGGGGGCCTCAAGGGCAACAACATCGTTGAGGTGGCGCAGGAAGTCGATGGCCTCGAGGTTTTCCCGACCGCCGTGGCGGTTGGGTACCCATTCCCCGGCCTTGCGCGAATAGTCGCGGTACAGCATCGAGGCCACTGCATCCACCCGCAGGCCATCGATATGGAAATGCTTGAGCCAGTGCAACGCCGACGCCAGCATGAAGCCGTGGACTTCGGTGCGGCCGAGGTTGTAGATCAGGGTGTCCCAATCCTGGTGGAAGCCTTCCAGCGGGTTGGCGTATTCGTACAGCGCGGTGCCGTCGAATTGCGCCAGGCCGTGGGTGTCGGTGGGGAAATGCGCCGGCACCCAATCCAGGATCACGCCGATGTCGGCCTGATGGCAGGCGTTGACGAAAAACGCGAAATCCTCCGGCGAGCCGAAACGTGCCGTCGGGGCAAATTGCGACAGCGCCTGATAACCCCATGAGCCGCCGAACGGGTGCTCCATGATCGGCATCAGTTCGATATGGGTGAAGCCCAACTGCTGTACATAAGGGATCAACCGCTCGGTCAGCTCGCGCCAACTGTACTGGCGGGACACCTCGCCGACTTCATCCAGCTCGCACTGCCAGGAACCGGCATGCAACTCGTAGATCGACAAGGGTGCGCTGGGCTTTTGTCGCTCGCTGCGCGATTGCATCCAGTCGTGGTCCTGCCAGTCGACCTGCAGCGGCGAAGCGACCTTGGACGCAGTATCCGGCGGCAACTGCGTGGCCAGGGCCATGGGGTCGGCCTTGAGCGGCAGAATCCCGTGGGCACCGAGGATTTCATACTTGTAGGCCGCGCCGGGTTGCAGGCGCGGGATGAAAATCTCCCACACACCGGACGGATGGCGCAGGCGCATCGGATGACGGCGCCCGTCCCAGATATTGAAGTCGCCCACCACCGAGACCCGGCGGGCATTCGGTGCCCATACCGCAAAACGCACGCCCTGGACCCCGTCGACGCTGGTCACTTGTGCCCCGAGGCAACTGCTCAGGTCGCGGTGATTGCCTTCGGCAAACAGGTACAGGTCCATCTCCCCCAGCAGCAGTTGCTGGAAGCTGTAAGGGTCTTCGGTGATCTGTTCGCCACCGGCCCACTGGATCTTCAGCAAGTACGCCTGACGGCTGCCGAAATGCCCGACAAACAAGCCCGGCACCTGGGTCGCATCGAGGCTGCCGATGTGGTCGCCGCTGTCGCGGGCCAGGACCTGGACACTCAGTGCTTCCGGCAGGAAGGCGCGAATGAACTGGCCGCCCTGCTCGTCGTCATGGGGACCCAGGATCGAGAATGGATCATGGTGCTCGGCCCGCACCAGGGCTTCGATATCAGCAGGTTTGGGCATCACACTCAACTTTTCCTGCAGCGGTTCTTTGCTTGTAAAACTCATGACGTCTCCCCACCGCGTGCAGTTTTCGATATTGGTTTCAACCCGCTGAGCAGCCCGTGCAAACCTTGCAACGGCACCGGCAACCAGCTCGGGCGATTCTCTGCTTCGTAGGCCACTTCGTACGCGGCCTTCTCCAGGCTGAACAACGCCAGCGCTGCGTCCTGGCCTTTGGCATCCTGCCAGTCATGGGCCAGTGTAGTCGTGGCAGCGTGATAGGCCTGGATAAATGCCTGCCTGGCCTCATGCAAGTAGCGATCCGCCACACGTTGCCGGGACGCATTGGCCTCGGGCGACTGGTCGACGCCCTGCACATTCACCGCCATGGCCGCCGCGTAATCAAACGAGCGCAGCACCCCGCTCACATCCTTGTACGGGCTGTGTTTGCCGCGACGCTCAGGCAGCGGCCGCGCCGGTTCGCCCTCGAAGTCGATGAGGTAGGCATCGCCCTTGACCACCAGTACCTGGCCCAGGTGCAGGTCGCCGTGCACGCGAATGCGCAACCCGCCCACCGTGGCTTTCGCCAGGTCCTGAACGTGACTGGCGATGGCCTTTTTCTGCTCCAGTAAAGCACTGACCAACGCCTGATCGGCAGGGTTCAACTTGGTTTGATGCTGTTTGAGCAACTGCAAGGCGTGGTCGATTTGCGCGCCCACGTGCCTGGCCCAGCCCTGGCTGTCCTTGAGGGTTGTGACCTCGGGCTTGAACGCCTTGTTAGTGGTGGGCGCCGCCAGCACCAGGTGCATCTCGCCCAGGCGCTGGCCGAGCAAGCCGGCGAAATCCGCCAGCTCGCCAAGGGCGTTGTAGTGCTGTTCCTGCTCGGACATGGCTTCGGCCAGTTCGTCGCGAATCGCTCGCTCCAGGTTATTCTGGGTCCAGCCCCAAGCGTCGCCCTGGTTGCTCAGGTAACCCTGGGCGATCATCAGCAGGTTGTCCTGGCCATCGGCATCGTGGCGGATCACCGAGCCCAACAGCGGCGAGATATGCTCGTAGCCGGCTTCGGTGAGGTAGGCGCCCATTTCCAGTTCCGGGTGAACCCCGGCGCTGACTTTTCGGATCAGCTTGAGCACCAGGCTGCCGCCCACCACCACGGAACTGTTGGACTGCTCCGCCGCGAGGTAGCGCACTTCCGACTCGTCGTTCAATTCCAGCTTGGCCAACTGCGCCGTGGGCTCGAAGCGAATCTCGCCATCGGTGGAGTCGAGGACGGTTTTGGCTTGCAGGCCTTGGATCACGCCGCGGATATAAGTGTCGAGGCTGAAGGCATCGGTCACCAAACCTACCTGACGCACTCGCCGTACACGGGCAAGCGCGAGTTGTTGCGGCAAGGCGCTGGTGAACTGGTCTTCGCCAAGGAAGCCGAACGGCAGTTGATAGCGGCTGACCTGGCCGGCGCTGGTGACTTCGATTTCACTGAGCAGCACCGGATGCTGCGGGTCGCCGAAGCGCACGCCATAAGCGATGTGCACGCTGTCGATTGCCGTATCCTTGCTGGCAAACCAGCGGCGCTTGGGCAGCCACGCCGGCAACGCATTCTGTTCCAGGGTGGTGCGGCACGGTGCTTCGAGCAATTCTTCCATGCGTTTCTTCAGCACCAGGGTGGTGAAGTCCGGGATGCTTTGTGCCGGTTCCACGTGCCAGCTTGGCATCTGGTTTTCCGCCGCCAGCACGAACCAGTAGAAGCCATACGGCGCCAGGGTCAGCAGGAAATTCAGCTGGCCAATCGGTGGGAAGGCATTGCCACCGAGCATCTCCACCGGAACCATGCCGGCAAACGCCGAGAGGTCCAGTTCTGCGGCCTGGGCACTGCGGGACACGTTGGCCACGCACAGGATGATTTCATTCTTGCCATCGGCGCCTGCGTATTCGCGGGTATACGCCAGGATGCGGCGGTTGCTGGGCGAGAGCATTTTCAGGCTGCCGCGACCGAACGCCTTGGACTGTTTACGCACCGCGAGCATGCGCCGCGTCCAGTTCAGCAACGAGTGCGGGTCCTGGGTCTGGGTTTCGACGTTGACCGACTGGTAGCCGTATTGCGGGTCCATGATTGGCGGCAATACCAGGCTGGCCGGGTCGGCGCGGGAGAAGCCGCCGTTGCGGTCGATGGACCATTGCATCGGCGTACGCACGCCGTCGCGGTCACCGAGGTAGATGTTGTCACCCATGCCGATCTCATCGCCGTAGTACAGGGTCGGCGTGCCCGGCATCGACAGCAGCAGGCTGTTGAGCAGCTCGATGCGCCGGCGGTCACGTTCCATCAGCGGCGCCAGGCGGCGGCGAATCCCCAGGTTGATACGTGCACGGCGGTCGGCAGCGTAATAGTTCCAGAGGTAGTCGCGCTCTTTGTCGGTGACCATTTCCAGGGTCAGTTCATCGTGGTTGCGCAGGAAGATTGCCCATTGGCAATTGGCCGGGATCTCCGGGGTCTGGCGCAGGATATCGGTGATCGGGAAACGGTCTTCCTGGGCCAGCGCCATGTACATGCGCGGCATCAGCGGGAAGTGGAACGCCATGTGGCACTCATCGCCGTCGTCGCCCTTTTTGTCCCCGAAGTACAACTGGGTGTCTTCCGGCCATTGGTTGGCTTCGGCCAGGAGCATGCGGTCGGGGTAGTTGGCGTCGATCTCGGCGCGGATCTGCTTGAGCACGTCGTGGGTTTCGGGGAGGTTTTCATTGTTGGTGCCGTCGCGCTCGATCAGGTACGGAATCGCGTCCAGGCGCAGGCCGTCGATGCCCATGTCGAGCCAGTAGCGCATCACCGACAGGACGGCTTTCATGACCTGCGGGTTGTCGAAGTTGAGGTCCGGCTGGTGGGAGTAAAAGCGGTGCCAGAAGTATTGGCCGGCGACCGGGTCCCAGGTCCAGTTGGACTTTTCGGTGTCGAGGAAAATGATCCGGGTGCCGTCGTATTTCTGATCGTCATCGGACCATACGTAGAAATCCCGCGCCGCCGAGCCGGGCTTGGCCTTGCGGGCCCGCTGGAACCAGGGGTGCTGGTCGGAGGTGTGGTTGATCACCAGCTCGGTGATCACCCGCAGCCCGCGTTTATGGGCTTCGGCGATAAAGCGCTTGGCGTCGGCCATGGTCCCGTAGTCGCTGTGCACGCCGCGGTATTCGGCGATGTCGTAGCCATCGTCACGGCGTGGCGAGGGGTAGAACGGTAATAGCCAGATGGTGTTCACACCAAGGTCGGCGATGTAGTCGAGCTTGGCGATCAGCCCGGGAAAATCACCGATGCCGTCGTTGTTGGAGTCGAAATAGGATTTGACGTGAACCTGATAAATCACCGCGTCTTTGTACCAGAGCGGATCTTTGATAAAGGTGGCAGCCTTGGGTTTCTTCGCCATTGGAAACTCCTGGGAATTCGAAAAATTCTGCCTGAAGGAACTCGGTCAATGTGGGAGCGGGCTTGCTCGCGAAAGCGGTATATCAGTGGACCGATTCGGAGACTGACACTCCGCTTTCGCGAGCAAGCCCGCTCCCACCTTTGATCTCCAGTGGTTTGGAGATCGGTGTCGATTCAGGAAACGGTAATGCGCCAGATGCCAAACGGCTGATGCCACGGTTCGATGCGCATCCACTGGGTCTTGCCGTACCAGGTCCAGCGGTGGCCGGTCATCAGGTCTTCGCCCTGGGTCTGGGCATCGTCCGGCAAGCCCAGCTCCCACAGCGGCAACTCGAAATTGGCCTCCTGGGCGTTGAACGGGTCGAGACTCACGGCCACCAGGATAAAGTTGCTGCCATCCTCGCTGCGTTTGCCGAAGTACAGGATGTTGTCGTTCCACGCGTTGTAGAGTTTGAGCCCCAGGTGCGTCTGCAAGGCCGGGTTCTGCCGGCGGATGCGGTTGAGCTGGGCGATCTCGGCAATGATGTTGCCCGGCGCCGTGAAGTCTCGCGGGCGGATCTCGTACTTCTCCGAGTCCAGGTACTCTTCCTTGCCCGGCACCGGGGCCGCTTCGCACAGTTCAAAACCCGAGTACATGCCCCACAGGCCTGAGCCCATGGTGGCCAACGCGGCGCGGATCAAGAAGCCGGCGCGGCCGGATTCATGCAGGAAGCCGGGGTTGATGTCCGGGGTGTTGACGAAGAAGTTCGGCCGGAAGCACTCGCGCCACGGCGACTCGTTCAGTTCGCTCAGGTACTCGCTCAACTCGGCCTTGGTGTTGCGCCAGGTGAAGTAGGTGTAGCTCTGGGAGTAACCAACCTTGCCCAGGCGCGCCATCATCGCCGGGGTGGTGAAGGCTTCGGCGAGGAAGATCACTTCGGGGTATTTAGAACGCACATCGCTGATCAGCCATTGCCAGAACGGCAGCGGCTTGGTGTGGGGGTTGTCGACGCGAAAGGTCTTCACGCCCTCTTCCACCCAACCGACCACGATGTCGCGCAACTCGACCCACAGGCTGGGAATCGCGTCGGCCGCATAGAAGTCGACGTTGACGATGTCCTGGTATTTCTTCGGCGGGTTCTCGGCGTATTTGATCGTGCCGTCGGGCCGCCAGTTGAACCAGCCCGGATGCTGTTTGAGCCACGGGTGGTCCTGGGAGCACTGGATGGCAAAATCCAGGGCGATTTCCAGGCCATGGTCGGCGGCGGCCTTGACCAGGTTGCGGAAATCCTCACGGGTGCCCAACTGCGAATGGATCGCCTCGTGGCCGCCCTCTTCGCTGCCGATGGCATACGGGCTGCCCGGGTCGTCCGGCCCGGCGGTCAGGGAATTGTTCTTGCCCTTGCGGTGGCTGCGACCGATCGGATGGATCGGCGGGAAGTACAGCACGTCAAAGCCCATGTCGTGGATCATCGACAGCCGTGAGTGCACATCGTTGAATGTGCCATGGCGGGCGGGATCGTCGGTGATCGAGCGGGGAAACAACTCGTACCAGCTGGCAAATTGCGCAGCCTCGCGCTCTACATCAATCGGATACACCGGGCTGATGCTCAAATAGGCGCGGTGATCGGCCTGGGTCATCAGGTGTGCACTGTCTTCGTGCAGGAACAACGCAACCTGCTCGGTTTCCAGCAAACCGGAGAGTTCGTGGTGCAGCAACATCAGCCGGTCACGCAACTCATTGTCACTGCGCTCGGCGGCTTGCAGGACCTGGCTGCGGCCTTCCTGCAACTCCAGGCTGACCGGCACCCCGGCCTCGTGTTTCTTGCTCAGTTCGTAGCGAAAGCTGGCAAACGTGTCGATCCAGGCTTCGATGCAATACTCATGCGGGCCCTGGGCGGTCACGGTGAATGCGCCTTCCCAGCCGTTGTTGCCGACATCGGTCATCACCACGCTGTGCCAGCTTTCTTCACTGCGCGGGCGCCAGCGGATCATCACCGCAAGCTTGTCGTGGCCATCAGCGAACACCTTGCTGGCAACCTGCACGCGCTGGCCAACCACAGCCTTGACGGCGAACTCGCCGCCACCGATCACCGGGGTCGTGCTTTCAATCGCGATCCTTGGCAGCAACAGTGCCTGGGACAGCGGTAATGTGGAGGTTGAATCGTCTTGAGTCAGTGTTTCAGCAGTCATCGAGCATCTCCCCTTAACGCCCAGTGGACGCTCTTGTGCTTGATTCAAATTCTGAAACGACGCCACTCTCCCTGAGCAGGGCCGTCTAGGTTCCGAGCATGCCGACGAGTGAAAAGTTCAGGCGGATATCCCGCCATCGGGCGGGGAATCAAATCCACCACGCGATTGTCCACCGATAGAGCAAAGCACAAAGGAGGCCATACCGATGAATATCCCTATTCCGGCTGAAACGCCTGATCCCAATATAGATAAGCCCACATTACCGCCGACCGAACCCGACCCGGTTCCCGAGCAGGAACCGCCAGGCACACAGCCACCACCGGTGGAGGAACCACCGACGACGATGCCGCCGGTGATTGTCTGAAGAGACCGATCACAGGAAGTAAAAAGCGGAAGCTTCAGGCTTCCGCGTTTACTTGAATCTATAAGCTGCAACTTCATTCACAAAAAATTATAAAGAACTGTCAAAACCGACAGTATCAACCGAGACGAACGCCGCCCATGATCAAAGTGTGCGACGCGCGAAGAACAGAACAATAAAACCTCTCGGAGATACCTCATGAAAAGAACAGCCGCCTACCTGCTGCTTTTCCTTTGCACCTTGACCGCCTGCACCACCGAACCCTCCGGCCCGCTCGATACGGAAATCGCAAGCAAATTAAACAACCGCTACCAGGACACCGCTGCTCAGTGTGCCGAAGGCGTGGCCCTGTATCACTGCAATGGGGTGCTTATTCGCGTCACTGACAGCCTCATAGCATCGCCCGGCGAGCTTGAGCGCAATGCCGCCGCATTCTCTTACCTGCGAGCCGACCTGGGTATCAGGAAGCTGTTTGCACGGGACGCTGGCGTAATAATGTCGGCATTGCCCTCCACCGCAGCGGGCCCAATCAGCGTGCGCTGCTCTTTTCCCACCAATGGTGCGACAGGTGACCGCCCGGATGGATGCGGCGAAACTTCCAGGGAGCTGCCAGGCTACCAGCGTGAATGGAGCCGGCACTGCGATGAGCAAGGCGTGGTGGATGGCCCCACCTGGCTGGCCCACTTCAACAAAGTCAAACCGGCTTATTTTTTTATGTGTGCGTTTCGTGGATCGGTGCAGCAGTTTTCTCTAAGCATCACTGTCAGAAAACTGATGCCGGCAAACTATATTGAAGATTGGAATGAAGTCGTCACCTCAGCCTGGACAGTGTCCGAGATTGATAAAGTCCCCTTCCAGGCTTTCTTCTATAACGCTGCCAACTTGCCAGGAAGAGATGCGGCCAAGAAACTTCAGCGCGAGTATTACGGCTATACGCAGCGCCTGCTTCCGGTGGTTCGTGTTGACTTGCTCGCTCAAGACCAACGCATATTCGCGTATCACAAAGAAGATCAAATCACCATTCCGGTACAGTGATCAATACAGCAGGAGCGTGAAGTTGCACACGCCTCGATATCACGCTGTCAGCCCATTCACGCGCGACCTGATGAAACATACGGCGACTAATTCTTTTCCAATAGCCTGACGATTCTTGGCATCACACTGAACACCGCCAAGGCCAACAACGTGCTGAGTACCGCCGTGGATTCCCGCCCCATTCCCGCCGCCACCCCAATGGCGGCGGTCATCCACAAGCCGGCGGCGGTGGTCAGGCCTTTGACGTGCTGACCCTCCTCGTCTTCCTTGCCCTTTAGGATAGTGCCGGCGCCAAGAAAGCCGATGCCCGCGATCACGCCCTGCAGCACCCGGCTCATGGCGTCTGCCTGGGAGCCGGACATGCTCGGCACCAACACGAACAGCGCGGCGCCCAGGGCCACGAGCATGTGGGTGCGTACCCCGGCGGCCTTGCCTTTCTGTTCGCGCTCGTAACCCAGGATCCCGCCCAATATCGCCGCAATCAGCAGCCGAATGGTGATTTGCGTGAGTTGCCGGGCATCGCCGATATCGGCAAATTCCGCTTGCAGGGTTACCCAGACTTCATGCCACCAGGCGTCCATGGACGTTTCCTTGTTGGGGGTCGATAGAACATGGACAGCATCGACCGTCAGTCAGTTGCGCAGAACCATTGCCTGCGCATCCCACCCTAATCAGTAATAGTCCACAAAAAGGAGATCGATATGCCCGTACGTATCGAAGGTCAGCAATGTTTCTTCACCGTCGATGTGGACGGCCACGAGAAACAACTGGAAGCCACCCATGTCACGGTCGAAACCGACAGCGAGAAATCCATGTCGTTCGTGAAGCTGAACGGTGACCGCACCTATATCACCGAAGCCGAAGCCGACGCATTGACCGTAGCGGGTGCCAAAGACGGCCGTAAGCACTTGAAAGCTACCGACGGTGATTCGGTGATTTGATTGACCTGGATCAGCCCCGCCTCAAAAGCGCTGCACCCCGCGCACCACCGGGTGCAGCACATTGTCGCAGGCATGCACGGGCGGCCCATCTGATCCGCTTTTTATCGCCATACCTGAGTCTGTTATGCAAACAGAGCGCCGGTCATAGTTCATCTGCCTGATGGAGGCTGATGAGCGAAAGACCATGAGCGATAGAATCCCCGTCCGAACCGTAGAAGTGTTTGAGCCTGCACATCCAAAGAAGATGAAGGCCAAATCCAGCGACAACCTGATTCACACCCGCAGTTTTACCGGCCTGTTCCGTACCTTGCGCGTGGCAGGCGCAGGCTTTCTGTTCCTGGCATTTTTCGGCACCGTGTGGCTGAACTGGGGCGGACGGCAGGCGGTGTTATGGGACCTGGCTGAAAGCAAATTCCACATCTTCGGTGCCACGTTCTGGCCCCAGGATTTCATCCTGCTGTCGGCGCTGTTGATCATCTGCGCGTTCGGCCTGTTCGCGATCACCGTATTCGCAGGGCGTGTGTGGTGTGGCTATACCTGCCCGCAAAGCTCGTTTACCTGGTTGTTCATGTGGTGCGAAAAGGTCACTGAAGGCGAGCGAAACCAACGCATCAAGCTGCAAGCTGCGCCCTGGAGCCTGGACAAGCTGGCGCGGCGCTCGGCCAAGCACACGCTGTGGCTGGGGATCAGCGTGCTGACCGGGCTGACATTTGTCGGCTACTTCACGCCGATCCGGCCGCTGGCCGAGGAGCTGCTGACCTGGCAGATGGGTGGCGTAAGCCTGTTCTGGGTGCTGTTCTTTACCGGCGCCACCTACATCAACGCCGGCTGGCTACGTGAAGCGGTGTGCATGCACATGTGCCCGTATGCACGGTTCCAGAGTGTGATGTTCGACAAGGACACCCTGACCATTTCCTACGACGTAGCCCGCGGCGAGAACCGTGGCCCGCGCAAACGAGACGTGCAACCGGCGGACGTCGGCCTGGGTGATTGCATCGACTGCCAGCTGTGCGTGCAGGTATGCCCCACCGGCATCGACATCCGTGACGGCCTGCAAATGGAATGCATCGGCTGCGCCGCGTGTATCGATGCCTGTGATTCGATCATGGATAAAATGGGCTATGCCCGTGGCCTGGTCAGCTACACCTCGGAGCATCAGTTGCAGGGTGGCAAGACCCATCTGCTCAGGCCACGCCTGATCGGCTACAGTGCCGTGCTGCTGGTGATGATCGGCGCGCTGGTGGTGGCGCTGGTGGAACGCCCGATGGTGTCGCTGGACGTGACCAAGGACCGGGGGATGTTCCGCGAGAACAGTGACGGCTTGATCGAGAACATCTACAGCCTCAAGGTCATCAACAAGACCCAGCAGCGCCAGGATTACCGCATGGAGCTGATGGACGGCGACGGCTTCCAGCTGCAGGGCAAGACCGAGATCAGCCTGGCACCAGGTGAGATTACCGATGTGCCGGTGTCGGTGGCGATGACCGCAGAGAAGCCCGCCAGCAGTTCGCAGACGATCCGCTTCAAGGTCTCGGACGTGGATGAGCCGTGGATTTACAGCGCGGCGGACAGCCGGTTTGTGCCGCCATTGAATCGCTGAGCCCAGCTTTCAGCAACACTGGAGATCAAAATGTGGGAGCGGGCTTGCTCGCGAAAGCGGTGTGCCAGTCAATGGATACATCAACTGAAAGATTGCTTTCGCGAGCAAGCCCGCTCCCACCGTTTGATCTGTGTTCAATCAGCAAAATCTGTTCAAAGCACTGAGCCCCAATGAAACGCTACGAAAAATTCGCCGACGACATCGCAGAACTGATCCGCTCCGGCGTGCTCGGGCCCGGCCAGCGCGTGCCTTCGGTGCGTTATGCCAGCCAGACCTACGGTGTCAGCCCGTCCACGGTGTTCCAGGCGTACTACCTGCTGGAGCGACGCGGGCTGATCCGCGCCCGGCCGCGCTCCGGGTACTTCGTCAACACCCATGCGCCCAGCCCGTTTTCCGAGCCGGTGGTGAGTGCCCATGTGCACGAGTCCACCGAGGTGGACGTCAGCGAATTGGTGTTCTCGGTGCTCGATTCCATCAAGGACCCGCAAACCGTGCCCTTCGGCTCGGCCTTCCCCAGCCCGACGCTGTTCCCGCTGCAACGCCTGGCCCGTTCCCTGGCCAGCGCCAGCCGGGAAATGGACCCGCGCATGGTGGTCACCGACATGTCGCCGGGCAACCCGCAACTGCGCCGGCAAATTGCCTTGCGCTACATGGTGGGCGGGCTGATGTTGCCCATGGAAGAACTGTTGATCACCAACGGCGCCCTTGAAGCACTGAACCTGTGCCTGCAAGCCGTGACCGAGCCGGGCGACCTGGTGGCCATCGAAGCACCGGCGTTCTACGCCAGCCTGCAAATCCTCGAGCGCCTGAAACTCAAGGCGGTGGAAATCCCCGTACACCCACGCGATGGCATCGACCTCAAGGTGCTGGCGCAAAGCCTGGAGCGCTACCCGATCAAGGCCTGCTGGTGCATGACCAGTTTCCAGAACCCGATGGGCGCAACCATGCCCGAGGCCCGGAAACAGGAACTGGTGGAGTTACTGCGCAGCCACCAGGTGCCGCTGATCGAAGACGACGTGTACGCCGAGTTGTACTACGGTCAACAGGCGCCCAAACCGGCGAAGGCGTTCGACACCGAAGGCCTGGTGATGCATTGCGGCTCGTTCGCCAAGAGCCTGGCTCCGGGCTACCGCATCGGCTGGGTCGCCGCGGGACGTTATGCGCAGAAGATCGAGCGGCTGAAATTGATGACGTCGCTGTGTGCCTCGATGCCCGCCCAGGCGGCGATTGCCGATTACCTGCAACACGGCGGGTACGACCGGCACCTGCGTAAATTGCGTTACGCGCTGGAAGAACAGCAAAGCGCCATGCTCGCCGCCATCGCGCGCTATTTCCCGGCGCAGACACGGGTCAGCCAGCCTGCCGGCGGGTACTTCCTGTGGCTGGAATTGCCGGAGCAGACCGACTCGTTGAAGTTGTTCCAGATGGCGCTGGCCCAGGGCATCAGCATTGCACCGGGGCCGATCTTCTCGCCGACACAGCGCTTCAGGAACTGCATTCGCTTGAACTACGGCAGCCCGTGGGATGAGTCGTGTGAGAAGGCGATGGAGACGCTGGGGAAGATTGTGCGGTCGTTTTAACCTACGGATGGGAACCGTAGCCGGGCTAAGAACCACACAGGAGTGCGCTATTTCTTACGATAGAAAGAGCGCATTCACTTGGTTCACATCAGAGATGCCTTATGACTATTTCTTCAGCTGCCGGCCTGCGCCCCCTTCCCGTTCCTCCCCACTATATGCGTGCCGCAGAGCAGCAACAGGTGCGCGAAATGACAGGCGCTACCGGGCGCCCCGCGGGAGATCATCGATCGAGTGACCAGATTACCGAACAAAGCCCTGTGCTGAAGAACTTCCTGGATAACCGCGACCACTACGAAGTGAGCGATGACCTGAAGCGCCAGGTGGGTGACTGGAGCGCGGCCAACCAAGACCCGGACTCTCGCGCCGACGCCACCTACAACCTGGATAAGGTACTGCGATTTATCGACAACGTGGACGATCTCAAATTAAGCGCCAGCCATAGCCGCAACGGTGTCCTGGACGGTTTTTCGAATCACGGCTACGCCATTCATCCAGACTCGGAGGCCAGCCTGCTCAAGGCGTTTTCCCTCAGGGGCTATGAAGCGCTGCGCGGCGCCTGATACCTGGGCTGTGGCGAGCGGCGTGCCCCTCGCCACAGGCGGTACAAAACTAACGACCGCCCGCCAGGTCAAGAAAGGTTCCCGTCGCATAGGACGCCTTGTCCGAGAGCAGCCAGATAATCCCTTCCGCGACTTCCTCTGCACGCCCGCCACGGGCCATGGGGATGCCCGGTTCAAGCTTGCTGACCCGATCCGGGTCGCCGCTCAGGGCGTGGAAGTCGGTGAAAATAAACCCGGGACGCACGCCATTGACCCGGATCCCCTCGCCCGCCACTTCCTTGGAGAGCCCGAGAGTGAAGGTATCCAGCGCACCCTTGGACGCGGCGTAATCCACATACTCCCCCGGCGAGCCCAACCGCGCGGCGGCCGATGAAACGTTGACGATGCTGCCGCCCTGCCCGCCATGCTTGGGCGACATGCGCAGCAGCGCATGCTTGGCACACAGGATCGGCCCCAACACATTGGTCCTGAGGGTCTTCAGGATGCGGAACTCGGACATCTCATCGACCCGCGACTTGTGCCCGACGGTACCTGCGTTGTTGACCAGTGCCGTCACCCGGCCCAGTTCGGTATCGACCCGGTGGAACAGGCCAATCACTTCGTCTTCAATGCTGACATCAGCCCGCACGGCAATCGCCTGGGCGCCGAGGGCACGCACTTGCTCAAGTACGCGGTGGGCGGCGTCTTCATCGGCCTGGTAATTGATACAGATGCGATAGCCCTGGGCGGCGGCCAGCAGCGCCGTGGCGGCGCCGATCCCACGACTGCCACCGGTGATGACGACGACTTTGTCCATGTGTAAGGTCTCCTGGTTCAACGTGAGCTGATGGATCCAATACTACCTGCGCCCTGCAGGTTTTGCATGGGCTCACATCACCGAATGCACACTCACCACCTGCTCGGCGCGCTGGATGTCGGCCATGAAACCCTCGGCCGGCAACGGATGCCCCAGCAGATACCCCTGAAGCGAATCGCAGCCCAGCCGGGTGAGGAAGCTCTGCTGTGAGTCGGTCTCTACACCCTCGGCCACAATGCGCAGGCCCAGGGCCTGACCGAGGGCGACGATGGCCGAGACGATAGCGGCGTCGTCGCTGTCGTGCTCCAGGTCACGCACGAAGCCCCGGTCGATCTTCAGCTCATTGGCCGGCAGACGCTTGAGGTACATCAGGCTCGAATAGCCGGTACCGAAGTCGTCGATGGACAGGTCGACGCCCATGTCCGAAAGCTTCTGCAACACCGTCATGCTCGCGTCGGCATCGCTCATGGCGGTGGTTTCGGTGATTTCCAGGGTCAGGCTGTTGGCTGGCAAGCGGTGGCGTTCCAGGGCAGCGGCGACACTCTTGACCAGCCCGGCGTGGCAGAACTGCAACGCCGACAGGTTCACGGCAATGCGCCAGTCGTGATAGCCCTGTGCATACCACACCTGCATCTGGCGGCAGGCTTCGTTGAGTACCCATTCGCCGATGGGGATGATCAGCCCGGTCTTTTCCGCCAGCTCGATAAACTTGTCCGGCAACAACAGGCCTTGTTGCGGGTGCTCCCAGCGCAGCAGCGCCTCGGCACCGACCGGGCGGCCGCTGATGGCGTCGAACTTGGGCTGGTAATAAAGCCGGAACTGCTCGTGCTCCACGGCATTGCGCAAGTCCTGCAGCAGTTGCAGTTGCTTGCGCGCATTGGTGTTCATCGACACGTCGAAAAAGCTGTAGCCGTTCTTGCCCATGCCCTTGGCGTGATACATCGCCGCGTCGGCGTTCATCAGCAGTTCCTGGGGCGTGGCGCCGTTGCCGGGGAACAGTGCGATGCCGATGCTGGCGGAGATTTTCAGCTCATGCTCGGCGACGTGGAAGGCCTGGTTGATCATGCCCACCTGGCGCTCGGCCAAGCGCAACGCATCGTCGGGCTGGCCCAATTGCACCAGCAATACAAACTCGTCACCGCCGATGCGGGCCAGGGTGTCCTGGCTGCGCAAGTCTTCGCGCAGGCGCAGGCCGACTTGCTGCAACAGCTGGTCGCCCATGTGGTGACCAAAAGCGTCATTCACCGGCTTGAAGCCGTCCAGGTCGATAAACATCAGCGCGAAGCAGCCGCCCTCTTCGTTCACCCGCTGTATCGCCTGCTGGATCCGGTCGGCGAGCAGGGTGCGATTGGGCAAGCCGGTGAGCATGTCGTGCAGGGCCAGGTGGGTGAGTTCCTGGTTGGCCTGGGTCAGGGAGTCGGCCAACACCGCGGTGCGGGCTTCCAGGCGGGCATCGGCCAGGGAGGTCAGCAGCGCGATGATCAACACTGCCAGGGTGGTAACCAGCACCAGGTTATCCAGGCCCTTGCCACTCAAGCCGTCCAGGGCCGCGCCGCAGAAGCTGCCATCGGCGAAACGCGCGGCGGCCATGCCGGTGTAGTGCATGCCGACAATCGCCACGCCCATCACCATCGCCGCCCCGCCTCGGGCCAACCGCACATACGGCGTGTTGCGCCGCAGGTTGAAGGCAATCCACAACGCCGCCGCCGACGCACCCACGGCAATCAGCAACGAGGCGGTGAACAGCGTGGGGTCGTAGTCGATGCCGGGGGTCATGCGCATGGCGGCCATGCCAGTGTAGTGCATGGCGCTGATGCCGGCGCCCATGATCAATGCGCCAAATGCCAGTTGCCACGCCGGCAAACGCGGCTGGCTCACCAGCCACAAGGCAAAACCGCTGGACAGGATCGCGATCAACAACGACAGCGCCGTGATGCCGACGTCATAGCCGAGGCTGATGGGCAGGCGGAAGGCGAGCATGCCGATAAAGTGCATCGACCAGATCCCCACGCCCATCGCCAGCGCGCCGCCGCCCATCCACAGGTACACCGCGCGGCCCCTGGCAGTGGCGATGCGGCCGGTCAGGTCCAACGCCGTATAGGATGCGAGGATCGCGACGAACAGGGAAATCAGGACCAGGGCGGGGGAATAACTACCGGTGAGCATGGGACTTCTCGTGACCTATGGGCCGAACAGCATCCGTGCCGGGCTGAAAAGTCAGGGATTGTAGCGAGAATAAATCTTGTACACCTGAAATATTGTCGTATAGCCATCATTCAAAATTTGACGCCAATCCGCTGGCTCAAAAACACCGCAGAACCCTTGTGGGAGCGGGCTTGCTCGCGAAAGCGGCGGGTCAGTTCATACACAGTTGACTGCCCCACCGTTTTCGCGAGCAAGCCCGCTCCCACACAAGCCCGTACACCAGCCAGAGCGGTGTTTACTTCTTGTCGCTCAGCTGCATTTGGCCATCCCAGCCACCGCCCAGTGCAGCGATCAGTTGCACACTGGCAACCAGCCGGGTTTGCAGCAGGGTCAGCACCGTACGCTCGTTGCTCAGGGCGGTGGCTTGCACGGTGACCACATCGAGATAGGCGATCAACCCGGCCTTGTACTGGTTCTGGGTCAGGCGCAGGGATTCCCGGGCCGCTTCGAGGGCCTCGTTACTCACGACAGCCTCGTCTTCCAGGACCTTGAGCTGGACCATGTAGTTTTCCACCTCGCGGAAACCGTCGAGTACGGTCTGGCGGTACTTGGCCACGGTTTCATCGTAGGACGCCTCGGCGCGGTCAACTTCGGCCGAACGCTGGCCCCCGTCGAACAGGGTCATGGCGAGTTTCGGCCCCACCGACCAGAAGCGGTTCGGCAGGCTGATCCAGTCGGCGTAGGTGCTGCTGGAGTAGCCGCCGGCCAGGCTCAGGGTCAGGTCCGGGTAGTAAGCGGTCTTGGCCACGCCGATGTTGGCGTTGGCCGCGATCACCGAGCGCTCCGCCTGAGCGATATCCGGGCGGCGCTCCAGCAGTTGCGACGGCAGGCTCACCGGAATCTGCGGCAGCGCCGGAATGTCCTTGCTCACCGCCAGGTTGAAGTTGGCCGGCGGCACACCGATCAGCACGGCAATTGCGTTTTCCAGCTGCGCCCGCTGCCAGATCAGGTCGATCATGCTGGCCTGGGTGCTTTTCAGCTGGGTCTGGGCCTGGGCGATGGCGTCCTTGCCCGAGACACCGGCGCGGTATTGGTTCTGGGTCATCTGCAGGGAGCGCTGGTAGGTGTCCACCGTGGCCTGCAGCAAACGGGTCTGTTCGTCCATGACCCGCAGTTGCAGGTAATCCTGCACCAGTTCCGATTGCTGGCTCAGGCGCATCGCCGCAAGATCCGCCGCGCTGGCTTCGGCGCTGGCTTCATTGGCTTCCAGGCCCCGGCGCAGTTTGCCCCAGATATCGGCTTCCCAGCTCACGCCCAACTGGGTGTTGAGGGTGTCGCGAATACCGCTGCTGGAGCTGCTGAGGCTGGCGTTACTGCTGCCGGTACCCTGGCTGGCCCGGCTTTTCGAGGCACTCAGGTCAACCGTGGGGAAGAACGCCCCACGGGCACTGCGCACCTGCGAGGCGGCCTGGCGATAACGCGCCTCGGCCTGGGCCACGGTCTGGTTGGAGCTGTTGAGTTTTTCTACCAGCTCATTCAGTTGTTTGTCGCCGTACAGCTCCCACCAGGCGCCCCGGGCCAGCGAGTCGCTGGGCGCGGCCTGGCGCCAGCCCTGGGCCTCTTTGTACTGGGCCGGCTCGGTCAATTCGGGGCGTTTGTAGTCCGGGCCGACGGCGCAGGCGCTGAGCATGACGCCGCACAGGGCCAGGCTCAGCAGCTTTGAGCCGCGAGTCATCGCCAGACGTTGCACGGTGGGAAACGTTGAATCGGTCATAGCGCAGTGTCCAGGGCAGCATCGGTACGCACTCCGCGCCAACCGTTGAAACGGTGGCGCAGGCGGTCGAGATAAAGGTAAACCACAGGCGTGGTGTAGAGGGTCAGGATCTGGCTGAACACCAGCCCGCCGATAATCGTCAGGCCCAGAGGCTGGCGCATTTCCGCGCCTTCGGCCGTGCTGAGCAGCAGCGGCACGGCGCCAAGAATCGCCGCCAGCGTGGTCATCAGGATCGGGCGCAGCCGCACCAGGCAAGCGGCGCGGATCGATTCCAGCGGGCTCATGCCGTCCTTGCGTTCCAGTTGCAGCGCAAGGTCGATCATCAGGATCGCGTTTTTCTTCACCACCCCGATCAGCAGGAACAGCCCCAGCAGCGAGATCAGGCTGAACTCGCCCCCCAGCAGGTAAATCGAAAGCAAGGCGCCCACCCCCGCCGACGGCAAGGTCGACAGAATGGTCAGCGGGTGGATATAGCTCTCATACAGAATCCCCAATACCAGGTACACCGCTACCAGTGCACCGAGGATCATGAACGGCTGGCCTTTCTGGGTAGCGGCGAAGGCGTCGGCCGTACCGGCCATCTTCGCGATCACCTCTTCCGGCAGGCCGACCTTGGCAATCGCCCGCTCAATGGCGGCCGTGCCCTGCTCCACCGTAACGCCGGGCGACATATCAAAGGCAATGTTTTCCGAGGCGAACTGGCCTTCATGGCTGACCCGGTCGTCCGCCAGGCTGTTCTCATAGTGAGCGATGGCCGACAGCGGCACGCGCGCACCGGTGGACGTGATCACCTGCATCTGATTGAGGGTGATCGGGTCCTGGGCGTACTTCGGATTGACCTCCATCACCACCTGGTACTGGTTGAGGCTGTCGTAGATGGTGGAAATCTGCCGCTGACTGTAGGCGTTGTTGAGCACGGCAGTGACCATGTCCATGTCAATGCCCAGGCGCTTGGCCTGGTCGCGGTCGACAATCAACGTCACCTGGGCCGCGCCGCGCCCTTCACGGGCATCGATGGCGGTCAGCTCCGGCAGCTCACGCAACGCGGCAACCACTTTCGGGTACCACAGGCGCAAGGCCGCCAGGTCACCGCTTTGCAGGATGTAGGAATACTGCGAGGTGGTCTGGTCGCGGCCGCCGCCGAATTGCAGGTCCTGATCAGCCATCAGCATCAGGCGCCCGCCGGGCACCAGTGGCACATTCTTGCGCATGCGCTCGATCACCGCCTGGGCAGAAATCTTGCGTTCGCTGATGGGCTTGAGCCGCACCAGCATCACCGCGTTGTTGGTGCCGCTGTTGCCGCCAATAAAGCCTGCCACGCTCAACACCGCGGGGTCCTGCAGGACGGCCTTGCGGAAGATTTCCATCTTCGGCTGCATCACACTGAATGACAGCCCGTCGTCGCCACGCACAAAGCCGATCAGTTGCCCGGTGTCCTGCTGGGGCATGAAGGTTTTCGGCACCACCACATACAGCGCGACGTTGACTCCGATGGTCACCAACAGGCTGAGCAGCGTCAGGCGCTTGTGGCGCAGCACCCAGTCCAGGCTGCGGGCGTAGCCTGCCACCATGCGGTCGTTGATCTTCTGGCTCCAGCGCTGCAAGCCTGTTTCCTGGCCTTTGACATGGGGCTTGAGCCAGCGGGCGCAGAGCATCGGGGTAAGGGTCAGCGACACCACCAGCGAGACGATGATCGCCGCTGCGAGGGTGATGGAAAACTCGCGGAACAGGCTGGTAACGATACCGCCCATGAACAGGATCGAGAGGAACACCGCCACCAGCGAGACGTTCATCGACAGCAAGGTGAAGCCGACTTCCTGGGCCCCCAGGTACGCCGCCTTCATCGGCGGCACACCCTCGTCGATGTGCCGGGAAATGTTCTCCAGCACCACGATGGCATCGTCCACCACCAGGCCGGTGGCGAGGATCAGCGCCATCAGCGACAGGTTGTTCAGGGAAAAGCCGAACAGGTACATCACTGCAAACGTGCCCACCAGCGACACCGGCACCGCCAGGGTGGGAATCAGCGAGGCGCGGAAGTTGCCGAGGAACAGGTACACCACCAGGATCACCAGGGCCACGGCAATCAGCAGGGTCATCTCGGCTTCGTGCAAGGTGGCGGTGATCACCGGCGAACGGTCCATGGCCAGGTTCAGCTTGACGCTGGACGGCAACACCGCCTGCAAGGCCGGCAGTTGTGCCTTGATCTGCTTCACCGTCTCGATGATGTTGGCGCCGGACTGGCGGTTGATCACCAGCAGCACCGCCGAGTCATTGTTGAAGAAGCCGCTGTTGTAGCGGTCCTCGACGCCGTCGCTGATCTTCGCCACATCCCCCAGGCGCAAGGCCGCGCCATTCTGGTAGCGGATCAGCAGCGGTTCATAGTCCTTGGCCTTTTCCAACTGGTCGTTGGCCTGGATCTGCCAGTTGCGCTGGCTGTCCTCCAGCGAACCCTTGGGCCGGCGCACGTTGGCATTGGCGATGGTATTACGCACATCGTCCAGGGCCACTCCGTACTGGTCGAGGGCCTTGGGTTCCAGTTCGATACGCACGGCGGGCAAGGAGCTGCCGCCGATCTGCACTTCACCCACGCCCGGCACCTGGGACAGGCTCTGGGACAGGATGGTCGAGGCCAGGTCGTACAGCTGGCCCTTGGGCAACACGTCCGAAGTCAGGGACAGCACCATGATGGGCGCCTGGGACGGGTTGATCTTCTTGTAGGTGGGCATGCTGCGCATGCCACTGGGCAGCAGGTTACGCGAGGCGTTGATCGCCGCTTGCACTTCCCGCGCCGCGCCGTTGATGTCGCGATTGGAGTCGAACGCCAGGATCACCCGGGTCGAACCCTGGCTCGACGAACTGCTCATGGTGGTAATGCCGGCAATCGCGCCGAAGGAGCGCTCCAGCGGCGTGGCCACCGTAGACGCCATCACCTCGGGGCTGGCCCCCGGCAAGCTGGCCGACACCACGATCACCGGGAAATCGATCTGCGGCAATGGCGACACCGGCAACAGGTTGAAGCTGACGCCGCCCAGCAGCATGATCGCCAGGCTCAGCAGCATGGTGGCTACCGGCCGGCGAATGAAAGGTCCGGACAGGTTCATGACTCAACCGGCTCCAGGCGCACCGGCTCTTTGCGCCAGCGACGGCCGAGGCGGTCGAAATACAGGTAGATCACCGGGGTGGTAAACAGGGTCAACACCTGGCTCACCAGCAACCCGCCCACCATCACCAGGCCCAGCGGCTGGCGCAACTCGGCGCCGGAGCCGGTGGCGAGCATCAACGGCACGGCACCGAACAGCGCCGCCAGGGTGGTCATCAGGATCGGCCGGAAGCGCAACAGCGCCGCCTGGTAGATCGCGGTTTGCGGGTCCAGGCCCTGGTTGCGCTCAGCGTCGAGGGCAAAGTCGATCATCATGATCGCGTTCTTCTTCACGATGCCGATCAGCAGGATGATGCCGATGATCGCGATCATCCCCAGGTCGTTGCCACTGAGCAGCAAGGCCAGCAAGGCGCCCACCGCTGCCGACGGCAGGGTCGAGAGGATGGTGATCGGGTGGATGTAGCTCTCGTAGAGCACCCCGAGCACGATGTACATGGTCACCACCGCCGCCAGGATCAGCAGCAAGGTACTCGACAGCGAAGCCTCGAATGCCTGGGCCGCGCCCTGGAACTGGGTCTGCACGCCCACCGGCATGCCGATGTCTTTCTGGGTCTGGTTGATCAGGTCGACGCCCTTGCCCAGCGCCACGCCGGGGGCCAGGTTGAACGACATCATCACCGCCGGGAACTGACCGATATGCGCGATTGCCAACTGGGCCTGGCGCTGTTCCACATGGGCCAGGCTCGACAGCCGCACCTGGCCACCGTCGGTGGTTTTCACATGGATCTGGTTCAGGGCGTCCGGGCCGAGGGTTTCACCGGACTGGGCCTGCAATACCACGCGGTACTGGCTGGCCTGGGTGTAGATGGTGGATATCTGCCGCTGGCCGAACGCGTCGTACAGCGCGTCGGTGATGGTCGACACCGACACACCAAGGCGCGATGCGGCGTCACGGTCGATCACCAGGTACACCTGCAGGCCCTTGTCCTGCAGGTCGCTGGCGACGTCGGAGAGTTCCGGCAACTGGCTGAGGGCGTGTACCAGCTTTTCACTCCACAAGGCCAGCAGCTCGGCGTCCGGCGAGGACATGCTGAACTGGTACTGGGTACGGCTGACGCGGTCTTCGATGGTCAGGTCCTGCACCGGCTGCATGAACAGGCGAATCCCCACCAGCTTGTCCAACTGCGGCTGCAGGCGCGTGATGATCTGCGCCGCGCTCAGGTCCCGTTCGCCGTGGGGCTTGAGGTTGATCAGCAGGCGACCACTGTTGAGGGTGGCGTTATCACCGTCTACCCCGATATAGGACGACAGGCTCTCCACCGCCGGGTCTTCGAGGATGATCTTCGCCAGTTCCTGCTGGCGCTGGCTCATCGCCGCAAAGGAAATCGACTGTGGCGCTTCGGAAATGCCCTGGATCACGCCGGTGTCCTGCACCGGGAAGAAGCCCTTGGGCACCACCATGTACAACGCCACGGTCAGGCCCAGGGTGGCGATGGCCACCAGCAGGGTCAGCGGCTGATGCTTGAGCACCCACTGCAACTTGCGCCCGTAGGCCTCGATCAGCCAGTCGATCCAGGCGCCGCTGGCCTTGTAGAAACGGCCCTGCTCGTCCTCTTTCGGCTCACGCTTGAGCAACCGCGCGCACATCATCGGCGTCAGGGTCAGGGACACCACCAGGGAAATCAGGATCGCCACCGCCAGGGTGATCGCGAATTCACGGAACAGCCGCCCCACCACGTCCGCCATGAACAGCAGCGGGATCAATACCGCGATCAGCGACAGGGTCAGGGAAATCAGGGTGAAGCCGATCTGCTTGGCGCCCTTGAGCGCCGCATTGAGCGGTGTATCGCCTTCCTCGATGTAGCGGGAAATGTTCTCCAGCATCACGATGGCGTCGTCCACCACAAAACCGGTGGCGATGGTCAGCGCCATCAGCGTCAGGTTGTTGATGGAGAAACCGGCGAGGTACATCACGCCGAAGGTGCCCACCAGGGACAGCGGCACGGCGATGGACGGAATAATGGTCGCGCTGAAGCGGCGCAGGAACAGGAACGTCACCATCACCACCAGGGCAATGGCGATCAGCAATTCGTGCTGTACATCCTTGACCGAGGCCCGGATGGTCTGGGTACGGTCGGTAAGCACCGTCACGTCCAGGCCCGCCGGCAGGTTGTCGGTGATGCTTGGCAACAGCGCCTTGATGCGGTCCACCACCTCGATGACGTTGGCCCCGGGCTGGCGCTGGATGTTCAGCAGGACCGCCTGGTTTTCGTTGGCCCAGGCCGCGAGGCGTTCGTTCTCGGCGCCGTCGACGATCTGCGCCACATCCTTGAGCCGCAACGGCGCGCCGTTGTTGTAGGCGAGGATCAGTTCGGCGTATTCCTTGGGCGAGACCAACTGGTCGTTGGCGTCGAGCATCGACACCCGCGTGGGGCCGTCAAAGTTACCCTTGGGCTGGTTGACGTTGGAGGCGGCGATCAGGGTGCGCACGTCCGACAGGTTCAGGCCGTTGGCCGCCAGGGCCTCGGGGTTGACCTTGATCCGCACCGCCTGGCGCTGGCCGCCGGCGATGCTGACCATGCCGACGCCGCTGATCTGCGCGATCTTCTGCGCCATGCGCGTGTCGACCAGGTCATTGAGCTTGGGCAGCAACATGGTCTTGGAGGTGATGGCCAGGGTCAGCACCGGGGTATCCGCCGGGTTGACCTTGTTGTACACCGGCGGCGCCGGCAGGTCCTTGGGCAGCAGGTTGGTGGCGGCGTTGATCGCGGCCTGCACCTGTTGCTCGGCGACATCCATGTTGATGTCGAGGTTGAAACGCAGGGTCAGCACCGAGGCGCCGCCGGAGCTGGTGGACGCCATCTGGGTCAGGCCGGGCATCTGCCCGAACTGACGCTCAAGGGGCGCCGTGACCGCGCTGGTCATTACGTCCGGACTGGCGCCGGGGTACAGGGTCATCACCCGGATGGTCGGGTAATCCACCTGGGGCAAGGCCGAGACCGGCAGCAGGCGATAAGCGATCACGCCGGCCAGGACAATGGCCAGCATGCTCAGGGTAGTGGCTACCGGGCGAAGGATGAACAGCCGCGAGAGGTTCATGCGCCGCCCTTTTGCGCCTTGGCGGCATCAGCCGGGCCTTGTTGCGTCTTGGCTGCCGGTTGACCCTGGAGGTGTTCGGTCGGCGTGGTCGGCACTTCAGTGCTGTCGTTGACCACTTCAATGTCACTGCCGTCCTTCAGGCGGTCGGTGCCTTCCAGCACCACACGGTCGCCGGCGGCCAGGCCTTGCTTGACCACGGTGTTGTCGCCGTCGGAATCACCGATTACCAGCGGACGCACCTTGACCTTCTTGTCGCCATCGAGCACGTAGACGAAGGTGCCGGTATTGCCGAACTGAATCGCCGCCGACGGCGCCAGCACCACGTTGTGCAGGGTGTCGGCCAGCAAGTGCACGTTCACGAACTGGTTGGGGAACAGCGCCTGGTCCTTGTTATCGAACCGCGCCTTGAATTTCAGGGTGCCGGTGGTGACGTCGATCTGGTTATCGAGGCTCTGCAGCACCCCCGTGGCTTTCACCGCGACATCGCCACGGTCCCAGGCTTCCACCGGCAGCTTGTTGCCGGCGTGATAACGCGCCAGCACGGTTTCCAGGGTGTTTTCCGGCAACGTGAAGACCACGCTGATGGGTTGGGTCTGGGTGATCACCGCCAGGAAGGTGGTGTCGTTGGCGGCGACGAGGTTGCCCACGTCCACCTGGCGCAGGCCGACACGCCCGGTAATCGGTGCGCGGATCTTGGTGAATTCGAGGTTGAGCTTGGCGTCATCCACCGCGCCCTGGTTGGTCTTGACCGTGCCCTGGTACTGCAACACCAGCGCTTCGGCGGTGTCCAGGGTCTGCTTGGCGATACTGTCCTGGGCATACAGGTCGCGATAACGCTGCACGTCGACCTGGGCGTTTTTCAGCTGGGCCTGGTTCTGCAGCAACGTGCCCTGGGCCTGGAGCAACGCATTCTGGTAACTGCGCGGGTCGATTTCCGCCAGCAGGTCACCGGCCTTGACCATCTGCCCCTCTTCAAAAGCGATCTTGACCAGCTCTCCGCCAACCCGGCTGCGCACATTGATGGTGTTGAGTGCCGTCACCGTACCCAGCGCCTTGTAGTACACCGGGAATTCGCCCAGCACCGCCGGCGCCACACGCACCGGCACCGGGCCAGTAGAACCCCCAAAGCCCGGGCGCATCATCCCCGACTTGCCGGCATGCCCGGCGGGCTTCTTCTCGGCGCTGTCCTTGTGGCTGGTGCCAGGCCAGAACTTCCAGCACAGGCCGGCAATGACCAGCAGCACGAGCAGGCCGAACAGCCAGCGGCGGGAGTGACGAGGGGTGGATTGCATGGAGTGATCAACCATTGGGTGCGAGAGCTTCTTCTTCGGGAGGCTGAAAGATAAGCACTGGGGCGCGTTAAGAAAAGCGCCTTTACCGGCTATTTACCTTGGATTACAACTTTTAACTTCTGTGCTTAGTCCATTCGCTATCTGGCTAAGCATCTGAAGCACAAATAAAAACGGCCTGGACTAGGCCAGGCCGTAATACTGCATCACGCGTGTTACTGCAAAACGACAGTAATGCGTAGTAACAGTTACTTCAAAACAGCCAGGGCTGCCTCGTAGTTCGGCTCTTGGCCGATTTCGCTGACCAGTTCGCTGTGCAGCACGTTGTCGTTCTCGTCCAGTACCACGACGGCACGGGCGGTCAGGCCTTTGAGCGGGCCATCAGCAATCGCAACACCGTAGTCGACAGCAAAGGCTGCCTCACGGAAGTCCGACAGGTTCTTCACGTTTTCCAGGCCTTCGGCACCGCAGAAACGCGCCTGGGCAAATGGCAGGTCGGTGGAAATGCACAACACTACGGTGTTGTTCACGTCGTTGACCTGGGCGTTGAACTTGCGAACCGAAGTGGCGCAGGTCGGGGTATCAACGCTTGGGAAAATGTTCAGCACTTTGCGCTTGCCGGCGAAAGTCGCCAGGGTCGCGTCAGACAGGTCGCCGGCAGTCAGGGTGAAGTCTGGCGCCTTGGCGCCGACTTTCGGCAAATCGCCTTCGACCTGGACAGGGTTGCCTCGGAGGGTAACTTGAGCCATGAACGGAATCCTTCTAGTGGTGGTAGTGAAACGAATTTCAGGTGCCGAAGTTAAACACAAAGTTCGATTGGCACCTATGGGCGGACGCAAATTGTCATGGTGCGAGGCTCAACGCCCCGCCGCCACGAACCCGCGCTGCAGATCCTCGATCAACGCCTCCACATCCTCCAGCCCCACATGCAGGCGCACCACCGGGTTCAATCCACGGTCGGCGGCGCTCTGGCGATCCTGTGTATCGGCCAGGGTCACCAGGCTTTCAAAGCCGCCCCAGGATGCGCCCAGGCCAAACAGCTGCAGGCCGTCGATAAACCGTTCGACGTAGCCGGCATCCGCGCGGTCGAGTTCGAAGGACAGCAAACCGTTGCTCCCGCTGAAGTCACGCTTCCACAGCGCGTGGCCAGGATGCTCCGCCAGTGCCGGATGAAACACCCGCCTGACCTGCGGCTGCGCCTGCAACCACTGGGCAATCTTCAACGCCTGGCGCTCGTGCACGTCCAGCCGGGAAGCCAGGGTGCGTGCGCCACGCAGGATCAGGTAGGCATCGTCGGCACTCACTGCATTGCCAAAGGTATCGCTCATTTTCGCCAGGGCCGGCCATGCCGCTTCGGTGGTGCAGACGCTGCCCATCATCACGTCACTGTGGCCGCCAAGGTACTTGGTCAAGGCCATGATCGAGATGTCGGCACCCAGCGCCAGCGGGCGGTACAGGTACGCCGAGCCCCAGGTGTTGTCCACCGCCAACAGAATGCCCCGCGGCTTGCACAGTGCGGCTAGCGCGGGCAGGTCACACAGCTCATACAGCAGCGAACCCGGCACTTCGGCGTAGACCATTTTGGTGTTGGCCTGCAGTTGCGCTTCCAGGCCACTGCCGTCCGGGGCGAAATAGCTGACTTCGATGCCGAATGGCTGGAGGAACTCCCGGGCCAGTTTGCGCACCGGCGAATAGACGGCGTCGGTGATCAACACATGGTCGCCGGGCCGCAGGTAGGCCAGGAACGTCTGCGCCGCGGCGGCGAGCCCGGTGCCATACAGCCGTGTGCGATAGCCACCCTCAAGTTCGGTGACCAGGTCTTCAAGGGCAAAAGCGGTGGGATTGCCGCGTGCGCCGTAACTCAGGACCCGCTCACTGTCGCGTCGGGAGCGCGCGTCACGCATCTGGGCCAGGTTGTCGAACAGCACGGTGCTCAGGCGGGTGATCGGTACGTTCACCGCCCGACCACCATTGCCGCCTTCGGTACGCGCCGCGTGAATCAGCCGGGTACGCACCCGTGACGCGGGCAACAACGGCTTGAGACTGGCGATTTCCGCTTCGCTCATCTGTGCCAACAGGCCAATTTCCCAGGCGAGATATTGGCGGGCAGCGTCCTTGTTGCCGCTGTGGCGGTCGTGGGTGAAGAACAGGAAGTCGATGCACTGGTTGTCCGGAGGCGTTTGCGCATCCTCGATCACCGGCAAACCGGCCGCAACCCACGCGGAATAGCCGCCGTCGAGCAAACGCACATCGCCGCCCAAGCCCAACGCAGCAAAAGCGGCCAGTGCCGGATCATCAGCCAGCAGCACCAGTGGACGCCCACCAGCGGTCAACCGCGAACGAATCGACCAGCGCGAACCGACAATCCGGCCCTTGCGATGGATCATGCTCGGGCGCAGGTCCACCAGGTCCACGGTGTCGTCCTTCAGCGCATCGGCCAGCGCCTGCACCGAGATCAGCGGCAGCGCGTCAAAGGGCACGGCCTCCTTGGCCTCCAGCGCCAATCCACTGTGGACGCCACCCTCCAGCACATACGCCTCATGCCCCAACTGCCGCAGCCAACTGGCGACAATCGGCGCACGCACACCATCACTGTCCAGCAGCACCACCCGTGCCTGACGCACGCCGATGTACAGGTCGGTGGACTGGATCAATTGCCCGCCCGGCGTGTGTTGCGCCCCCGGCAAACTGCCGGCGGCAAATTCTTCAGCGGTACGCACATCGCACAGGAACAGGCTACGGGCCGGGTCCGTTGCCCATTGGCGAACCTGCTCCGCCTTGACACTGACTACCCCTGCCCGCTCCGCCAATTGCCGGGCAGCCGCGCGCTGTCGGGCCAGATCCGTCGAGACCTGGTCGGCATAACGCCGGGTGCTGCCGTGCTCCAGCTTGAAATCCGCCAGGTACCAACCCTGGGTACCGTTTTCCAATGCATAAACCGGGTTCTTCACACCCAGATTGATCAACGTCTGGGCACCGATAATGCTGCGGGTACGCCCGGCGCAGTTGACCACGATCGGCGTGGTTTCATCCGGCACCAGGTCGTGCACGCGGTAGCCCAGCTCACCATTGGGGCAGCAGATGGAACCGGGAATGGTCATCTTGCGGTATTCATCGAACGGCCGACCGTCCAGCACCACCAGCGGCTCGCCCGTGGCCTGCCAGTCCGCCAGTTGCTGCGCGGTGACGTGGGGCGTGTGGCTGGCCTCTTCCACCAATTCGCCAAAGGCTTTCGACGGCACATGCACCCCGGCGAACAACTGCAAACCCGCCGCCTGCCAAGCGTTCGCACCACCTTCCAGCACATGCACATGGCGGTAGCCCAGCGCTTGTAAACGCAGTGCCGTGCGCGCAGCCACATCGCCGCCGTCCTGGTCGTAGATCACCAGGCGCACCCGGGGATTCGGTGCCAGGCGCTGCACCTCCAGTTCCAGGCGGCTATAGGGCAGGTTCACCCCGTGAAACAGGTGGGCCTCGCCGTATTGGCCGTGCTCGCGTACGTCGAACAGGGCGATTTCCTGGCCGTCAAACAGCCATTGTTGCAATTGCCCGGGTGTGATGGTCTGGCTCATGGAAGTCCCGCAAAAAATAGATGGGTTACTGCAAGGCCAGCGAACGCTCGCCGGCGGCCACTTCACGGCCCTTGGCATAGGCCCGCTGGACTGCCGGGCGCGCCTTGATGCGCAGACGCCAGGCCTGGATGTTCGGGTAGTCCGCCAGGTCCTGGCCTTGGCGCAGGGGCTGGATCCACGGGAAGATCGCCATGTCGGCCACCGAGTATTCGCCCGCCACATACGGCACCTCCGCCAGGCGCTGCTCCAGCACCCGATACAGGCGCGTGGCTTCGGCGTTCAGCAGGTCCAGGGCAAAGGGAATCGGTTCCGGGGCCTTCTCCTTGAACAGCTGCAACTGGCTCAGGTACGGGGTGATATGCCCTACCTGCCAGAACAGCCATTCCTGGACCTTCTGGCGCTCGGCGGTACCGGCGGGCGGCAGGAAGCGCCCGGCCTTGTCCGCCAGGTAGTTCAGGATCGCCCCGGACTCGAACAGGCTCAGGGGTGCTTCAAGGCGGTGGTCGACAATCGCCGGAATCCGCCCATTCGCACTGATGCGCTGGAAGCTTTCCTGCTTCTGCGCGCCTTCGCGGATGTTGACCGGAATCAGGCGGTACTCCGCCTCCAGCTCTTCCAGCAGGATGCCGACTTTCAGGCCGTTGCCCGTAGGCCAGTAATACAGATCAATCATAAAAAACCCTGGATGAACGCTGATCCAATTGTGGGAGCGGGCTTGCTCGCGAATGCGGTGGGTCAGAAACGCATTCATTGGCTGACACACCCCATTCGCGAGCAAGCCCGCTCCCACATTTGATGTGTGTTGTGCTCAGGAATAGGCCCGGATTGAAGGCGCCATCTGCGAGGCGTTGTAGTTGAGGATCCGGCCGTCTGCTTCAACGCCATAACGGCCATTGAGGGATTCCAGCGGCAAGCCGTACAGGTGGAAATGCAAGGTCGCCTGCTCACCCTCAACGCGAATCCCGTGCAGGTCTTCACCGAGGAACGAGATAGAGGTGCCCGGCTGCACGACGACTTCTTTCTCAAGGGTCAGGGTGGTGAAGCCTTCCTCACGCCCTTCATCGTTGCGGCCATACACGTAGTTGATTTCCTGGCCTTCAACGGCACTGATGATCGCCCAGGTTTCGTGGTTGTGCGGGAGGGTGCTTTTGCCCGGCAGCAACGAGTTCAGGTACAGGGTGGGCGTGTCGCCGTCGTCGTTCAGGCGATAGCGGAACGCGGTACTGCCCTGGCCCGGCACCGGCGCGGGGAATTCGCTGAAGTTGAACAGGTCCCGGCGCTCGGCCAGGGTTTCCAGCAGCCCGACGATTTCCACCAGGGCCGCGCGGTCTACGCCACGCTGGTTGATGACGCGGATCTGCTGCAGGAAGTCTTCGATAACGGCGGCACGGTTTGCGGTACTCATGACGAGGTTCCTCTTGTTAGACGGACAGGGTGTAGCGGCTCAGGTTGGTCAACAGGTACGGATCATTGGCGATCGGTGGCCGACGGCCGGGATCGCCCAAGGCATGGCGCAGGAATTCCTGGGTCCGTTCACTGGTGGGGCGCTGGAAGATCTGCTCGGCGCTGCCGTGCTCGACGATCACGCCGTTTTCGGTGAAATAGACGATGTCGCTGATCTCTTCGGCAAAGCGCATTTCGTGGGTCACCAGCACGCAGGTCATGCCTTCTTCGGTCAGCTCGCGAATCACCGTCAGTACTTCACCGACGGTTTCCGGGTCCAGGGCCGAGGTCACTTCATCGAACAGGATCAGCTCGGGGCGCATCGCCAACGCCCGGGCAATCGCCACCCGCTGCTGTTGGCCGCCGGACAATTGGCCCGGATAGGCATCGGCCTTGTGCTCCATGCGCACCTTGGCCAACAGCGCCCGGGCATCTTTCTCGGCATCGGCACGGTTGCGACCGAGCACCTTGCGCGGGGCGATCACCAGGTTTTCCAGCACGGACAAATGCGGGAACAGGTTGTATTGCTGGAATACAAAACCCACACGCTTGCGCAACTCGATGCGCTGGGCTTCCTGGGTCAGCGTATCGACCCGGGTTTCGCCCACGCGAATGGTGCCGCGCTGAGGCTGCAACAGGCCGGTGATGCAACGCAGGATGGTCGACTTGCCCGAGCCCGACGGGCCGATGATCGACACCGCCTGGCCGCGATGCACGTCGAGGTCGATGCCCTTGAGCACCCGGTTGTCACCGAACGACAGCTGCAAATCCCGCAGGCTGACCAGGGGTTCAATAGAAGGCATAACGGCGCTCCAGGCGTTGGGTCAAACGGGAAATCGGGTAGCAGTAGGCGAAGAACAGGACCAACAGGCTGAGGTAGATCACCACGGTAAAGCCGGTCATGTTCACGGTGTTGCTGGCGATCTGTGCGGTGTCGATCACGTCGTGCACGCCCACCAGCGACGCCAGGGCGGTGCCCATGGTGACCACCGCGTAGAGGTTCATCCACGGCGGCAACATGCGCTTGAAGCACTGGGGCAGGATGATCGAGCTGAATATCTGGCCGCGGGTGAATGCCAGTGAGCGCGCCGCTTCCCATTGGGTGCTGGGGATCGAGCCGATGGCGCCGCGAAAGATCTCCGCCACGTTGGCGCTGGCCGGCAATGCCAGGCCAATCGTCACCTTGACCCAGTCCGGGAACGACACGTAGCTGCTGCCGATATGGATCTCGAACGGGAACACGTAGGTGGTGAAATAGATCAGCACCAGCCACGGTGCATTGCGGAAAACCTGCACCCAGATCCGCGCGGGCAACCGCAGCAGGCGCAGGGGTGACAGGGCCAACGCGCCCACCATCAGGCCCAGCAGCGAACCAAGACCAATCGCCACCAGGCTGATCAGGATGTTCTGGCCGAAACCAGTCACCAGCGCCGGCGACCATTGCAGCAACGCCGACAGCACCGGGAATGAATCAATGGCCATAGCCGGGCATCCTCAGGCGCGCTTCCAGCCAGCGCCCCACACAATTGACGGTAAAACTCAGCAAGCCGAAAAAGCTCAGGATCAGAATCATCAGCTCCAGCACGTTGTCGCTCTGGGTCCAGATCATGATCGAGGCGTAGGTGATATCGCCCACGGCGATGGCCGAGGCCACGGCGGTCATTTTCACCAGGTCGATCAGGTTGTTGATCAGCGACGGCAGCGCGAAGCGCAGGGCCAACGGCAACTGCACATTCCACAGCAATTGCCGGCTGCTGAACGCCAGGGAGCTGGCGGCTTCCAGGGTCACGGCGGGCACCGCCTCGATGCCGGCGCGCAGGGCTTCGGCGTGGAACGCGCCCTTGTGCAGCGAAATCACGATCACCACCCAGGCAAACGGCGTCAGCGGGTTGGCCGCGCCGACGGCCTGGGTCAGCAGCATGTTCAACACCAGGAATGCGCAGTACAGCTGAACCAGCGTAGGCGTGTTGCGGGTCACTTCGATAAACACCCGCGCCGGCTTGGCCAGCCACGGATTGCCCGAAGTCAGCAGCGCCGCGAGGCTGATCCCCGCCAGCAAACTGCCGACGATGGTGAACACGCACAACAGCACGGTGGTCAGCGCGCCCTGCTCCAGGGTGCCGCGCTGATAGGCATCCAGCAGAAAGCTGTAGTTGAGGCCGATACCGGCGGCCCAGTGCACAAAAAGCTCCAGCCAATGACTCATTCGACGCCCCGCAGCTTGCCGCAGGCGACAGCGATACGGCGGCCGGCCTCGGCCACGCTGTCGGTCGCCGTGGCGATGGACAGGCGAAACCACGGCGACAGGCCGTAGGCACTGCCCGCTACTCCGGCGACGCCCTCCTCCAGCAAGTACGCGACGACATCGCCATCATCGTTCAGGCGCTGACCGTCCGGGCGATAGCGGCCAAGCAAACCGGCGCAACGCACGAACACGAAAAAGCCGCCCTGGGGTTCGAGTACTTCCAGGCCCTCGACGGTGCCGAGGGCCATCATCAACAGGTCCCGGCGCAGTTGATAGGCCGCTACCTGCTCGGCCAAAAAGCCCAGCCCGCCGGTGAATGCAGCCAATGCAGCAGCCTGGCCCACGGAGGAAGCACCGGAGGTGGATTGCGACTGAACAACCGCCATTGCATGGGTCAAGGCCTGCGGCCCGGCGCCGAAACCGATGCGCCAGCCGGTCATGGCGTAGGTCTTGGACACGCCGCCCACCAGCAGGCAACGGTCCTGCAAATCCGGCGCAACGTTCAGCAGGCTCTGGGCCGGGCGCCCGTCGAAGCGGATGTGTTCGTAGAGTTCATCCAGCAGCACCAGCACCTGGGGATGGCGACGCAGCACCTCGGCCAGCGCATGCAGTTCAGCCTCGCCATACAACGCACCGCTCGGGTTGCCCGGGCCGTTAAGGATCAGCCAGCGCGTGCGTTGATTGATGTGTTGCTCCAGCTGGGCGGGCAGCAGCTTGCAACCCTGCTCCAGCCCGCACTCGATAAAAACCGGCTCGCCACCGTTGAAGCGCACGCTGTCGGGGAACGACGGCCAGTAAGGCGTCGGCACCAGCACTTTGTCGCCGTCGTCGAGGGTTGCGGCGAAGGCGTTGAAAATGATTTGTTTCGCGCCGTTGGCGATCACGATATTCGGCAGCGAATAGTCCAAGTGGTTTTCTTCGGCCAGTTTTCGCTGCACGGCCACGCGCAAGGCTTTTACCCCGGGTGTCGGCGTGTACTTGGTGGCGCCCGCAGCAATGGCTGCGCAGGCGGCTTGCTTGATGTGCTCCGGGGTATCGAAATCCGGCTCGCCGGTGGTCAGGTCCAGGATGTCGCGACCGGCGTCACGCAGTTCCGTGGCGCGGGATTTGGCCGCCGCATTGGCCGACAGCGACACGCGCTGCACCCGCTTGGACAGGCGAACGGTCATGGCTGGACCTCCAGGACTTTGCCGGGATTGAGCAGGTTTTTCGGGTCGAGGGCCTGCTTGATGCGGCGCATCAGGTCCAGTTCCACCGGGCTTTTGTAGCGGCCCAGCAGGCCGACCTTGCGCTGGCCAATCCCGTGTTCGGCGCTGATGGAGCCGCCGTGGGCATGGGCGCTGTCGTGTACCAGCAAGCTCAATTCGGCGTAGTTGCGCATGTGCTCGTCAACCGTTGAATCCAGCGGATGGGCCACGTTGTAATGCAGGTTGCCGTCCCCCAGGTGCCCGAACGTGAAGTTGCGAACACCGGGGAAATGCGTCTGCAACAGCGCATCGGTATGGGCGACGAAGGCGACGATTTGCGAAATGGGCACCGAGATATCGTGCTTCATATTGCGTCCGGCACGCTTCTGCGCTTCGCTCATGTTCTCCCGCAGCAGCCATAGCGCTTCGCTTTGCGCCAGGCTTTCGGCGATCAGTGCGTCGGCCAGCAGTGCCTGTTCGAAGGCTTCACCGAGGACCGTTTCGAAGGCTTCGCGGGCGTGGGTTTCACCGTGGTTATCCGACAGCTCCAGCAAGGCAAACCAGGGTTGACTGGCGTTGAGAAATGGTTGCGGGCCCTCGGGAAATTGCTCGCGCAACAACGCCAGGCAATCGGCGCTGAGCAATTCGAATGCAGTGAGGTTTGCACCAAAACCGGCGCGGGCATGGGACAGGAACGCCACCGCCTGGGCCAACTCGTCAAACGCCAGCAGCGCTGTCGCCTGGGCCTTGGGCAGCGGGAACAGCTTCAGGGTCGCGGCGGTGATAATCCCGAGGGTACCTTCGCTGCCCACGTACAAATCCCGCAGGTCGTAGCCGGTGTTGTCCTTGCGCAACCCTCGCAGGCCATTCCAGATTTCGCCTTCGGCGGTCACCACTTCCAGGCCCAGGGTCAACTCGCGGGTGTTGCCATAACGCAGCACGGCGGTGCCGCCTGCATTGGTGCCAAGGTTGCCCCCGATGGTGCAACTGCCTTCGGCGCCCAGACTCAATGGAAACAGGCGATCGGCTTCACGGGCCACGTCCTGGATGTTTTGCAGGATGCAGCCGGCTTCGACGGTCAGGGTGTCGTTGTCGGTATCGATCACGCGCACCCGGGTCATGCGGTCGAGCAGCAACAATACCGCGCGGCCGCTGGCATCCGGTGTTGCACCCGCCATCAGGCCGGTGTTGCCGCCCTGGACCACGATGGGCGCTTCCAGGGCGACACACGCACGCACCACGGCGGCCACTTCCTCGGTGTTGGCCGGGTGCACCACGGCGATCACCTGGCCGGTGTAGCGGCCCTGTTTGTCGGTCAGGTACTGGGCGGCGTCTTCGCTGCGCTGCACATGGGCGGCGCCGAGCAGTTGTTGCAGGGTGGCGAATAGCGCTTCACTCATGGCTGTACTGCTCGTGCAGATCACGCAGGGCTTGGGACGGAGCCATGCCGGTACGTTCGCCGAGGGCGATCAACCAGCCGCTGCGATGCCAGTCGCGCACGATGGCGTCGAGCCTGGCCTGGGTGTCGTGTTCGCCTTTGCGGATCCAGATCACGGATTTGGACGGGATCAAATCCCCCGGCAACGGGATCTCGTAGCCGGACCATTCGGCATCGCCGAGCAGCGCGTGCATGGTCGGGCTGACGTGCACCGCCGCCACACAGCCATTGCCGCGCAACGACAGCAAAGATTCGGACTGGCTGCGGAACGCCTTGATCTGCGCGCCGTAGGTTTCCTGCAACGGCTTGATGAAGTTGCTGCCCTGGGACACGCACACCGGCTTGCCCTTGAGGTCGGCCCACTGGGTGATGCCGGCGCCTTTGCGGATCAACGCCGCGCCGCCGACCTCTTCATAGGGCGTGGGCACGTAGTCGAGAATCTCGGCGCGTTCGTCGGTGTACTGCATGTTGGCGATCAGCACGTCGACCTTGCCCTGTTGCAGGAACTGCACGCGGTTGGGCGCCAGTACCGAAACGGTCCTGGTCTCCACACCCAGCGCCTGGCCCAGGCCCTTGGCCAGTTCGACGTTGTAGCCCAGGTGTTCGCCGGTCTTGGGGTCGATGGTGCCAAACGGCGGACCGCTGAGGATCACGCCGACGCTGATGGCGTGGCGTTGCTGGATCTTGTCGAGGGTGGCGTCGGCGTGGACCAGGCTGGCGCACAGTGCCAGGGCCAAGGCAGTCAGGGTTCTCAATGTCATGTGTCAGGCGCCCTTGAACTGTTTCTGCAACTCCACCAGCGCCGGGGACGCCGGGGTGATGTGGTTGCGGGTCTGGGCTTCGATCAGCCAGCCGCTGCGGTGCAGGTCCTTGACGATGGGGTCGAGTTTGGCCTGGGTGTCGCTCTCGCCACGGCGGGTCCAGATTACCGATGGCGCCGGGTTCAGCTCGGGACTGAGGGTGCGGTAATCCTTCCATTCGGCGCTGTCGTTGATCAGCGGGTTGACCAGGGTGGAGTCATGCACCGCAGCGACGCAGTTGTTGCCGCGCAGGGCCAGCAGGGATTCCGAAGAGCTCTTGAAGGCCTTGATCTGCGCGCCCAGTTCGGTCAGCGGCTTGACGTAGCTGCTGCCCTGGGAGGTGCACACCGGCTGGTCCTTGAGATCTTCCCAGCGGGTGATCTTGCTGTCCTTGAGTACGGCAGCAGTGCCGCCGATCTTGTAGAACGGCGTCGGCACGAACCCGAGGATCTCGCCACGCTCGGCGGTCCATTCCATATTGGCGATCAGCAGGTCGACCTTGCCCTGTTGCAGGAACTGCACACGGTTGGCCGGCAATACCGGCACCAGCTGCACCTCGGCGCCCAACTGACGGCCCAGCTCGTTGGCCAGGTCGACGTTCAAGCCCCTGGGCTTCTGGGTGGTGGGGTCGATGCCGCCAAACGGCCCGCCAGACAGCAGCACGCCGACCACCAGCACATGGCGCTGCTGGATCTTGTCCAGGGTCGCATCGGCCTGAGCCACTGCGCTGCCGCCCAGGGCGATCAACGCGCCCAGGACCACAGGCAACCTTCGTTTTACCGCCGCGCGCACAAACCCCATGGAACTCCCCTCATTAGCGATCGGCGTACCCCGACCTGATGTGGGGGCATGCTAGGGAGAGTGCCGGGCTAACGGAAATTCAAATATCTAATATCGTTATAACTTCCCGTATATGGACGCGCTGACTTTTGGCCATATACTCGAATTCATTAGCCCTCGTAAAAACCCGGCGCGACAAAACATAAACATCTGTAATGTTTATCTTCGCACCCTTGATATAAAAACGCCCTGGAATGGCCATGTCGACCCTCGATCTTGAACTGCTCCGCACCTTTATCGCCGTGGTCGACCACCACAGCTTTGCCGAAGCCGGCACTCACCTGGCACGCACACAATCTTCCGTCACCCAGCATATGCAGCGCCTGGAACAACAAGTGGGCGTCAGCCTGTTTGAAAAACGTGGCCGGCAAAAACAACTGACAGAACCCGGGATGCAGCTGTTGCGGCATGCGCGGCAGATGCTCTCGCTGAATGACGATGCACTCAATTCCTTGCGGGAAAGCAGCCTCAGCGGCGTACTGCGCATCGGCTCGCCCCACGACATCGCCGACACCATCCTGCCGCCGATCCTCAGCCACATCGCCCGCTCGGCACCGCGCCTGCGCCTGGAGATCGACGTCGGGCGCAGCCCGTTCCTGATGGATGACCTGCACCGGGGCAAGGTCGACATGGTGATTTCCACCCGCGCCGATGCCAACCTGGAGGGTTTTGCGCTGCGCACCTCGCCGGTGTGGTGGATTTGTTCGGCGCAATACATTCACTCGCCAAGCGAGCCGCTGCCATTGATTCTGGTGGATGAGCCGAGCATTTATCGGCGCTACGCCCTTGAGGCGCTGGAACGGGCGAATATCCCGTGGCGCCAGGCGTACCTGGCATCGAACCTGATCGGGATCAAGGCGGCAACCCGCGCAGGGCTCGGCGTGACCCCACGGAGCATGGAGATGCTAGGGCCGGATATGCGGGTATTGGGGGAAAACGATGGATTGCCGAGGATGCCGGAGGTCACGTACTACCTGTGGATCCGTCCGAACACGGCGAACCCGATTGCGCGCAAGGCATATGACCTGATCAGGGCCAGCCAGGGGCTGGCGCTGGGGTAAAGGTTATTGCTGGGTCAATTGGGTCCACAGCGCGGGTGCGCCGGCAGACTTGGCGATCGCCTCGAGGCGCGCTGCATGCTCGGCCATGTCCTGCTCGCTGGCACGAATGATCGTAGTGGGCTGGCGATCCGCTGGCAGGCGGCGGATTTCCGAAGGACGATTGCCCGAGCCTTCCGCCGAACCATTGCCGTCCGAGGCATTACCGGCCAGGGACAGACTGGTCTGGCCACCGGTCATGGTGAGGTAGACGTCAGCGAGAATCTCGGAGTCGAGCAACGCGCCGTGGAGTTCACGGCCGGAGTTGTCGACGCCATAGCGTTTGCACAATGCGTCGAGGCTGTTGCGCTGGCCCGGGTGACGCTCACGCGCCATCATCAAGGTGTCGAGGATCGAGCAGTGCCGGGTAATATCAGCCCGGTCGGTCTGCCCCATCAGCGCGAATTCGTTGTTGATGAAGCCAACGTCGAACGCCGCGTTATGGATGATCAGTTGCGCGCCGTTGATGAACTCAAAGAACTCATCCGCCACTTCGGCAAACCGTGGCTTGCCCACCAGGAATTCGTTGGTGATGCCGTGGACGCCGATGGCGCCTTCGTCACTTTCCCGGTCCGGTTGCAGGTAGACGTGAAAGTGCCGGCCGGTGAGGCGGCGGCCCATCAGTTCGACACAGCCGATTTCAATGATCCGGTGGCCGTCGGTCACCGGCATGCCGGTGGTTTCGGTATCGAGTACAACAGATCGGATGGCCATCAGGGTTCAGCTCTCAACGGTTTGGTACATTTCAAGGGGCGGGATCTTAACACGTCAGACGGCATCAGCTCTGTTTGTAGCCGCGCACTTCATCCACACCGCGGTTGGCCAGTTGGTCGGCCCGCTCGTTGCCGGGATGGCCGATGTGCCCGCGCACCCATTTCCAGGTGATGTTGTGGCGATTGCATTGCTCATCGAGCAATTGCCACAGGTCGGCGTTTTTCACCGGCTCCTTGGCCGCAGTCTTCCAGCCGCGCTTCTTCCAGTTGACCATCCACTCGTTGATGCCCTTCATCACGTACTGGGAGTCGGTCACCAGCAATACGTCGCAACGGCGCTTGAGCTCTTCCAGGCCACGGATCGCGCCCATCAGTTCCATACGGTTGTTGGTGGTGTTGGCTTCGCCGCCCCACAGTTCCTTCTCCACGCCCTTGCACACCAGCAAGGCGCCCCATCCGCCGGGGCCGGGGTTGCCCTTGCAGGCGCCATCGGTGAAGAGTTCTACGGTATCGGTCATTTCACTGTCCATTAAAGCGGGATCCATCAAAGCGGGTTGCCGATAATCGACCGACAAGTGCCCGAGGTCGAGAGGCTCGACCTGAAATCAAAAAGGTATGTTTACTGTTCGCTCTGCTTGCGATTGACCTTGGCCATCGGCATCGGCACCAGCTTGCCCATCGGCTCGCGACGCACCTGGCGCACCGGGCGCAGGCCAACGACGATCTTGCGCGCCACCAACAGGTAGAAACCCCCGCCGGACAATTGCCAGGCACCGGCCCTGCGTTCCCAGCCGGCCAGCCGGCCTTGCCACTTGGCAGACGCAAGCGGCGGACGATAGCACCCGAAGCGGCGTTTCTCCAGCGCAAAGCCCAGCAGGTTCAACCAGTCGCCGACTCGCGACGGCGAGATGCAGCGCGCCTGGCGCAGCCCGTCATGGGCGAACACATGGCGCAAGCCCCAACTGCTCCAGGGGTTGATGCCAATGATCAGCAAATGGCCACCAGGGCGCACGCTGCTGGCCGCTTCGCGCAGCAAACCGTGGGGCGACAGGCAGAAATCCAGGCCATGCTGCATCACCACCACATCGGCCGCATGCTCGCTCAACGGCCAGGCCTGCTCCTCGCAGACGATTTCAACCCCCGGCAGCGGCGCCCCCAGGCGCACATTGCGTTGCACCTGGGGTGCCGACGGCGGGGTTTGTGCCGACGGCCCGTAATGCACCAGGTAACCACCAAAGAACCGACCCAGCTCGTCTTCGAGCATGCGCCGTTCTTCATCCAGTAAAAATTGCCCGACAGGCCCGGACAGCCATTCACGGGCGGCACCGATCAGTGCCAGCCACTCGGGATCGGCCTGGGCGAACGCTTTATCAGTCATTGCATTCTCCAACGCGCCAAGAAGCTCTAAGATGCACCAATGTGTTCAGCTTGGCGAATCAAAGAATGATACAGATCAGTGCCCTGCCCGCCTTCACCGATAACTACATCTGGTTGTTACAGGATCAGCCGAACAAGCGCTGCGCGGTGGTCGATCCCGGTGATGCCGCGCCCGTGCTGGCCTGGCTCCAGCAGCATCCCGAGTGGACCCTCAGCGACATCCTGGTGACTCACCATCACCATGATCATGTCGGCGGCGTCGAGCAACTTAAAAGTGTTTCAGGCGCCACGGTCTACGGCCCGGCAAATGAAAAGATCCCGGCGCGGGACGTGGCACTCCAGGATAACGACCGCATCAACGTGCTGGGTTGGGACTTCGAGGTGTTTGCCGTACCCGGCCATACCCTGGGGCACATCGCCTTTTATCACGAGGGCGTGCTGTTCTGTGGCGACACCCTCTTCGCCGCCGGTTGTGGCCGCCTGTTCGAAGGCACCCCGCAGCAAATGCACACCTCACTGGAACGCCTGGCGGCCTTGCCGGCCAACACGCTGGTGTACTGCACCCACGAATACACACAAAGTAACCTGAAATTCGCCCAGGCCGTGGAACCGCATAACGCGGATATCGCCGAACGGGTGGAGAACGTGCGGCAACTGCGGGCGAACGGCCAGATAACATTGCCTTCGACTTTGGCCCTGGAAAAACGCACCAACCCTTTTCTGCGGACCTCTGAAACATCCGTTAAAGAAAAAGCGGACGAACGGAATGGCCGCGATAACCGGGCCGGGAGTGAGGTGTTTGCTAGCTTGAGGTCGTGGAAAGATACGTTCTAAGCGCGCGGAATTTAGTACGTAATTTCTGAATGGTTGACCGCAACCCACGCGCTTTCTAGAATCGCCCGACATTTTTGCCCGGAACTTACTTCCAGCCAATGTCGTCATCTATTCGTAAAACCAACCATTCAGACGCATTGACCCGCCTGGCTCAAGCCGTGGCGGTGGCTGTGTCCGCTACTCTGGCGGGCTGCCAATCGACCCATTTTGCCGCACAATCCACCGTGCAACCCAAGCCAAACCTTACCGCCAAGATCAAGCAAAAACCCCTTTGGCTATCAGAGAAGCCAAGCCCGGAAGTGCCCCAGGATGTCTGGGAACGCATGCGCCGGGGCTTTCAATTGCAGGACGGGTTAGGCGTCAACCCGCGCATTGAACAGCAACGATTGTGGTTTGCCAGCAACCCATCCTTCCTCGAGAACGCCGGCGAACGCGGCAGCCTCTACATTCATTACATCGTCGAACGCCTTGAAGAACGCAACATGCCGCTGGAGCTGGCGCTGCTGCCAGTGATTGAAAGTGCCTACAACCCAATGGCCTATTCCCGCAGCGATGCGGTCGGGCTGTGGCAGTTCGTTCCCGCCACCGGGCGCTATTTCAACCTGCGCCAGACCCGCGCCTACGACGGCCGCCGCGACATCACCGCCTCCACCACCGCAGCCCTGGACTACCTGACTCGCCTGCATGACATGTTCAACGGCGACTGGTTGCTGGCCCTGGCGGCTTACAACGCCGGTGAGGGCACGGTCAGCCGGGCCATCGAGCGTAACGAGAAGCTCGGTTTGCCGACGGACTACTGGAACCTGCCACTGCCCCAGGAAACCAAGGACTACGTGCCCAAGTTCCTGGCGCTGTCCCAGGTGGTGCTGGCCCCTGAGGCGTATGGCGTCAACCTGAACCCGATCGCCAACACGCCGTACTTCGAAGTGGTAGAAATCAAGACCAGCATGGACCTGTCACGGGTCGCCGCGCTGGCCGAGATTGACGAAGACGAACTGTTCCAGCTCAACCCGGCCTTGAAACAGCGCACCACCCTGGACGGCCCGCAGCATTTGCTGGTGCCGACGTCCAAGGCGCAGTTGCTGGCCAGCAGCCTTTCGGCGATGAAGCCCGAAGAATTGCTGAGCATGCGCCCGAAAAAGCCGGTGTTCGACGACGTTGAGCACAAGGCCATTGCCGGTCGCACCCGCAACTACAAGGTGCGCAGCGGCGACAACCTGACGCTGATCGCCAAGGCCAACAAGGTCGATGTACATGACCTGCAGCGCTGGAACAAGCTCAACGGGCAGGCGCTCAAGGTCGGCCAGACCCTGGTGATGCAGGACACCCGCAAGCTGGTGGCCAAGGCCGACAGCAAGAAGCCGGTGCAGTACAAGGTCAAGAAAGGCGATTCGCTGTACATCGTCGCCAAGCGCTTCAACGTCGAGATGCAACATCTCAAGCGCTGGAACCCACGCACTGGCCAGGCGCTGAAACCTGGGCAGATGCTGGTGGTTTCCGGGCCGCGCTAAGCAGCAAACACGAGGGGGAACTGGCAACAGCTCCCCCTTTGTTCTTCACCCTGCCAACCCCCATCCAAGCCTGTAGTCTCCCTCCTGCGGCGCCAGCCTTTTTCCAATCGGAACAAGCTGTTACTGTACGGTTCATAAAGCCCAAGCCGCCTGGATCGGATCCCTGACTTGAAGCGTCCCCTCCTTCTACTAATAAGTCTGGCCTTGAGCTTTTCCGCGAACGCGACCATTACCGAGAGCCACGGTTATGCGCAGTTCGGCACGCTCAAGTACCCGGCCAAATTCACCCACTTCGACTGGGTAAACCCCGCAGCGCCCAAGGGCGGCACCTTGCGGGTCATGGCGTTTGGCACGTTCGACACCCTCAACCCTTATACCTTCAAGGGTTCCAGCCCGGTTTCCACCGCCAATTTCCTGCAATATGGCGTCAACGAGCTCAATGAGCCGTTGATGGTCGGCACCGGCCAATATGCCCCGTCCGGCGATGAACCGACTTCCAGTTACGGCCTGATTGCCCAATCGGTGGAATACAGCGAGGACCGTAGTTGGGTAGTGTTCAACCTGCGCCCTGAAGCGCGGTTTCACGATGGCAAGCCGATCACCGCCTACGACGTGGCGTTTTCCTATCGCACGCTGCTGACCGAAGGTCACCCGCAGTACCGCACCAACCTGCAGGAAGTGGCCCGGGTCGACATTCTTAACCGGCATCGCATTCGTTTTGTGTTCAAGCGCGCCGGCAACCCGTTGCTGATCCTGCGCCTGGGCGAGCTACCGGTATTGCCCCAGCATTACTGGAAAAACCGCGACTTCAAGGCCACCACCTTCGAGCCGCCGCTGGGCAGTGGGCCTTACCGCATCAGCAAGGTCAGCCCCGGGCGACAACTGGTGTTCGAGCGGGTCAAGGATTACTGGGGCAAGGACCTGGCGGTCAACCGTGGTTTGTATAACTACGACAAGGTCGAGGTGGAGTTCTACCGCGACAGCGACGTGGCCTTCGAAGCGTTCAAGGCCGGCGAGTTCGATATCTATATCGAGCACCAGGCGAAGAACTGGGCCAACGGCTACAACTTCCCGGCGGTCAACCGCGGCGATGTGATCAAGGCGCAGATCGCCCACCAGATACCGACCCAGAGCCAGGGACTGTTCATGAACAGCCGGCGCCCGGCCTTCAGCCAGGCCAAGGTCCGCGAAGCGTTGGGGCTGATGTTCGATTTCGAGTGGACCAACCGCACCCTGTTCAGCGGCGCCTATAAACGCAGCCTCAGCTATTACCCCAACAGCGAGTTCTCCGCCACCGGCGTGCCGACCGGCCATGAGTGGCTGATGCTGTCGCCCTATCGCGACCAACTGCCGGCCAACCTGTTTACCCAGCCCTTCAGCCTGCCCCAGACCGACGGTCGCGGCATTCCTCGCGACACGATGCGCCGCGCCCTCGCATTGTTGGCGGACGCCGGCTGGAAGCTGTCCGGGCAACGCTTGCTCAACAGTGACGGGCAGCCGCTGAGGCTGGAGATTCTGCTGGTGAACCCGAACCTGGAGCGCATCCTGCAGCCCTATGTCGAGAATCTGACAAGCATCGGCGTCGATGCCCGCTTGCGCACGGTAGACCGCGCACAGTACAAACAACGCCTCGATCAGTTCGACTTCGACATGATTCTGATGACCCTCAACCAGACCCTCAGCCCCGGCCTTGAGCAGTGGCAGTATTTCCACTCCAGCCAGGCGGGGATCAAGGGCAGCAAAAATTACGCAGGCATCGCCAACCCGGTGGTCGACCACCTGCTGGACCAACTGCTGGCGGCGCAAACCCGTGAAGAACAGTTGGCCGCCGGCCGGGCGCTGGACCGCGTCCTGCTGTGGCAGCACTACAGTATTCCCAACTGGTACCTCAACTATCATCGCCTGGCGTACCGCAACCGGTTCGCCTTCGTCACCACGCCGCCCTACAGCCTGGGCCTGAGCGCATGGTGGCTGAAAGCTTCGGAGAAAGCCCAATGATACCTTTGCGTACTGCGATCCTTGGCAGCCTGCTGTTTTGCGCCGCGGCCAATGCGGCCCCGCAACATGCCCTGACCCTCTACAACGAACCGCCCAAGTACCCCGCCGATTTCAAACACGTCGACTACGTAAATCCGGATGCCCCCAAGGGTGGCACCTTCCGCGTATCCAGCATGGGCAGCTTCGACAGCCTCAACCCATTCATCAGCAAGGGCGTGCCGGCAGATGATATCGGCCTGATCTACGACACCCTCGCCCAGCAAAGCCTGGACGAACCCATCACCGAATACGGGCTGGTGGCCGGCAAGATCGAAAAGGCCCCGGACAACAGCTGGGTGCGCTTCTACATCCGCCCCGAAGCGCGCTTCCACGACGGCCACCCGATCCGTGCCGAAGACGTGGTGTTCAGCTTCCAGACACTGATGAAGGACGGCTCGCCGATCTTCAAGACCTACTACGCGGATGTCGACGAAGTGATCGCCGAGGACCCGCTGCGGGTGCTGTTCAAGTTCAAGCGCACCAACAACCGCGAACTGCCGCTGATCCTTGGGCAACTGACAGTGTTGCCCAAGCATTACTGGGAGGGCCGCGACTTCTCCAAGGGCAACCTGGAGATTCCGCTGGGCAGCGGCCCGTACAAGGTGGCCGAGGTCAAGGCCGGGCGTTCGATCCGCTACGAGCGGGTCAAGGACTACTGGGCCAAGGACCTGCCGATCAACAAGGGTTTCTACAACTTCGATTACCGGGTCACCGATTACTACCGCGACAACACCGTGGCCCTCGAAGCCCTCAAGGCCGGGCAGTTCGATTACTGGCTGGAAATCAGCGCGAAAAACTGGGCCAATGCCTACAACACCCCCGCCGTCACCCAGGGCCGCCTGATCAAGGAAGAAATTCCCAACGGCAACCCCACCGGCATGCAGGGCTTCGTGTTCAACACCCGCAAGCCGATGTTCCAGGACGTGCGAGTGCGCAAGGCCATCAGCCTGTTGCTGGACTTTGAATGGAGCAACAAGCAACTGTTCAACGGCGCCTACACCCGCAGCCGCAGTTATTTCGAAAACTCCGAGATGGCCGCCACCGGCCTGCCCGGCCCGGATGAGCTGGCGATTCTTGAACCGCTGCGGGACAAGATCCCGCCCCAGGTGTTTACCGAAGCCTTCGAGCCATCGAAGACCGACGCCAGCGGCATGATCCGCACCCAGCAGCGCGAGGCCTATCAACTGCTGCAAGAGGCCGGCTGGAAGATCGTCGACGACAAGATGGTCGACACCACCGGCAAGCCAGTGACCATCGAGTTCCTGCTGGCACAGACCGAGTTCGAACGCATCCTGTTGCCGTTCAAGCGCAACCTGGCAGACCTGGGGATCGACCTGGTGATTCGCCGGGTCGACATCTCGCAGTACATCAACCGCATCCGTTCGCGGGATTTCGACATGGTGGTGGGCAGCTTCCCGCAATCCTCATCGCCCGGTAACGAGCAGCGCGAGTACTGGAAGTCATCCAGCGCCGACAAGCCCGGCAGCCGCAACTACATCGGCCTGAAAGACCCGGCCATCGACCAGTTGGTGGAAGAACTCATCGACTCCGACTCGCGCAAGAGCCTGGTGGCCCACGCCAAGGCCCTGGACCGCGTGCTGCAGTTCGGCTACTACGTGATCCCCAACTGGCACATCAAGACCTTCCGCGTGGCGTATTGGGACCACCTCGGCCATCCGAAGGTCTCGCCACGGTATGACGTCGGCACCGCCACCTGGTGGAGCAAACCCGACGTGAAACCTGCGATAACCGTGGACACCAACCAGAGCGCCGATCCGGCGAGCGGGGGCGACTGAGATGCTGGCCTATATTTTTCGTCGACTGCTGCTGATCATCCCGACCCTGTTCGGCATTTTGCTGATCAACTTTGTGATCATCCAGGCCGCCCCGGGTGGCCCGGTGGAGCAGATGATCGCCAAGCTCGAAGGCTTTGAAGGCGCCACCAGCCGGATTGCCGGGGGCGGTGCCGAAGTCTCGGTGGCCGGTTCCAGCTACCGCGGCGCCCAGGGCCTGGACCCGGCGCTGGTGAAGGAAATCGAGAAGATGTACGGCTTCGACAAGTCGGCGCCGGAACGCTTGTGGATCATGGTCAAGAACTACGCCCGGCTGGATTTTGGCGACAGCTTCTTTCGCGATGCGAAGGTCATCGACCTGATCAAGGAAAAGATGCCGGTGTCCATCTCCCTCGGATTATGGAGCACCCTGATCATGTACCTGGTGTCGATCCCCCTGGGGATCGCCAAGGCTACGCGGCACGGCAGCCACTTCGACGTGTGGACCAGCTCGGCGATCATCGTCGGCTACGCGATCCCGGCGTTCCTGTTTGCGATCCTGCTGATCGTGGTGTTCGCCGGCGGCAGTTACTTCGACTGGTTTCCGTTACGCGGGCTCACGTCCAACAACTTTGATGAATTGAGCTGGGGCGGCAAGGTCCTCGATTACTTCTGGCACCTTGCCCTGCCGGTGACAGCGCTGGTGATCGGCAACTTCGCCACCATGACGCTGCTGACCAAAAACAGCTTCCTCGACGAGATCAACAAGCAGTACGTGGTCACCGCCAAGGCCAAGGGCCTGACCAACCACCGCGTGCTGTACGGCCATGTGTTTCGCAACGCGATGCTGCTGGTGATTGCCGGCTTCCCGTCGGCCTTCATCGGCATTTTCTTCACCGGCTCGTTGCTGGTGGAAGTGATCTTCTCCCTCGACGGCCTGGGCCTGATGAGCTTTGAAGCGGCGATCAACCGCGACTACCCGGTGGTGTTCGGCACCCTGTTTATCTTCACCCTGCTGGGATTGGTGGTGAAGCTGATCGGCGACCTCACCTACACCCTGGTCGATCCGCGCATCGACTTCGCCAGCCGGGAGCATTGAGATGAATCTATCCCCCCTCAATCGTCGCCGGTTCGAGCGTTTCAAGGCCAACAAGCGTGGCTGGTGGTCGCTGTGGCTGTTTTTGATCCTGTTCGGCCTGAGCCTGGGCGCCGAGTTGATCGCCAACGACAAGCCGCTGGCGGTGCACTACGACGGCGACTGGTACTTCCCGGCGCTCAAGCGCTACCCCGAGACCACCTTCGGCGGCGAATTCCCGCTGGAAGCCAACTACAAGAGCCCGTATATCCAGGAGCTGCTCAAAGCCAAGGACGCCTGGACGTTGTGGGCGCCGATTCCGTACAGCTACCAGAGCATCAACTACGACCTGAAAGTTCCGGCCCCCGCCCCGCCGTCACGGGACAACCTGCTGGGCACCGATGACCAGGGCCGCGATGTGCTGGCGCGGGTGATCTACGGCTTCAGGATTTCCGTGCTGTTTGCCCTGACGCTGACCGTACTCAGTTCGATCATCGGCGTGATCGCCGGGGCCTTGCAGGGTTTCTACGGCGGTTGGGTCGACCTGGCCGGCCAGCGCTTCCTGGAGATCTGGTCGGGCTTGCCGGTGCTGTATTTGCTGATCATCCTCGCCAGTTTCGTGCAGCCCAATTTCTGGTGGCTGCTGGGGATCATGCTGTTGTTTTCCTGGATGAGCCTGGTGGACGTGGTGCGTGCCGAATTCCTGCGCGGGCGTAACCTGGAATACGTGCGGGCGGCGCGGGCGCTGGGAATGCAGAACGGCGCGATCATGTTCCGCCATATCCTGCCCAACGCCATGGTCTCCACCATGACCTTCATGCCGTTCATCCTGACCGGGGCGATCGGCACCCTCACCGCGCTGGACTTCCTGGGTTTTGGCCTGCCGGCCGGCTCGCCGTCCCTGGGTGAACTGGTGGCCCAGGGCAAATCCAACCTGCAGGCGCCGTGGCTGGGCATGAGTGCGTTTGCCGTGCTGGCGATCATGTTGAGTCTGCTGGTGTTTATCGGCGAGTCCGCTCGCGATGCCTTCGACCCGAGGAAATGAGATGAATCAGGACAATCTGATCGAAGTCCGCGACCTCTCCGTCGAGTTCGTCGTAGGCAACAGCCACCAGCGGGTGGTGAACAACGTCAGCTTCGATATCAAGCGCGGCGAAACCCTGGCACTGGTGGGCGAAAGCGGCTCGGGCAAGTCGGTCACGGCGCACTCGATTTTGCGCCTGCTGCCTTACCCGCTGGCACGTCACCCGTCGGGCACGATCCAGTACGCCAACCACGATTTGCTGACCCTGAAGGAAAAGACCATCCGGCATATCCGCGGCAACCGGATTGCGATGATTTTCCAGGAGCCGATGACCTCGTTGAACCCGCTGCACTCCATCGAGAAGCAGATCAACGAAGTGCTCGGCCTGCACAAGGGGCTTACCGGCAAGGTGGCCACCAAACGCACCCTGGAGCTGCTGGAACTGGTAGGCATCCCCGAGCCCCACAAACGCCTCAAGGCGCTGCCCCATGAGCTGTCCGGCGGCCAACGCCAGCGGGTGATGATCGCCATGGCCCTGGCGAATGAGCCGGAGTTGCTGATTGCGGACGAGCCGACCACGGCACTCGACGTCACCGTGCAGTTGAAGATCCTGGAGCTGCTCAAGGAACTGCAGGCGCGCCTGGGCATGGCCTTGCTGTTGATCAGCCACGACTTGAACCTGGTAAGGCGCATTGCCCACCGGGTATGTGTGATGCAAAAAGGCTGCATCGTCGAACAGGCCGAATGCGAAACCCTGTTCCAGGCGCCGCAGCACCCTTACACCCAGGAGCTGCTGGCAGCGGAACCCAGCGGCGGCCCCGCCACCAATGAAGTCGGCCCACCGTTGCTGGAAGTCGATGACCTGAAGGTCTGGTTCCCGATCAAGAAAGGCTTCCTGCGCAATACCGTCGATTACGTCAAGGCGGTGGATGGCATCAACTTCAGCCTGCCCCAGGGCCAGACGCTGGGCATCGTTGGTGAAAGCGGCTCGGGCAAATCCACCCTGGGCCTGGCAATTTTGCGGCTGATTGCGAGCAAGGGCGGCATTCGCTTCGAAGGCCATCAGATGGACAAGCTCAGCCAGCAACAGGTGCGCCCGCTGCGCCGGGAAATGCAGGTGGTGTTCCAGGATCCGTTTGGCAGCCTGAGCCCGCGCATGTGCGTGAGCGAGATCGTCGGCGAAGGCCTGCGTATCCACAAGATGGGCACTGCCGCCGAGCAGGAAGCGGCGATTATCGCCGCGCTGAAGGAAGTGGGCCTGGACCCGGAAACCCGCAATCGCTACCCCCACGAATTTTCCGGCGGCCAACGCCAGCGCATCGCTATTGCCCGCGCCCTGGTGCTCAAGCCCCGACTGATTCTGCTGGACGAGCCGACCTCGGCCCTCGACCGTACCGTGCAGCGCCAGGTGGTGGAACTGCTGCGCAACCTGCAGGCCAAGTACAACCTGACCTACCTGTTCATCAGCCACGACCTGGCGGTGGTCAAGGCCTTGAGTCACCAACTGATGGTAGTAAAACACGGGCAGGCGGTTGAACAGGGAGATGCACCCGCGATCTTCGCCAACCCCCAGCATGCCTACACCCGGCAACTGCTGGAGGCGGCGTTTTTGGTGCCCGGCCCCTAGCAGTAGAACCACCGTAGCAGCTGTCGAGCCCCAGCGAGGCTGCGGCTCGACAGCTGCTACGCCATTGGGTGTCAGAAGTCGGTTGAGGCCGACAACTCACGCCAGGCGGCGGTCTCTTCCTTGACGTAGGCCAGCTTGTCCTCAATCGCCTGCAACGTGTCGGTACCCAGGGCCAGGCGCATCGGCGGATGCGGCGCTTCCACCAGCTTGATCATGGCCACTGCCAGCAGCTCCGGGTTACCCGGTTGCTGCTGGTTGTAGACCTTGGCCAGCTTGCGCACCTCGCCGGACGTGGCGGCGTAGTCGTCGATGATCAAGGGCGACTCCACCAGGGAGTTGCCATCCAGGAAGTCGGTACGGAAATAACCCGGCTCTACCACCGTCACCTTGACGCCCAAGGGTGCCAGCTCTGCGTGCAGCGCCTCGCTCAACCCTTCAACGGCAAACTTGGTCGAGCAGTACGTGCCGAACCCCGCCCCGGAACGGAAGCCGCCCACCGACGAAATATTGATCACATGCCCGCTGCGCGCCTGGCGCATGAACGGCAATACACCGCGAGTGACATTGAGCAGCCCGAACACGTTGGTTTCATACAAGCGGCGAACCTCATCGGCAGACGCCTCCTCCACCGCGCCCAGCAGGCCAAAACCGGCATTGTTGACCAACACATCAATGCGCCCGAAGTGCTCAATGGCGGCACGGGCAACGTCGGCAGCCTGGGATTCGTCGGTCACGTCCAGTTGCACCGCCAGCAGCCCGGGTTGCTCACCGAAGCGTTCGGTAACGGTATGGGCGTTGCGGGCCGTGGCCACCACCGCATCACCGTGGGCCAGTGCTGCCGCGACGATTTTCGCGCCGATGCCCCGGGAAGCCCCGGTTACCAGCCAAACACGCTTGAAGGAATGTGCCGTTGTCATGATCCGTACCTGATGGAGTGAATGTGAAGCCAAAGTACGCTGAGGCATTAGCCTGAAAAACCGTCTCGTGCTACAAGCACTCTGAAACAGAATTTCATAATGGCTGACCGATGAACCTTGATCCCTTCAATGGCTTGACCGAATTTCTCGCCGTGGCCGAACTGAAGAGCTTCACCCAGGCCGCTGCACGCCTCGGCGTAACACCGACGGCGGTCAGCCATGCGGTGAAGACCCTGGAGAAGCGCACGGGTGTGGTGCTGTTCCAGCGCACCACGCGCCGGGTGGCGCTGACCGAGGCCGGCATGACGCTTTACAGCCGCCTGCGCCCCGCCGCCGGGGAGATTGACGAAGCGCTGGCGGCCCTCAGTGGCTACCGCGACCGGCCCATGGGCACCCTGCGGCTGACGGTGCCAAGGTTGTCGGGCAAGTTGCTGATCGAGCCATTGATCCCGCGTTTTCGCGAGGCCTTTCCCGATGTGGTGCTGGATATTTCCCTCGACGATGCCACGGTGGACCTGGTGACCGAGGGCTTCGACGCCGGTATTCGCCTGGGGGAATCCATCGACAAAGACATGGTTGCCGTGCGCCTGACCCCGGACCTGAACTGGTCGGTGGTGGGCTCTCCCGCCTACTTTGCCAAGGCCGGCAAGCCGACAACGCCGGAAGCGCTCACGGCCCATCAAACCATCGGTTATCGCTTCCTGACCTCGGGCATGGCACACCGCTGGGAATTCGAGCGGGCGGGCCGGGAATTTACGGTCGGCGTTCAAGGCGGGTTGATCGTCAATGACCGCAACCTGATGATCGCCGCCGCGCGGGCCGGCCAGGGCCTGGCGTACGTGAGTGATTTCGAGGTCATGGAGGACCTGGCTTCAGGCGCACTGGAGCCCGTGCTGCAATCTTTCGTACCGCCAAGCAGCGGGCTGTACCTGTATTTCCCCGCCCGAACCCAGAGCCAACCGAAACTGCGGGCCTTTATCGACCTGGCCACCGCATGGATTGCCGAAAAGCGTGGGCGCTGACAACGCCGCAAAAGCAAACCAATATCATTTGCGCAGTGCCCGGCCCTTTGGTTTAATCGCGACCAATTCTTATTTACGCCAAGGCTTCTGCGCCACATGGATACTGTGTCGACCCCGTCCACCTCGTTCAGCGACCTCTACGGCAATCACCATTCCTGGCTGCTGGGGCTGCTGCGCCGGCGCCTGAGCAATCGCTGGGATGCGGCGGACCTGGCCCATGACACCTTCATCCGGGTACTCAAGCGCCCGCCGGCCGGCGCCGATGAGACGCGGGAGCGCTCCTACCTGGCCACCATCGCCCGGGGGTTGTGCATTGATCACTGGCGTCGGCGCCAACTGGAACAAGCGTGGCTGCAAAGCCTCGCGGACCGGCCGCAAGCCCTGCAACCGTCGCCGGAGCAGCGGGCAATCATTGTCGAAACCCTGTACGAAGTGGACGCCATGCTCGCGCGGCTGCCCCACAAGGTGCGCGAAGCGTTCCTGCTGGCGCAGTTGCACGGTACGCCCAACAAGCAGATCGGCGAACAGCTCGGGGTAGGCGAACGGATGGTGAAAAAATACCTGGCCCAGGCGCTGCTGCATTGTGCGGTGCTGGAAGCCGAACTGGACGGGATGCTCGTGGAGTGAACAGCCCCGGAAAGCTCAGCCATGCCAGCCTTGAGCAAGCGGCCCAATGGTACATACGCCTGCAGGATCAGCCAGAGGCTGCCCAGCACTGGCAGGCATGGCTCGGGCAAAGTCCGGAACACCAGGCCGCCTGGGGCTATGTAGAACGGGTCAGCCAACGCTTTGCGCCGTTGGCCGAGCAATCCCACAGCGCCAGCCGTGCGTTGCGCAGCTCTCGGCGCCAGACGCTCAAGACCCTGCTGGTGCTGTGTGCCGGTTCAACGCTGGCCTGGGGCACCTGGCGCAACACCGCCCTGCCCCGGTTGGTGGGAGGCTGGAGTGCGGATTACGCAACCTCCGGCGGTGAAACCCGCGAAGCGCTGCTGGACGATGGCAGCCGCCTGTGGCTGAACGCCTTGAGCGCCCTGGATGTACGTTTTGACCGGGTCCAGCGCTTGCTGCACCTGCGTTTCGGCGAAGTGCTGATCGAGACCGCAAAGGACCCGAACCGCCCGTTTCTGGTGGAGACTGAGCAGGGTCGCCTGCGGGCACTCGGCACCCGCTTCAGCGTGTTGCAGGACGGCGACAGCACTTTGCTCAATGTGTTTGAAGGCAGGGTTGAAGTGCGCACCGCCGCCAGCCGGCAACAACGAATCATCGAGGCCGGGCAACAAGTGGCCTTCACCCGCGATGGGTTCAATCTCCATTCACCCGCATCCGCCACCCGTGAGGCCTGGAGCCGTGGCGTACTGCTGGCCGACAACCTGCCGCTTGGCCAACTGGTCGCCGAACTCAATCGTTTTCGCCCCGGCTACCTGGGTTGTGATCCAGCCGTGGCGCAATTGCCGGTAATGGGTTCGTTCCCCCTCAAAGACAGCGACCACGCACTGCGCCTGCTACAGGCCGCGCTGCCGATTCAGGTCGACACGCTCATGCCGTGGTGGGTCACGGTCAGGCCCAAACACCCAGGCGCATAAAAACTTTCAGCCGTCAGTTCCCTTTTCCAAAACTCGTTCGGTAAACCCTGCAGATGCTTTCAATTCGCCGATCGATTTGATCCAAAGGGAATGTTCATGTCGCAACCCGTTCGCTTCACTTTGCGCCCGCTGGCGCTGGCCGTTACTGCTACCTTGTTGTGCCTGGGCGCGCTCGACGCGCAAGCCGCCGAGTCACCGTCGACTCAGGAAACGGCCCGCCACTACACCATCGCCGCGGGTTCGTTGGTCAACGTGCTGAACAGCTTCGCCGAGCAGTCCGGGATCTTTTTCGCCGGCCACAACAGCCTGGCCAGCGGCAAAACCAGCCCGGGCCTCAACGGCAGCTACACCCCGGCCAGCGGTTTGCAACGGCTGTTGCAAGGCAGCGGCTTGCAGGCCGTGCCCCAGGGCAACAACGGCTACGTGCTGGAGTTGGTCCCGGCCAACACCGGCGCCCTGGAACTGGGCGCCACCACCATCTCCGGCGAAGGCCTGGGCGCCACCACCGAAGACACGCACTCCTACACCACCGGCGCCATGGCCTCGGCCACCGGCCTGGCGTTGTCGATGCGCGAGACGCCGCAGTCGGTAACAGTGATCACCCGCCAACAAATGGACGACCAAGGCTCCACCAGCATCGCCGACACCCTGCGCCGTGCGCCCGGTGTGAGCGTGCAGAATTACGACAGCGAACGCTGGGAGTTTTCCAGCCGCGGCCTGCCGATCACCAACTTCCAGTACGACGGGGTCAACTCCACCTACGACGGCGTGTATGACTACGGCACCACCAGCACCGACATGGCGGTGTATGACCGCCTGGAAATCATCAAGGGCTCAGCCGGCCTGATGTCCGGCTCCGGCGATCCTTCGGCCACGGTCAACCTGATTCGCAAAAAGCCCACCCGGGACTTCAAGGCCTCGGTCACCCAGACCTTCGGCTCGTGGGACAACTACCGCACCGAAGGCGATATTTCCGGGCCTTTGACCGACTCCGGCAACGTGCGCGGGCGCTTCGTCGGCGTGTATCAGGATCGCCAGTCGTACCTGGACCACTACCAGAACACCAAGAATATCGCCTACGGCATCCTCGAAGCCGACCTGACGCCGGACACCCTGCTGACCTTCGGCATCGACCAGCAGGACACCCGCTCCCGTGGCGCCAGCTGGACCGGCTTCCCGATGTACTTCAGCAACGGTTCACGCACCGACTTCTCGCGGTCCTTCAACCCGGCCGCCGACTGGAGCCGCCGCGACTTCCAGAACCAGACCCTGTTTGCCTCGGTGGAACAAAAGCTGGCCAACGACTGGTCGCTGAAAGTCAGCCTCGACCGCAAGCGCAGCCAACACGACACCCTGCTCGCCTCCGCCAGCGGCGGCAACCCGGACCCGGTCACGGGCGGCGGGATGTACATGTTCATGGGCAAATACAAGGGTGACCAGGTGCAAAACACCCTGGACATCAACCTCAATGGCCCCTTCAGCCTGTTCGGGCGCGAGCATGAGTTGATCATGGGCTTCATGGCTACCCGCTCGAAACAGGACGTGCCGGTGTACGGCTCGATCTACCCGCCCGTGGGCGGCAGCATTTACGACTGGCGCGGCGAATACCCGAAGCCTGACATTCCCCGCAGCGGCCAGAACGACATCGTGCAACGCCAGACCGGCGCGTACCTGGCCACGCGCTTGAGACCCACCGATGACCTGTCGGTGATCCTTGGCACCCGCGTCAGCAACTTCAGCGGCACCGACAACACCGACTTCTACGACCCGACCAAGGCCGACAACCGTTTCACCTACCGCCAGACCGGCGTCGTCACGCCCTATGCCGGTATCGTCTACGACCTGAATGACATCTGGTCGGTGTACACCAGCTACACCAAGATCTACAAACCGCAAAACAGCAAGGACGCCGACCGCAAGTTGCTCGATCCGATTGAAGGCGACACCTACGAAGCCGGGCTCAAGGCCGCTTTCTTCGACGGCCGCCTGAACGCCAGCTTCGCCGCATTCCGCATCGAACAGGACAACGTTGCGCAGTACGTTTCCGGGTTTGAGACCGACTCGGTGTATCGCCCGATTGCCGGCGCCACCACCAAGGGCTTTGAAGTCGAACTGGCCGGTGAAGTGCTGGACGGCTGGAACGTATCGGCGGGCTACACCTACCAGCACAGCCGTGACGCCAACGGCGATTACGTCTACGGCTCCGTGCTGCAAACCACCACGCCCCAGCAAGTGGTGCGGTTGTTCAACAGCTATCGCCTGCCCGGCGCCCTGGAGAACCTGACCGTGGGTGGCGGCGTGAATTGGCAGAGCGAGTTCTTCGGCAATGTGTTCCAGCCCGATCCCAACGACTCGGTGAATTTCGGACAAAACTCACGCATTACCCAGGACAGCTACTTCCTGGTGGACGTCATGGCGCGCTACCGCTTCAACGAGCACCTGAGCACCACGTTGAACGTGAAAAACCTGTTCGACAAAAAGTACTACACCGGCCTGGGCAACTTCGGTACCGGCTTCTACGGTGAGCCGCGCAGCCTGCAATTGGCGACCCGCTGGGATTTTTGAGCCCAAACGCCAGACTGCCGTAGCGCTTGCAACGGCAGTCGACTCGGGCTACATCCCGTCAGGAAGGTACGTCTGTTGTTCCTTCCCGGGCCATCCGAGGATGAGGGCTCCGGTTGCCCATAAAACGTGGGCGATCCGCACGGAGCCGGACTGACATGGAAGATCTGCCCTTTCTCTCGCACTTGCTGAACTTGCTGACAGGCGCCGATGAGGCGCGAGCGGCGGCGAAGCAACCCCTTTCCCTGGCAGACGCCATCAACGGCGTAGATCCGCGGATCGGTTTCCTGCGCAGAATGGAACCCGAAACCATGAAATGAAACGTTGCAGGCCTATTTCTGTGTAATCATTCACTGCATTGTTTCCCGGTGAGACTTGTAGTGATGCGATCGCCCCTCGAACCGACTGCCCCGTCCTTCTGGCGCGACGAACGCCTGCCGTTCATTGAGGCTCGCACCATCGCCGACGGGCGGAAGGTCTGCTACACCCGCCACGCCCACGAGCACTTTTCCATCGGCGCGATCACGGCCGGGCAGAGCCTGTACATCCATGGGGCATCGACCTTCAAGATCAGCACCGGCACCGTGGTCTTGATGAATCCCGGGGATGTCCACGCCTGCAACCCCATTGATGATCTGCCCTGGTCCTATCACATGCTGTATATCGATACGGCCTGGCTGACCGACCTGCAGCACCAGCTGGGTTTCAGCAAGGACCAGGACTTTCGTCCGTTCACCGCCACCCACACCACGGATGTCGCGTTGTACCGCGGGCTGAACGAGCTGTATGAGGTGCTGGTGGACAACCACGCCGAACACCTGCACAAGCAGAGTGCGGTGGTGAGTTTTTTCACCGAGGTGCAACAACGCCTCAACCCGTCGGAGACCCCGGTGCGCGAGGTCAATCACAAGCTGGAGCGGGCCGCCGACTATATCCGCGAACATTGCACCGAGGCCCTGAAGCTCGAAGACATTTGCCAGGCGGCTGAACTGTCGCCGTCGTACCTGATTCGTGCGTTCAAGCAGTATTACGGCATGACGCCCCACGCATTCCTGGTCAATCGCCGTATTCAGTTTGCCCGCACCCAGTTGCGCAGCGGCCAGTTGATCGCCGACGTCGCACTGGCGGCCGGCTTTTCTGATCAGGCGCATTTCCAGCGCACGTTCAAACAGCACCTGGCGGCGACGCCCGGGCAATATCGCGGCTGAATCAGGCCAGCAGCAGATACCCCACGCTGGCCACCAACAAGGCGGCCATCGAGCGATTGAACAGGCGCATGCCCTGGGGATTGCTCAGGTAGCGGCGCAGGAACGTCCCGGCGTACGCCCAGCACGCCACCGACAAGTAGCAAATCACCAGGTAGATCGTCGCAAACAGCCAGACTTGCTGCGCATCGCCATCGGCGACAAACAGCCCCATGCCTGCCACACACGCCAGCCAGGCCTTGGGGTTGAGCCATTGCATGATCGCCCCATAGAGCATCGACGGCGCCGCGGCCGTGCCTTCAGCGTCCAGGCGCCCATCGTCCACTGCCAGCTTCCAGGCCATGTACAACAGGAACGCCACCCCGCCCCATTGAATCAGTTGGGTCAGCAGCGGCCAGCGCACCAGCACCTCATGCAGCCCCAGGCCGATCAACACCAGCAGCAAGGTGAATCCCAACGCGGCTCCAGCCACGTGCTTTTGACTGGCGGCAAACCCAAAGCGCGCCCCCGAACTGATGGCCACCACATTCACCGGTCCCGGCGTGATGGAAGTGGCCAAAGCGAAAGCGGCCATGGAAATGATCAAGCTCATTGCAATTCCTTTTTGTTGTGCGGGTATGAGCTGAACCTTAAGGAGAAGACGGATCGCGGTATTGAAGAAAATGCCCCTGCCGGGAATGACCGAAAAAACCACCAGTTGAAACCCTTAGCCCACCCGCTGCAAAAGACAAATTTATTCCATTGATATAACTGTATTTTTCTCTTTCCAAAGGGCGTTTTTGATAGGAAAAAATGCGTGTTTCCCAAGGTAGGCACGGTGCTAGAGTCGAGCGCACATCTGCGCCGGATGACCTCAACCTGCTCACAAAAAAGGAATCGCCATGTCACGTCGCTTATTGGCAGCTGCCTGCCTGTTGCTGTCCTTCTCCGGGGTTCAGGCCGCGGAACGCTGGGAAACCCTTCCGCCCACCCCGGCGCCGATTGCGGGGGCCAAGACCGGCTATGCCGCCGTCAATGGCATCAAGGTCTACTACACCAAGACAGGGCATGGTTCGCCGGTGATCCTGCTGCACGGTGGCCTGTCCAATTCCGATTACTGGGGCAACCAGGTCAAGGCGCTGGCTGCCAAACACACGGTCATCAGCCTCGACAGCCGTGGCCACGGGCGCAGTTCCCGGGACGAGAACCCCTTCGGTTACGACTTGATGGCCGATGATGTGGTCGCCGTACTCGACAGCCTGAAAATCCCCCGTGCCGATATCGTCGGCTGGAGCGACGGCGCAATCATCGGTATAGATCTCGCCCTGCGCCACCCCGACCGTATCGGCAAGGTGTTCGCCTTTGCCGCCAACACCCAGACCTCCGGGGTCAAGGATGGCGTAGAGAAAAACCCGACCTTCGCCGCCTTCATCGAGCGCGCCGGCCAGGAGTACGCCAGGCACTCGCCGACGCCAAAAGAGTACGACGCCTTCGTCGAGCAGATCAGCCATATGTGGGCCAGCCAACCCAACTGGACCGACGCGCAACTGGCGTCCATCAAGACTCCGATCCTGATTGTCGACGGCGACCACGATGAGGCGATCAAGCGAGAACACACCGAATACATCGCGGCGACCATTCCGGGAGCGGGCCTGCTGATTCTGCCGAACACCAGCCACTTCGCATTCCTGCAGGACCCGACGCTGTTCAATGCCGCGCTGCTGGACTTCCTGGACAGCAAATAGCCCCGCCTACTCTCCGGTCATCCGCTCCAGGCTGTTGCTCAAGTGCAACAGCATGGCGGCCCGGGCCGCGTCCGGGTCCTGGCGGCGGATGGCTTTCAGGATCGCCTCGTGCTCAAGGTTCGCCAGGCGCCCCAGCTCCATCAGGTCCGCGTCGCCGCGTTCCTCGGCATTGATCCGGGTGCGTGGGATTACCGAGTGACCCAGGTGATAAATCACGTCGGTGAAATAGGTATTGCCAGTGGCCTGGGCGATCAGGCGATGGAAGCGCACGTCAGGCTCAACGGCACTGTCGTTGTTGGCCAGCGAGTCCTGGTAATCATCCAGTGCCTGGCGCATCTGCTGCAGTTGTTCATCGGTACGGCGCAAGGCTGCCAGGGCGGCTGCCTGGGTTTCCAGGCCCATGCGCAGTTCAAGAATGCCGCGCACGCTGGCGGCGGTGTCGTGGGTCAGGTGCAGGCCGTGGCGCTCGTCGCGCTCCAGCACAAAGGTGCCGACACCGTGGCGGGTTTCCACCAACCCGGCGGCCTGCAATTTGGAAAGCGCTTCGCGCACCACCGTGCGGCTGACGCCGTACTCGCCCACGATGGCCGACTCCGACGGCAGCTTTTCACCCGGCGCCATCTGCCCCAGGAGAATCTGCTGGGTCAGCGCGGTGACGATGTCGTGGGCAAGGCCCGGGGAGCGCTTGCGATGAGGTGCCGAGCTGGGGTTTTGCATCAGGAATTCCGTTCTGGGGCGCCTGGCAATACTAGCATTCTTAGACGAGCCAACTTGTATGACAACAAACAAATAACTGTAGGAGCGAGCCTGCCCGCGAAAAAACCCGTCGCAGCTCAAACATTGCACCAAACCGCGTAATCGTTGACGATTTTCGCGAGCAAGCTCGCTCCTACAAAGGGTTGCCATCTCTGAAAATGCAGTTGTATGATGTCTATCAAGTTGTCAGACATCTCTGACAACCCAAATACGTCCCCGCACAACAATAATCAGTGGGAGTTTGACCCGTGACCCCTTCCAGCCCTGCGACAGCTGCGCCTGCCACCGACCCGGTCCTGGCCCGCGCGATCAAGAAGGTGAAGAGCCATGTGCTCCCACTGTTCGTGATCATGTTCATCGTCAACTACATCGACCGCGTCAACATCGGCTTTGTGCGTACCCATATGGAGCACGACCTGGGCATTGGTGCGGCCGCCTACGGCTTCGGCGCCGGGTTGTTTTTCATCGGCTACGCGCTGTTCGAAGTGCCGTCCAACATGCTCCTGCAAAAAGTCGGCGCGCGCATCTGGCTGACCCGCATCATGTTCACCTGGGGCATCACCGCCACATTGATGGCCTTCATCCAGAACGAAACCCACTTCTACATCCTGCGCTTTCTGCTGGGCGTGGCCGAAGCCGGCTTCTTTCCCGGGGTGATCTACTACTTCACCCGCTGGCTGCCCGGCGTCGAACGCGGCAAGGCGATTGCAATCTTCCTCAGCGGCTCGGCCCTCGCCTCGCTGATCTCCGGCCCCTTGTCCGGCGTGCTGCTGCAAATCACCGGGCTGGGCCTGCATGGCTGGCAGTGGATGTACATCATCGAAGGCATGGCGTCGGTGCTGCTGTGCTTTTTCGTGTGGTTCTGGCTGGACTCCAAACCCCACGACGCCAAGTGGCTCAGCCTTGAAGAAAAGGATGCGCTGGTGGGCGAGATCGACCGCGAACAGCGCGAGCGTGACGCCGCCACCACGGTCAAGCCGACCCTGGGCAAGCTGCTCAAGGACCGTCAGATCATGCTGTTCTGCGCCCTGTATTTCTGCATCCAATTGACGATCTATGCCGCCACTTTCTGGTTGCCGAGCATCATCAAAAAGATGGGCGACCTGAGCGACATCCAGGTGGGTTTCTACAACTCCATCCCGTGGCTGATCTCGATCATCGCGATGTACGCCTTCGCGGCACTGGCGGGCAAATTCAAGTTCCAGCAAGCCTGGGTCGCTGCGGCACTGTTGATCGCCGCCGTCGGCATGTTCCTCTCCACTACCGGCGGGCCGATCTTTGCCTTTATCGCCATCTGCTTCGCGGCGATCGGCTTCAAGTCGGCGTCCTCGCTGTTCTGGCCGATTCCCCAGGGTTACCTGGATGCACGCATCGCCGCGGCGGTGATCGCATTGATCAACTCCATCGGCAACCTCGGCGGGTTTGTCGCGCCCACCACCTTTGGTTTCCTGGAACAGACCACCGGCTCGATCCAGGGCGGTTTGTATGGCCTGGCGGGCACTTCGATCCTTGCGGCCATCCTGGTGTTTTTCGCCAGGACACTGCCCGGCCCGACCACCAGCAGCGTGCTGCAACCCGCACCCGTCTTGAGCAAATAAGGACTACACGATGAACACAGAACACCAGCACCACGCCAACAGCGCCCCGGTCGTTACCGGCCTGCAAGTCATCCCGGTGGCCGGCCACGACAGCATGCTGCTCAACCTCAGCGGTGCCCACGGGCCGTTTTTCACGCGCAACATCGTGATCCTTACCGACAGCGCCGGCCGTACCGGCGTCGGTGAGGTACCCGGCGGCGAACGCATCCGCGAGACCCTGGAAGACGCCCGCAGCCTGGTGATCGGCAAGCCCATCGGCCAGTACCAGAGCATTCTCAATGCCATGCGCCAGACCTTCGCCGCGCGGGATTCGGCGGGCCGGGGTTTGCAGACGTTTGACCTGCGCATCACCATCCATGCCGTCACGGCGATGGAAGCGGCACTCCTGGATTTGCTCGGCCAATTCCTCGAAGTCCCGGTGGCGGCCCTTCTCGGCGAAGGCCAGCAGCGCGACGCGGTGAAGATGCTCGGCTACCTGTTCTACATCGGTGATCGCCAGCAGACCGACCTGGCCTATCGCAGTGAAGACGATGCCGAAGACTGGTTCCGCCTGCGTCATGAACAGGCCATGACGCCCGAAGCCATCGTGCGTCTGGCAGAGGCGGCCAAGGCGCAATACGGCTTCAATGACTTCAAGCTCAAAGGCGGCGTACTGCGCGGCGGCGACGAAATCGAGGCGGTGACTGCACTGGCCGAACGCTTCCCCGATGCGCGCATCACCCTGGACCCCAACGGCGCCTGGTCACTCAAAGAAGCCATCGCCCTGTGTCGCGACCAGCATCATGTGCTGGCCTATGCCGAAGACCCTTGCGGCGCGGAAAACGGTTACTCCGGGCGCGAAGTCATGGCCGAATTCCGCCGTGCCACCGGGCTGCCCACCGCCACCAACATGATCGCCACCGACTGGCGTGAAATGGGGCATGCGATCCAGTTGCAATCCGTGGATATTCCCCTGGCCGACCCGCACTTCTGGACCATGCAGGGCTCGGTGCGCGTGGCGCAGATGTGCCACGAATGGGGCCTGACCTGGGGCTCGCACTCCAATAATCACTTCGACATTTCCCTGGCGATGTTCACCCAGGTGGCCGCCGCCGCGCCGGGGGAAATCACGGCCATCGACACCCACTGGATCTGGCAGGACGGCCAGCGGTTGACCAAGGCTCCGCTGAAGATTGTCGACGGCCACATCAAGGTGCCGGCCAAACCGGGCCTGGGCGTGGACATCGACATGGACGCCGTGGCCCACGCCCATGAACTGTACAAAGGCATGGGCCTGGGTGCGCGCAATGACAGCGTGGCGATGCAGTTCATGATTCCGGGCTGGACGTTCGATAACAAGCGGCCGTGCCTGGTGCGCTGACCTCAGTTGAAGATCATCGAAAAGTGCGCGCCCACCCCGGCGCGCACACCCTCGCCGACCGCCAGCGCCACCGAGCCGCCGGCCAGGTTGGCATCGCCGCAGGCAAACACACCGGGCACGGTGGTCTGGCGCGTCTCGTTGGTCAGCAGGTAGAGCCCGGTCGGCCCTTCGACAAACTCACAGCCCAACTGCTCAGCCAATGGGCTGGCCATGCGCGTACGGGACAGGGTGAAAATACCGTCCAGCGCGATCATCCGCCCGTCTGCCAATTCCACATCCGCCCGCTCACCGACAATCCGCCGCACCGCCGAGCTTTCGACGCTGACCCCACGCCGATCCAGTTGCGCCTGCTGCTCGGCATCCGGCACAAATGCGCCGTTGGTAAACAGCGTGGTGGTGCCCCAGTCCGGCAGCAGCATCGCGTGATGCATGGCCAGCGGCGACGTCGCCAGCACGCCGATGCGGCCTTGATCCAGTTCATAGCCGTGGCAATACGGGCAATGGAACACATGCTTGCCCCAGCGCTCCTTCAACCCCTCGACCTCGGGTAACTCATCCACCACGCCGGTAGCGAGAATCAAGCGTTTAGCGTTGAACTCACCCTTGCAACGGGTTCGCACCACGAAGCCATCCTGGTTTCGAGTCGCTTCAACGGCGGTGTCCTGCACCCAGGTCACCGTCGGATATTCCATCAACTGCCCTCGCCCTTCGGCAGCGATCAGCTCCGGCGGCTGGCCATCCTGGCTGAGGAAACCGTGGGAAGTGGCCGCAAACCGGTTGCGCCGCTGCCCGGCGTCAATCACCAGCACCTTGCGCCGAGCCCGCGCCAGTTGCAGCCCGGCAGACATTCCGGCGTAGCTGCCGCCGACGATAATCACGTCGTAAACCATGAAGATGACCTCTCTGGTGGCCCTTGCATCGGTTGCCGGGCACTCACGACACACCATAAGTTACATAAAAATACCTCGTCAAGCGTCTCGCAACTCCAATCGTTACGAACGATACTTTCGGGCAGGAAATTCAGAGGCTTGCAGATGAGAAACGACACCCGGCTTTCGCGCATGCTCCATGTGCTGATCCACATGGGCCGCCACGAGGAACGCGCCACCTCGGAGACCATCGCGCAGATGCTTGGTACCAACGCGGTGGTGGTACGCCGCACCCTGGGCCTGCTCAAGGAGAAAGGTTATGTGCGTTCGGAAAAAGGCCATCAGGGCGGCTGGATGCTGGGCAAGCCGCTGAGTGAAATCACCCTGCTGGACATCCACAATGCCCTTGGCACGTCGTCGATCTTTGCCGTCGGCCTGTCCACCGATCATCCGCAATGCCTGGTGGAACAGGCCGTCAATGCGGCGCTGAACCAGGCGTTTGACGATGCCCAGGCGTTGCTGCTGCAGCGTTTGGGAGAGGTGACGCTGGCACAGTTGGCGGATGATTTTGACGAGCGCTATCGGGTGGCGATAACGCCCGCACCCTGTGCGTGATGCACGCGACGCCCTAAGCGCCGCCCACCGAGCGCCACGCTGCCTCGGCCAGGGTTTCCCGGTACACCCGAGGGCTGCTGGCCGAGCGCCCGGCCAGCCAGGCACGGCAGTAGCTGTCGGCCTGGCCGATGATCAGTGATGGCAAGAGTTCGGCGGGCACCTGGCTGAGCTGATCACCCCGTCCAGGCAGCACCATCCACTCCTTCAGCAACGCATTGCGCGCCTGGTTGCGGCTTTCCAGTTCAGCGGCGAACGGGCCCTTGGTCACCGCGAAATGCGCGTGGTACTGGAAGCGCGCCCACTGCGGTTCGCTGTCTACCCAATCGACATAGCTGTGGACCAGTGCGTACACCCCCTCCTTCGCTGTTTTGGCCGATTCAAGGTAGCGCCCACGCAATTCGGCCTGGTCCTCCAGCGCGGTAAAAAACAGCGCGGCGACCAGGCCTTCCTTGTTGCCGAAGTGATGATAAATGGCGCCGACGCTGGTATCGCAGCGCGCGCGGATCATCTCGATGGTGGTGGCTTCAAGGCCCTGCTCGTTGAACAGGTCCAGGGCTGCCTTGAAGATATCGCGCTTCAATTCGGCCCTTCGGCCAGGGAAGCAACGCTGAAGCAGATCCGGGGTTTGCATGCTGAACAGGAACTCAGTCAGTGAAGAAGAACAAGCCCAGGCAGCTTGACAGATTTCCCATGGGCAGAATACTGTTCCGTTACAGAACATTATTCTGTAACGGAACAAGATTCCGTAAATTCATTTAATCAGCGAGGCAGCACCATGAGTCAGGCCCTGAGCATGTTCAACAGCGTTGGCCCCGAAGCGTTCAGCAAACTGGCGTGCCAGATGGCGCCCTACTTCAGCACCATCAACCCGTTGATGACCCAGTTGCGTCCGGGGTTTGCCTCGGTGGAAGTGCCGTTCAGCAAGGCCATCACCAACCACCTAGGCACGGTGCACGCCATTGCCATGTGCAACGCTGCGGAGTTGGCGGCGGGTACCATGACGGACGTTTCCGTGCCGGCGGGTGCGCGGTGGATTCCCAAGGGGATGACGGTGGAGTATCTGGCCAAGGCCAAGAGCAGCGTGACGGCGACGGCCAATGGCGAAGGTATCGACTGGCAAACGGCGGGTGACAAGGTGGTGCCGGTGGAGATGCTGGATGCGGAGGGGAAATTGGTGTTTACCGCGCGGATTATCATGAATGTGAAATTGGGGTGATGGGGTTGGGGGCATATCCGTTGCTGCGGTTATGGCCGCTATTGGGTTGCGCTCTCACAGCGGCCTACCAGCCGGCTTGAGTGGGGTGAAGCAACCGCAAAATCAAAGGCGGACACGGTCCAAATGTGGGAGCGGGCTTGCTCGCGAAGGTCGTTAACGATGACGTGGGYATCCTGATTCAACGCGGCGCTCTCAGGTTTTTCGCGAGCAAGCCCGCTCCCACAGAAAAGCAGATCKGTTTTCGCTCTGGCTTTTGATCTGGCTTTTAACACTCAAGCCGGCCGGKAGGCCGCTGTGCTYTTGCTTTTGMTYTTGATCTGACTGCCCCAATAAGCCCGAGGCCGAACGCAGGTATTGCGSAGCGGGTAAACCGGCAGGACGCCGGTTTAGCCGCGTCGGGCCT